>JASFEF010000154.1:0-6951 GCA_050124975.1 Candidatus Thorarchaeota archaeon | reverse complement strand
GGGGATTTGCATCAATAGAAAGGAGGTTCCTTTCTCAATGCTTGAATGGTCTCTCATCTCCACCTTCTTATTCACAGTGGGTAGGAAGTCCAACACAACCTCTAACTCATACGCTCTGAGATTCGATACAGCGACATGCCCATCTGCTGTTACCATCCCACCTCTCAGGATGTCACGATTGACCTCTACTTCTGACAAGACTCGCTTCAGGGTATTCAATTCTTCAGCAGGCAACAGGATTGTTTTGTAACGTCGAGCAAGTCCAGGAATTCCGTCGAATTTCTGAAGTGTCAGCTCAACAATGTCAGCAAATGGTCTGAATTTCTTCGAGTCTGGAAGATCTCTTCTTAAGTCCGAGTAGAACATACTCACAAATTGCTCTGCAAGGTCTTGTAGGATTACTCGATGAATTTCTCCACTATCTTCCTCTGATACGAGTGCAATGAAGTAGAGGTCTCCTTTCCGCTCCCAGACAAGCTTGTTTCTCGCAAAAGACATGACTGTGATTCTGTCTTGACTCACTTCCTTGGCAAAGGAACCAACAGCAGAGAGGAAAGCTGCAGCTAGTTCATCAAGTCTGCG
The DNA here is from genome assembly GCA_050124975.1 of Candidatus Thorarchaeota archaeon. Lineage (GTDB taxonomy): Archaea > Asgardarchaeota > Thorarchaeia > Thorarchaeales > Thorarchaeaceae > SMTZ1-45. The sequence goes on along the minus strand of JASFEF010000154.1, from coordinate 6,369 downwards.
TGTTCCACTCACACTATAATGAAAGAGTAGAATTCCTGTTTCACGCAACACAATAATTTCTTTCACCAAGGAGGTGGCCTCCTAACAGCACGAGCGCTTGATGTGGAGTACGAAGGCACTTAATACCTTTGTCAGAAATGTCTAGTCTAAACTCAGGACCTTTGATCTACTAATTCGCTAACCTCAATAAGGTTCCACTCAACTTCATCCCCAACTTTCTCAAGCACCTCGTAGAGCTGCTCTGGTACCACACCTAGCCGTTCGCTCACATCTACAAGTGAACGTTCCCCATTGCATAGTGACTTCGCACGGTCGAGTAGTTGGTAGTCTTTACTGGGTAGACCAATCAGATCAAGATACGCATCGAAACGCGCATCCTTCTCTTGAATCAAAGGACACAACTTTGAAACTTTGAGAAGTCCTCTAATAGCTAGATATTCGACGACCTCCGATATTTCAGTTTCTGACAATCCAAGATTTCGACCAATGTCATAGATTGATGTCTTCCCGTCTATCGCTTGAAGGACTCTATTTCCTGAATTACCAAGGTCTCTATGAAACTCATCAAGGAATCCACCGGTTCTGATAGCCATGTCCAGATTATCCTGCTTTGTTTCTGGAATGACGAATGCACTCAGATTTGACATAATGACCAAGATTCCCTCATAGTAGGAAAATACACCTTTGACTTCATTCTCGAAATCCATGAACACATCAAGGACAGGGATATCCATTTTCAGTTCAGTCTGATATCTTGAGAGGAATCTCTTACTTAGTTCTCTAAGAACAACTCTCAGTACTTTTTCGGATGAACCCGACTCAACAAGGAAGATGAAGAGGTAGTCAGACCCAAACTGCTCATAGAGCAGCTCCGAACCTTCGAATGAAAGACTTTGAATTGATTTCTCTCCGAACTCGGTTGCGAAACTAGTAATTGCACTGAGAAAACCCGATAACAACTCGTCCAACTTTCTTGTTTCAGTTCTGGAAAAATGGAAGATTGGAGTTCCTCCACCAGTGAGAACCATGAACTCATGAACACCGAGTTTCTCGACCAAACACTTTCTCTCCTAGCATTTTTCAGATTCTGAATCGTCTTTAAGATATCGCCTCTGAATTTTTGATGAAGTACGAAACATCCATAACAACATATTGAATCGCACATGATGAAAGGTGGACAAGGATTTGTTGGAGTATCGAGATTTTCCGCTGAAGACAATGGTCATCTATGTGTTGGTTGCAGTCCCATTTGCATTCTCCATCTATGTCATCACAGGTCTCTTGTCAGGAGATTTGTTAGTTTATTTTGGTCTAAACCTACTAGAACATCACGGCCTTTTGGGTTATGGAGCTCTTACTGCAACCATAGCTCTACCTCTATCAGGTCTACTTGTTGATCGAGTGCGAAAGCATGACCTTCTAATGTACGTCGCCGCACTGTTACCAAGTATTGTAGGAATTCTAAGTTTCCTTGAAATCATGCCTGGTTTTTCGGAAAACTTCCCCACTCTATTGGCAACTAGTACTTTTGGATGTCTGGCTTTGATGCTGATATCATGGTCAGCTCGAATCAATCAAAGCGTGGTTATTCGTTTTCGTGGAAGAACTGCATCGATCTTCCTTACTGTAGCGGTGATTGTCTACACAATCTTCAGATTTCTTGATAGCCTCGTTATCGTATTAGGTCTTGTAAACAAAGTTGCATTCCCCGCCATCATCTCATTGATTGCAGTTTTGATATCAGCTTCCTTCAGACCTTGGAAAGTTGCACGAGCATCACTCACTATTGCAGGTAGCTCATTCAAGTATTTCATACCAATGACCCTGGTTTTGGGAGCTCATCTTCTTTGGTACACTGTAACCAAACAAGAATTGATACTGCTTGATCCTTCATTCGTTTCACTAGGTCAAAGTGCAGATATTGGATACTTCGAGATGGTTCCGTTCGTCGTATCGATTATACTCGCTGGGTTCATGTCAGATCGCCTTGGACGAAAAACAGCATTCCGCTTCGTGATTCTATTAATTGGGCTGCTAACCATATTTGGTTCCACACTCTATGAAACTGGTAATCTATCAACACTCCTGGTTTCTGAGCGATTCATTGAAGGATACCTACTTGGGTTGTGTCTGCTCCTCATTTGGCCTGAACTTGGATCAGTAAGGAATAAGGGTTTTAGACTCTCATTGTACTGGTTCTTCTTCTTGGGTTATATGACTCTGTTTTGGGCACTAGACCTCAATATAGTTCTATTTGGAATCACATTCGATGCTCCAGTCTGGCTACCCACCATTGGAGGTCAGGTTGCAATCCTATTATCACTAGGAGCCCTCTATCTGACTGGACCATTGCCAACGACTCTAGGTAGAGAAATTGAGATGGAGGATCTTGATCTTGATTTTGATGAACGGCAAGTGAAGCGAACTGTAGATGCCTTCGTAGGGGCAGATGATTTTGCTTCTATTAGAAGTCAAGTTGACATTATGGATGCTGGAACTGACCTCAGTGAGAGTGAGCTGGATGATATCCTGGGAGAAGAATTCAAGGATATGCTTCCGCTTCGACGAGTTCCCGGTATTGGGACAAGTCTTGAGAAAAAGATGATTGCGGCGGGTTATGAGTCCGCCGCGCAGTTAGCTGGTGAGTCAGCTCAAAGACTAGCCCAAAAGGTTGATGGACTAAGTGTTACTCGTGCGGAGAAGATTCTGAAGGATGCACGCAAGGTTGTGAAGAAGACAGTACGGAAGAGGAAGTAGTTCTACTACTTCGGCTTGTCCATCAGAGCTGTCTTTGTCTTCACTTTGCCCTTTGAAACGTGTGGATTCCTTACGACAGAATCTCCTGCCTTCTCAAGTTCCCTGATCTCATCTGCTAGACTTGCTGCAACTCTCATCATTTCGTGACCAGCAGAAACTAGTGGGATGTACTTCTCTGCTCCCTTTGTCTTGAAGCAACCCTTTGATGTTATTTCTGCTACTGCTTCTGCAATTGTCAACGCAGCAATTGCTTTCGCATGAGCATAAGGATTCTTGAAGTAGCCACACTTCACAGCTTTTTCAGCTGTCAGTTTCACTTGAGGCATTTCAGGTGCTTCGCCCGCTTGAAGAGCTGTGACTATCTTGTCAAGCTCATTCTGGATTGCTCGCATAACTCCTGTGTTTGATAGCACCTTGATTGCATCTGCATTGAAGAGAGTCATCTCGGTTGGATCAAGAAACTCCTTCTTTGCACCAATCATCGAGTCTGAAGGTATGACGATAAACCCTTGTCCCTCAAGAACATGAGGCTTCTTCTTACCCTCCTCATTTTTCTTGTAAAATGCTTTTGCCGCTGGACCATCCGAAATTGAAACTGTTGGTATCTTTGCTTCAGCCAACATTTCTCTCGCTTTTGTTGGACCTGGGAGTGCTGCATTAGGACTCACGATGATGGCAAAGTGAGGTGCCCAGGCGATCACTGCTTCAACAGGACCTACCGTAGATTCCTCATCCATCTTTGCACCACTTGTGAAAGCTCGAACGTTGATATCATCACGTTCTGCACGTTCATCAAACATAAGATCGAGAAGAGGTGCTGATGCAATTGCACCAAGCTTGATGATCCCTACATTGATTGTTGTTACTGACATTTTGTCAACATCCTCTTCCGAAACGCAACGCAACGCTCGACAAAACTGTTACGGTTCACTCTTTTGGATAATATGCCAAACCAGTTCCTGCCAGAAGGTCTGCTCCTCTGAGATGTTTGCTACAGGTTGCGCATCGAAAAACAATTCGTGGGTCATTAGATGCAGTTCCACATTTATTGCAGAGCGGTTCTACATCAAGTACCGCAAGTTCTCCGACCTTGACTGGTTCTTTGCAGTTCAAACAAGTGACTTCTGCTAGATCATCAGCCATCACTGCATGGAACTGGTTGCTACATTTGGGACAAAACAGTGTGTACACTTTATGAATATCATTGGAGTCACACCGTGGACACAGAAGCTCTATTATGAGGTCTGAATCCCCGCACTGTCTACATTCTACTCGTCTTCCGAATGTACGTGATTCCAGCACGTTCTCATCCTCAAGATCTTTCAACATTCTTACTATTTCATCATCCTCAGAGCCAAGGTAATCATAAGCGCTTGGATATCTGACTGAGGCACGAAGGACATGTTTTGGTGTGATTGCTAACACACGTTTATTGGTCATGTCATCAACAAGTTTCTTCACACCAGGATTAGTTAGAAGCTCTGCTCCGCTTGTTTCGTCAATCAGTTCATTTAGTAGTTCAAACGCTCGCTGAAGTTCGGAATCCCATTTGTCGCTGTTAAAGTCAAGATACTTCACAAGTCGTAGAAGATTTCGTTCGATTATTGTGGGATTCTCATCATCAGCAAGATGGATTGCGATACAATTGGGAGGTTTCATGTAAGACACAAACAAGCCGCGAGGTATTTTCGAATATCCCACCTCTGCCTCCCTATTCACTCCATGTCCCATGAATACAATTAGCGCTTCCTCGCTCGTCAATGATTCTGTTTCTGGATATGAACGTCCGACCGAAGGGCCGAGAACGTCATCCCACCATATCGAGTGAATTGCCTTTGGCACTTTTTCTTCCCCGATGTCTTGCTAGTCCCGTTTTTGATAGAGCTGTTCTGGTTCTGATTAATATTCCGGCTTATCAGCTTATGTCACATGGATACATATCTGGTCTGTTGCGATGAATGTTAAACACCGAAGGGTATAAAACCGCGCCAAGAAGTTCGAGCGGTCAACAAGACCAATATAGTCAGTTATAGGAAGTAAGTTAGATGGTCTCACTCAGTCGCCGCAACATTGCAATCGTTCTTGTACTAGCATGGCTTGTAATGTCACCATATGCTTCAACAATAAGTAATAATGGAGAGTCTTTCGAACCAATAGATACGATTGAGCTTGCTGCCCCAACTATAACTGGTCCCAGTTTCATTGAGTTTGAGAATGGAACTGTTGGTCATACACTTGTCTATGACGGTTCTGATCCTGATCCGAAGAATTACTCTGTGACAGTCGATGGTGATGAGCTTGATAGCGGGATATGGGGTGGAAGAAAGGTCACTGTCTACCTTGTATGGCTCTACACTCGTGGAGATTGGATTTCTACACTCCCAATTGAACTGACGATGGTTTGTACTGTCTTCAACAATCAGGATGAGAGTGCATCTGCAACAACAACAATCCGAGTGATTCCAGATGAAACAGCTCCAATTATTCAACCCTATCATATTTGGGGCGCTAGCGCTACGCCCACTGCAAACATTTCATATGAGGAAGGGAGCTTTGGTAATGAGATACGTTGGAATATCACGGAATCAAATCCATCATTCTACAATATCAGTGTGATCTCAAACGAACCCACAAACAATGCTTCAGTAGTAGAGTTCGGTCCATGGGATGGAATAAACATAACCATCAATATTGATGGATTTAATGTGTCAAAATGGTATTTGTTCTCCCTATTTGTGAATGACACGTTTGGTCATAATGCGACAAATTACGTGAACGTCACAGTCACTCCCGATATAACATTTCCAACAATTACAAGTCCTGAAGACCTCTCATTCGAATTCGGAGATGAGGGCTATGAGATACTTTGGCATGCCTATGACAGTAATCCAGAGAACTATACAATCACCAGTGTTATTCTCTACAATGATACCTCCTATGGAAATGTTTCAGAGTTTCACACATTCCTAGATGTCATAGAACCCAATTGGCTATTTGATGATCCCCAAGGCGAGGACATCATAGTTGCTGTTGATACTCTATTTCTTGGAAATTACACTATCACTCTAACTCTCTTTGACACCTTTGGAAGAATGACAAAGGACTCGGTGAATGTAACGATATACGGTGATATACGGGCACCAATAATCACACCATCTGGTGATCTCTCATACGAGGAGGGATACACCGGTTACAGTATCAACTGGACAATAGAGGAAAGCAATCCAAAGTTGTTCAATCTCACACTCAACGGAGAGGTCTATGACAATGGCTCCTGGCGAGGTGAAGAATACATTCTTGGTGTTGACGACTTCGATGTTGGTGTCTATATCTATAACATGACTTATACTGACTTCTTCAATCAGAGTGAATACTCGCTGATCCAGGTTGAAGTAACACCTGATGCACATCAGCCCATCGTAGCGGAATTGAGTGTCTTTCAAACATTCTCAACTTTGACTACTAGCAACCTGACTATACATGCATATGTATGGGACCTAAACAACATCAGTAGTCTCCAGGTTCAATGGGGCGTTGGTGATCCAGAGTCTGATGACTTCGAATATGAAACCGAGGACATGGAGCAATCTGAAATTGAAAACATGTACACTG
>JASFEF010000153.1:0-6956 GCA_050124975.1 Candidatus Thorarchaeota archaeon | reverse complement strand
ACTGATGTCGGATATCCTGCGTAGTTTGTAGGTGCAATATTTGCAGATAATCCAGCAACTCTGTTCCTAAGTCCAAACACAACCGATGTCTGAGCCAGCTCATATTGAGTGCGATTGATTTCCACAATTACGGATTGCAGCCCTACGCTCAAAGAATCCATCATACTCAGAGTGATGTTGTACTGTCCACCGCCTAGAGCCAGAACTGACCAAGTTGATGGTTCAAGTCCTGTTGAATCATACCTCACAGAAATCTGTCCTTCCGCTCCATCTATCGTTACTCCATGGTCAGTATCTGTGAATTGAATCACAAATGAAACATCTTCATAAAATGCAACAACTGAAGGTGAGGGCAAATCACTTGAAACAGATGTCTGAATTGCACGAACAATTCCCTGAACTTCTGGAGCTACCATATTACTATAGAACGGGCTGACTATGGGGCTCCACTGCACTTCAATTTCAAAGGTGAAGTAACCTAGATTTCCTAGTGAAGAAGTGCTTACAGTTATTCTATACTTGCCTGAATCAATGCCTGTCCCCATCTGTACCCAGTAGTCCACTCCCTCAGTCAGACCGGGAACCTCAGTGCAATCAAGTACTATAGTTGCACCTTCAATTCCCTCCCCTGTTCGCTGATCTGTATAGGTCAAGCTGATATTCATGATATCTCCAAAGGGTGTTGCCTCAACTTGTCCCAACTCAACATTCCCAACTCTACCTATTGTATCAATAAAGACTGATGTTGCATCATTTTCATAGTAGGGTGCACCCGAAGTCCAATCGACCTGAATTGTGATGTTCCAATTGGTTACTAGATTTGCACTTATGATTGTAGAATTGATCTGAAGTCTAAAAGTAGAGCCGACCAATTGAACTACGTATTCACCTAATGCGAGAAGCGTAGGTCCGCTGTATATTTTGATATCACTGATAGGTACAACCACTCTCTGACCTGTTGAAATATCCACAAATGCAAAATCCATTGTCATGTTGTCAAGATACCATGTTCGACCCGGTGGGAACACTACCTCGACACTCGTAGGTCTCTCAGTAACTGGAACATTGATGTTTCGCTGAACCTCTTGGTAATAAGGAGCTCCAGCAGACCAATTTGCTATAACCTGAATTGTTTTCACTCCAGGTGCTCCAAGCACTGATGTGTCTATGGATATTGAATAGAGGCCTGGACTTACTTCAGTAATTTCGTAGTCTAGCGAGGGTTCAAGCGGAACCAATCCAAAATAGAGGTATATCGAACCACCAGTTATTCCTGACGCTGACAATTTGTCCTTATACAGTATGGTGAAGTTTGCGTAATCCTGATAGTGAGTTTGAGAAGGTGATGAACTCAAGTCCAAGCTAGTTTCTCGCTCACGTATTTCGAATGGTACTAGTATGTCATTCCATTGGTAGAACGGTGTTACGTATTCGGAGCTGAAATTCAACCAAAGATAATAGGTTTGTCCTATATCGAGAACCTGATTCGAGGTTTCAACTGTGAGAAGATAGTTCTGCAGCGAGGGTCTCCATGTACATGCAAAGATCCAATCAGATCCATTAAGTATCTCTAGACTGGTTATAACTCCTGTACCATTTCCAATCGCAAAGAGAGTATCTAGATCTTGGTAATGTAGCACAACACTGAATGAGCTCCCATAGGGTACGGACCCAACAGGTTCAGAGGTCAACAATGTATCTCGGAGATTGACCTGAAGGTTCTTTGTTGCAGTTCTGGCTTGATAGTAGAACTGGGAAGACGAGGCTTCTACCCTGAGGGAATACAGTCCTGGCTGAGCAAAGTATGTTGTATTCAGGTTAATTGCATACTCTCCAAAGCCTAAGGAAGTAATCTGAACATGAGTAGTAGGAATCAATGTTATTCCGAAGTATACCTCGATGATAGCTCCTTCAACAGCCATAGACGTTGAGCCAGCAATATCGACAAATGTCACAGTGAAGGAGGCATTGTTGCCATATGGGGTTGCAGGGGGCGTAGGATAAGTCAGAAGGGTTTGACGTTCTACTAGTGAAACATCGATTAGTCGACTAGTGATGTTCGAATAGAATGGTAGTCCACTCCAAGTAAGATTTAGGTAGAGATCTCTCTCTCCTAATGGAGCTCCCAACTGACTTGTGTTGAATGAAACTGTATACAGACCTTCAAGAGCATCATATGTCAATGTGAATTCAGGCACATCTAATTGTACTATCATTGTTGCAGGGTTATAGGCAATTGCGCTAGAGAGACCTCCCGTTGTATCCTCATAGGTGAATGAGAAGGTGGCATTCTCTCCATAGGGTACACTGGTTGGTGGAATGATTGAGAGTGATGCTGTCCTTGGAAGTACTCTCACTGAAATCAAGTCGGTTCTGTTTGTATAAAATGGAACCACACCAGCAGACCAATTTATGAATACCTTCATAGAAAAGATTCCAGTTCCTCCAATTATTGAATTGTTGAATCCGATCGAATATTCTCCTTCCCTAGTTATACTGTCTATCTCCCATATATCCACCTGTGACAAATCAACTGTGACACCGACAAACTCGACACGAATGAAAACATTGAATGTGTCGTTCGTGATGCCTCCCGTTGATGGACTTGAATATAGGAACGTATAGGTCATGTAATCCAGACATGGAGAGGGGAGAGCTGCTTCAATCAATGTTAGTTCAGTATCTGCGCCTATTATCTCAACTGTAGTGGTCAGGAATTTGTTCTCATATTTTTGGATACTTCCAGTCCAATTGAAGAAGACTGTAAGTTGCTGAACTCCAATACCTCCAAACTGTGAGGCCTCGATTGAAATGATGTAGTATCCATCTCCTCTGACCGAGTCATTGGACCAAGTAATTGTTAATTCGTGAGTTGTATTCCAGACAGTACACAGGACATCAGAAGACACAACTCCCTGCAAATGGTCTCTGTCTCCGTAGTAGACTGAAACATTGATTGACCCATCTGAAGTTGTGTCTTCTACTGGTGATAAGAAACGCAACTCCGTTCTTATTGTTCGAACAACGACAGTGACATTGAATGATGCAGATTCATATTCCGCACCAGCTGAAAAGTCGAAGACCAACAGATATGATGCCAATGCATCGCTCTCAAAGGTATTGATCGTTATACTGTATCGGTCACCTAGCCAAGCGATATCATAATGAATAGCAGTCCAATTGCAGCTACGACTCGAAGTGAAGATTGGCAAATTGTGATCCATATCGATGTAATCAGCATAGAACGTCTGTGAGTCGCCTACAGGTATTTCCAGAGCACCAACAGTTGCTATGGCATAAGTTCTGATCTGTCTTATCTGGATATCAATTGAGATCGTCTTGTCCTCATAGTTCGTAGCTGAGGCTGTGAAGTTCACGGTGTATACTCCAATACTCCAGGAGGATGTGTCAATCGTTACTCTATACCTGCCAGAGCTTATCAGATCCTGACCGAGTTTCCCTGCTCCAATCACACTGATGGTGGCTGTGTCAATTCCCTGACCTCTATCAATATCCACAAACTCTAGTGTAACAACAGCATCTGTGCTGTATGAAATTGTTAGAACAGGATAATCAGGTGAACTCAAATCACTTCGAGCTTGAGTGAACTGGAAGCTAATGATGGGAGTTTGTGAATTGGAGTAATTCTCTAAAACTCCAAATGTGAGAAATATCCGTATTCCGTAGCTGCCGCCTGGGAAGTAGGACTGGTCCAATGTTAGAACATAAGTTCCTGCACCTTGAGGTGAAAAAGTCTTGATGTTGTAGAGTGTACCATTCTGGTCCCTGATAGTGAAATGACTCTGAAATAGACCATTCACAAACATATTGTCAAAGATAGGACTAGATTCATTCACTGTCAGATGAGTAGTTATCTCGAAATCATCACCGATTGGAAAGACATCTAAGTTGTCCCATGAAATTGCTACAGTTAATTTTTGGACATTCACAATTATTGCAGTGGATCCATCATAGAAGTATCTTGGAGAAACACTCGTGAAGACCGTGATGTCTATTGGGTAGGTGCCTAATCCCCAATCTTCTGATCCAATCATGAATTGAAGGGAACCATAACTTGCAGAACCTCCAGTCCATTCAGCAAGAACACTAGATAGATTCCCTAGGACCGCTGTACTTCCTGCATCAAGGTCCAGTAATGAAAGAGTGACGGTGACATTGGATCCCAAAGGTATGGACCCATCGTAACTGGCTATTACAGTAGTCCTATGTGGTCTAATTGTCACAGCAACAGTAATTTCACTCGCCTGATAATTCAAGCCAGTTATCGTGAAATTGAACATGTAGATGCCAATACTGTGAGAGGCTACATCAACCTCTATTGAGTATCTGCCGTCAAGTAAGTCAACATACTGGAATGTTCCATCACCAATCAATGCACCTCCAGATATTCCAGCACCTCCATGATCAATGTCTTGCCACTCGAGAACAATGGTTGCATTCTCTCCCCACGGTACACTGACAGGATTGATTTCAACCTGAATCAAATCGGTCTTAATCTCTCTGTACTGAAAGACTACATTGACAGAACTATCAACTACAAATCCTTGTGATGGGTCTGCGTTTATCTCGAAGCAATATGCTCCAACACTGAAACCTGTCGAATCGATGCTAACAACATATGTTCCATTGCCATAATCTGTGACATCACTGATTGTACCATTCGAGGTAAAGGATGCCCCGTCATAATATACTCCTGTAATAGAGTCCTGAAGATCCAGTCGAACAACAAAGTCGTCACCATACGGAGTTGATGGAGGTGTTTCATACGATAACACCGTGTTGTGAGATAGTTCCAGATCAAAGAATATCGCCGAATCAACAAGGTAGGGGTGACTAGAGATTATGTCGAGTCTCCAGTTTCCTGGTTGACCTAGATCTGAAGTATTGAGAGTCTTTCCATATACACCATTGCCATAATCTTCGAACTGGACCTGTGTTTGGACTCCCAAGACAGTCCAGTTCATCATAACTGTAGAGCCTGCTATATTTTCAGCAGTTTCAGTATTGGACAGTTGAACCTCAACCTCAAGAATCTCCCCTGCTGTCCGGACTGATATTCCATCACCGATTGCATCTGTAGGCGACAAGAGGTCTAGAGATGAGGCATGTTTGACAGTGAATAGCCTGCTGTATCTACCCACACGCTCAGGACTGGAGTCTGCTGTGTTGTTGAAGTCAACATGAACCTCCCAAAGGCCATTAGGCCATGCACTGGTCACGCTGATTCCTGTCCATTCAAACTGACCACTACCATCTTGGCTCAAATCATCCGCACTGTAATAGAGTTGACCGCTTGGGTCTATCAGGTACAGTCGCATTGCAGAGCCTGGAATCACTGTAGCATTTCCTCTGAACTTCGCCAAATCGCCTATCTGAAGGGCTACTGTTTCTCCATACGCTCCTGCATTCGCTCCACACTCAAGCAAGGATGCCTCATTGGTGGATGAGAACGTAAATGTCCAGACGCCCATCACATCAAGTACAGATGATGCGACAGCGACCTGATTGCTTTGTGTAGTGACCTCTGAGAGTCTGCTATCTCCAACAGAATCTACAACATCCGTCAATGTCCACTCAGTAGGATTGGTTAAGTTGAAACTTAATTCGCTAATACCTGATGGTGGACTAGCCAAGACATTGGCTATCCATGTCACTGCTGTTCCATTGGCAACAGAGAATGATGTTCCTGTCACCATGTTCTCATCTAAAGTTGTTGTCTGAGTGGTCACTCTATAGGTCAATCTTGGTAGAATCTTCACAATCGATGATGAGTCCGTTGTGAAATTCAGAGTCACTCTTTCTCCATATCCGACACTATCCTCTGCACCTATACTCAAGAAGCTAGACGGGTCATATTGATTGGCATACTCGGTTTCTATCCATGCCATAGACCGATAGTCTCCAGTTTCAAGACGAAACTCATCAAAGAAGCCCGGAATAGGTGTTCCTCCACCAGCGCTTCCTAGTATGAAATCTGATGGATCATCGACCAATCGATCACCAGTCCCAACACTATAATCGACAGAATCATCAGCAAGAGAACCATCTAGGAAGTTATACAAGTGGAGGGCTCCATCTCCCGAGCTCTCATACTTCATTACAATGTAGTTCCATTCCTGACGTCTAACTCCTACATTATGGTATCTTGTGCCAGCTGTGTCGAAGCGTACATCGACTTGGAAAACACCATTTCCAGCTGGCCATCCTGATTGACGGTATACTCTTGCTAACCACATAGAGTCTTGTTTAAAGAACACGCGGGGCTCATCAGCCTCAAACTCAGCATCACTTGCTATGTCTATGTATAACCAGAATGACATGTACCAGTCACTCCAGCCATTAAAGATCTCGTCGCCCTCTATGACAGACATGTAGTTACCTACAGCATCTTGAAACTGTCTACCGCTGTTAATCACACCACTTGGCAAATAGGTTGTAGACATTGGTAATCCTTCGTGAGTACGTCCAGCAGAGTCCAAAATGAATGAACCATTGCCGGAAGCTTCAGAGAAGTGCCATACAGATTCGTAGAGATTCTGCCAAACATCTTCAGGGTCTTCTGATCTTGCAGCTATATCTGAACCATAGTGCATGGTGATGACAGTGTCTGTAGACGCTGATAATTCTGGTACATTCACCCATGTAGTCAAGTGGGCATGAGTTCCATTATAATCTGGGTCGAATACTTCGATTTCGTAATCAAGAGTTTCTGAACCAATCATGAATCTGATGTCCTCACCATTTGGCATGGCATCGGTCTTGAGGTCACTGTCATAGATATCCACTAGGACTGGGAAGTTCTCAAGGTCTCCACTCACCTTTGTATGGTCGATTGTAATTTCCTTGCTATTTCTGGACACAGAAATGTTGTCCTCTTCTTGTGGAATCATATAGTCAACATAGAGGGTGGGCAAATCAACTCCATTGTAGCCCCA
>JASFEF010000152.1:0-6976 GCA_050124975.1 Candidatus Thorarchaeota archaeon | reverse complement strand
TGGCATTCTGGATTTTGGTGGAGGATTACAATTTGATCTTTATCGTATATTCTTGATTTTTCTGGGCTTCACCGTTGCGGGATTGATGTTTATAGGGTTCAAAAAGACACGTATCGGACTTCAGATACAAGCGGGAATAGAAGATTCAGAGATGGTTGAAGCATTAGGGACAGACATTAAGAAACTGTTTACAGTTGTATTCATGCTGGGTGCAGGCCTTGCTGGACTTTCGGGTGCTGTCCTCGTCCCTTGGATTGGTGCAAACTCTGGTCATGGTCTAACATACTTAATCTTCGCTTTCGTAATAGTCGTTGTAGGAGGAGCCCATTATGGTCGCTTTGAAGGGACCTTTTTCGGTGCACTCATCGTCGGTCTGTCGATGCAATTCACTGCATACTTTATTCCATTTCTTGAGAACATCATTGTTTTCATCATTATGGCAATCATTCTAATAATCAGACCAGGAGGATTGACGGGTCATGAATAAGGAGAGAAATGTCAACAATAGTTTGAAGAGCGCGATTCTGAGCATACCCTCTCTCTTGTCAAACAATAGAACAGTAATAGCAGTTCTTGCATTTCTGTTTCTACTCCCATTAGGAACAGCTGCAAGTACGTCTCCGCTCAGGGCTCTAATCTCACTCATAACTCAGATAATGATTTTCAGTCTACTAGCAATGTCGTTTGATTTGCAATTAGGACGATCAGCGCTTCTCAATTTCGGACATGTAGCTCTTTTTGGAGTGGGAGCTTATTTCATGGCATATACGCTGGATGCAGATTTTTTCCCTCCACCCTTTAATCTCATTGCTGCAGTCCCATATCCATTTACTTTGGTTCTGGCAATGATGGTTGGTGGAGGTCTCGGTCTAATAATGGGGTTGACAACAAATCGCATGAGAGGCACCGCGTTTGCATTCATCGCTCTCGCAATAGCGATGTTCCTCTACAATTTCTTCGCCGAAAACCCAGATATTTCTGGGGGAGAAACAGGAATGAGGGTGGTGACTCCAGATTTGATAAGGACTGGTCCATTCTATCTGCTGTTCGTCGCACTTGCATTTGTATTCCTTTCTGCATTCATTGGTATGATTATTCTTTACATTAGAAAGCGGATAGAGTATACAGGTTTGATTATTGTTTCCGTAGTAATGGTGAGCTTTACTGGAATTCTATTGATTCTTGGGACAAATGTTCTTGGACCTGTTTTAGTCATCCTTGCATTTCTTGGAATTATTTTCCTCTACTGGATGGAACGGAGAAGTACTGTTAGAGATCCCCTTCAATATTCAGAGATAGAAATGGGAGTAACTGATCCGCTGACGGCATACGCTATACCATTCAGTATTATAATTGTCGCGATATTTGGGTTTGTTCTTAGTTTTGCCACAAACATCACTGAAATGGTGATGCTATGGATAGAAGACTCACAGACCTTTCTCTACACCATTCCAGTGACATATTATCTTGTATTGACCTGTCTTGCGATAACCTACTTCTACATTAGACGGTTGATTGCATCACCATTTGGTAGAATGGTTACGGCAGTAGCTCAGAATGAAGAGCGGGCTGAAGCATTAGGTTACAACAGTTATCGCGCGAAAATAGTTGTGCTGGTTATAAGTGGGGCAATTGCTGGTCTTGCAGGAGCATTGTACGCACCATACCTTCGAGTTATTGATCCACACTCTGTATTAGGAGTCGAAATTACAATTAATGCCATGTTGTATACTATTATCGGAGGAATTGGTACACTGCTTGGTCCAATACTCGGGACAGGTGTTGTGGTATACTCCGAGCTAAATCTGGTTGACTTCATGACAGAGGGGTTAGGTTTACCTGGACAATTGTGGTTGGTAGGACTAGGAGTGATGTACATATTCATTGTCCTATTCATGCCCTTGGGAATTGTTGGTTCTATTGGACGTAGGGTAGGCTCTCTTAAAACGAAACTGCGAAGAATAAAACTGGGTCAATTTGAGTTTGGACTCAAGGATTCTGACTACTGGGTATTTGGACTACTTGGTATAATGGGTCTTATCCTGTTCCTGACGGAAGATTCAAGGTTCTTCTTCATTACCCTAGGGATATTTGGTTTTCTAGGAATTGTGGTGTTCATACTTCTATGGACCTTTAGAAAGGATATTGTTTCGAGTGGAAGAAGTTCGTTCAGGAAGAGTCGACTTTCCAGAGGAGGTAATTGATTTGCCTTATGCAACTGCAGGAGATGTTGATATCTATTATGAGATTCATGGACCACCTGAGGCACCACCACTTGTGTTGATTGGAGGATGGGCGAGTTATCGCTGGATATGGTTCAGGCAGATCCCTTCTCTGATGCAGAAGTTCAGATGTGTTGTCTTTGACAATCGTGGAGCAGGGCAGAGCTCCAAGCCAGACTATCCTTACACAATGGAGATGTTAGCTGCCGATACAATCGGTTTGATGGATGAACTGCATATCAAGGACGCACATATCCTTGGCATTTCGATGGGGGGATTGGTTGCTCAACAAATCGCCTTTTCCAATCCTGAAAGAGTTCGAAGTTTGATTCTTGTGGCCACTCATTTTGGAGGATCCAATCACGTTCCAATTCCAGACAAAGTCCAAGCCTTGTTGGTAGCTTTACCCACTGAAACAATTTCACTAAAACAAGCCAGAGATATGCGATACAAAGCTACATTCAGTTCTCAATTCCTTGAGGAAAACAAGGAACTGATGAAACAAATAGATGAATGGGTACAAAAGCACCCCGCACCTCTGTTTGCGCAGGTGCATCAAGCGTCTGCAACAGCGGGATTTGATGCTGAAGAATCAGTGAAAGAGATAACTGCACCTACACTCATCCTACATGGAGCTAATGATTTCACGATACTACCAAGGAACTCAGAACTGTTGGCAGAAAGAATTCCCAATTCGAAATTGAGATTCATTGACGGAGCCGCACACTTTGTAATTGTTGAGAAGTATGAAGAGTTCAATCATGAAGTAATGACCTTTATCGATGAAGTGGAGAAGTGATGATCTATTTCGGAACCGGAAAGGAAGGTGATTTGTGAATGGTTCGTTCAGCTGTGATCACAGGTCTTGGGATGTATGTTCCAGAGAAGATGTTGACAAATGAAGACATTGAGAAAATGCTTGACCGACCGGGGACAGCAGACTGGCTGGTCAAGAATGTGGGAATCAGAAAGCGCCACATAATGGCTGATGATGAGGTGACATCAGATCTTGCACTTCATGCCAGTCGACAGGCATTGGAGAATGCAGGTGTGGAACCTGATGAGCTGGATATGATAATTCTGAGTACAGATACTCCTGACTATCTGTCTCCTGCAACATCCGTTGTCATTCAACATAAACTCGGTGCGAAGAAAGCGGGGACCTTTGATGTCAACTGTGCATGTGCAGGTCTGGTCACTTCTTTAGATATAGGCTCTCGATACATCAGAACAGACTCAGATATTAACACTATCTTAGTCATTGGAGCCTATGGAATGACGAAGTTTGTTGATTGGACTGATCATTATACATGTACGTTGTTTGCAGACGCTGCAGGAGCAATGGTTCTTCAGACTAGTCAGGAGAAGGAAGGATTCATTGCTTCAAAACTAATTGCGGATGGCTCTTTCCATGACCATCTAGGAATCTTCGTTGGCGGAACAGCTGAACCTCCAACAATAGAGGCAATCCAGAATAAGACACATCATCTTACCTTTCGAAAGCGATTCCCTGCAGATACAAACCTCCAACATTGGCCAATTCTAACACGAGAATGTGTTTCAAAGGCAAATCTGACCATGGATGATATTGACTGGGTTTTCTTCACTCAGGTAAACTTGAGAACCATTGAGGCAGTCATGAAGGAACTGAACGTGCCTCTTGAGAAGACTCACAATGTGATGCAGAAATGGGGCTACACTGGCTCAGCCTGTATTGCATTGGCGATGTACGACGCCGTCACTCAGGGAAAATTACCACCACCCGGAGAAGGAAATGGTGAGAACATTGCTCTCTGCTCATCTGGCGGTGGTTTCAATATGGCTGCCGCAGTTCTGAAATGGTGGTAAGGGATTTTTATTCAGGTTTTGACAGGGGTAAAGTGATTCCTATTGAGGGGATTCCAATGGCCAATCAGTTTGACTATCTATCAAAGAGAAACATCTACTCTCCTGAGGCTGAGGCGTTAGTCGACGTTGAGACCGGTAAGCGGTATTCGTATAGAGCGTTCAACCAAAGAGCGAACAAGGTTGCAAACTTCCTGCAAGATGTGGTTGAATTCCACAAGGGAAACCGACTATGTATTCTCGCTCATAATAGATTGGAGTATTGGGAAGCTTTCTTCGGTTGTCAGAAGTGTGGTGGCATCTTCAGTCCACTCAACTGGCGTTTGGTGGCTCGAGAGCTGGCTGGTCTAGTAGATGATCTTTCTCCCTCGGTCCTGTTCTATGACGCCGAGATGGTGAGTGTTGCTATCGAATTAAAAGAAGAGGTCAGTGTTGAGAGGTGGGTCTCACTGGATGCGAAGAAGTCAGACCTGGTAGATTCCTTGGTCTATGAAGACCAGATGAAGAAAGCCCCATCCACTCCCCCTCAACCGGTGGATCTCTCCTATGAAGACCCAATGGGCATCGTATTTACAGGTGGTACAACAGGGCTCCCGAAGGGGGCAATGATCACCTACAGACAGGTTGCGTATAACACGCTAAGCACCATAAGAGATGCCCTTCCAGGCGACATCTACATCAACCATCTGCCTCTCTTTCATGTTGGTGGGTTGTACGTCTATGCAGTTCCACTCTTCATCTTGGGAGGAAAGGTAATCCAGATGAAGCGATGGGACCTGGACTTGGTAGTCAAGGTCATCAACAAAGAGAAACCCAACTTTTTCTTCGCAGTTCCAACCCAATACCGCATGATGATGAACCATCCCGAGTTTAAATCAATCGACTTCAGTGATGTCAGGTTCTTGACATCTGGTGGTGAACCACTCCCCTTGGACATCATTAGGACATTCAGAGAAACTCATGGAGTCGATTTCAAACAGGGCTTTGGAATGACCGAAGTCGGTCCGGGATGTTTCGCTCTTGACCCATGGGATGCTGAACGTAAGATAGGGAGCATCGGTACTCCGAACTTCTTCATCGATGCAAAAGTGGTTGATCCTGAAACTGGTCAGAATTGCGGAGCTAACAAAGTAGGTGAACTAATGTTTAGGGGACCCACTGTGACCATTGGTTACTGGAACCGACCAGAATTGAACAAGACACTCCTTGATGAGGGTGGATGGTTTGCAACTGGAGATATGGTATATTTCGATGATGAAGGGTACTACTATGTGGTGGATAGGGTGAAGGACATGTTCATCTCTGGGGGCGAGAATGTCTATCCTAGAGAGATTGAGAAGCTCTTGGAACAGCATTCAAAGGTTGGTCAGGTTCAGGTAATCGGAGTTCCCGATCCCAAATGGGGAGAGGTCGGACGTGCTATTGTAATATTGAAAACAGGTCAGACAGCATCAGAGAGAGAGATACTCGACTACTGTGAAGGAAAACTGGCTAAGTTCAAGATTCCTAAGTCAGTACGATTCACAGACAGTTTTGACTCATATATCTCCGGAGCAGGGAAGATACTGAAGAGAAAACTACGACAAGACTTTGGACATGAGGATTGAGGACCATGCCAGTCACGAAAGTAAATGGAATTGGCATCTACTATGAATTACACGGTGAGGGTGAACCAGTCATCTTTGGTAATGGAGTATTCTCTAACACAGAGGGATGGGTCCATCAACTTCCTGTCTTTTCGAAAGAGTATCAGGTCATTTTGTACGACATGCGTGGACAGGGCCAGAGTGATAAACCAGAAAGTCCCTATTCCTTTGAACTCCATGCTAAAGACCAAAAAGCCCTTCTCGAACACCTCGGAATCTCTAAGGTCCATCATGTTGGGATCAGCTATGGAGGTGAACTGGGTCTTGTTTTTGCGTTGAAGTACCCCGAGATTCTGAAGAGCCTCGTTGTTTGCAGCTCTGTCTCGCAAGTAGACACATTACTCCGTGAGATGTGCCTACTATGGCGATATGCATGCGAGCTTGGTGACCCCGATCTATTTTACCATTCAACTGTACCATTGAATTTTGGAGAGCCCTTCATCCGTGAAAACGCGGCCGTTCTGGAACTAGCTAGGGAACGTTATACTGAACTGGACTATCCATCCCTGGTGAGATTGATAGATTCCTTTCTAGACTTAGATATAACAGACCAATTACCAAAGATCAAGACTCCTACCTGTGTTATTGGCGGAGAGGTGGATATCCTCAAGCCAGCTTTTCCGTATTCGAGAATCATCCATAATGGTCTACCAAATTCGGAAATGGTCATTGTTCATGACTCTGGACATGCGGTTACATTTGATAAACCAGAGGAGTTCAATAGTATAGTTCTAGGATTCCTGCGTAAACAATCATCAAATCCTGTTTGAAAGGAAAGCAAGTTCTTCCAAATAATCCGAGTTCCTTAAGAGATATATAGCAGGATACTCCATGTTTAGTGTTAGGCATAGAACATTCTATGTTCTGACTATAACAGTTTGCTGATTCAGTACTGTTATTGGAGGAAAGAAGATGAATAAATTGAGAACCATATCTCTCTCTCTTTCGTTGCTATTAGTAGCATCCGTATTCGTACCTTGTTTCTTTGTCAAACCAGCTGTTGCGCAGACTGGTCCTATCAAGATAGGAGTTTTCACACCTGAAACAGTTGGGATGGGCCTTTGGTTTTACGGACCATGGACGAAGCAAGGATTCGAACTAGGAATGGTATATGCAACAACGATGATGGGATATGATAATGAGAATATGACCGAAGCTGGTCGCCCCTATGAAATTCATTACTATGACACGCAAGGCAGTACGACATATGCAGCATCCCAGGCAATAGACGCAATCGAAACAGATGGGATTGATATTATGGTT
>JASFEF010000151.1:0-7019 GCA_050124975.1 Candidatus Thorarchaeota archaeon | reverse complement strand
CTGTCAAGAAACATCTACTTTCTAAGACATTTCAAGATGAAACGTTGAAGTTCCTTATGGATGCACCAAGCTGGGCTGGTTTCGCGTTAGACAAAGACGAGTTCAAATCTGGTCAACAGATCATCGGAGCCGCAAAAGATGAAGCAATAGCACTGCTTTGGTTGATGGCCATTCCAAAACTCATTGTAAGTCCAACTGTGCTACCCGAAGAGTATCCAATTGATGACATTATGCAGTTCATTGGAGACCTCATGGCATCAGATGAATCACGAGATGCTCTAGTGAATCAAATGTCCAATGCTATGGAAACTAGAGGTATCCACGACATCGTTTTTGTACCAAATCCAATTGGAAGAGGATACACTATCGATGAAACAATGAAGACCCAACGTCTTAAGTCACTCCTAGCAATGGTGATTATGAAATCTACAAAGTGTCCCTTTGATATCGATCAAGTATTCACACTTGATGGGGACCAGATTGTTGAGGAAACGACAGCATACATCGTGACAATGCAAGCCCAGGCAATGTTGAAGAGTCACATCGCTGGTAGCGCGATGCGACGACCCTTCGATTGGCCATTAATTGGTAATCCAGAGATTTGCAGCAGGCTATTTGCAACATTAGATGTGTTGAAGCATTACGCATCAAAGATGACAACATGTTCTATGTATTCTTCAGAGATTGGAGGAAAAATCACGCCTTGGGATAAGCGAGAGTTCATTTCATTTTTACTTAGGGAGATAACAGACCATTACTCGGAAATACACCGAATCCGACATGGAAAGAGCAAGAACATCGAGCTCGATTTATTCATAGGACTCATTACTGGAGAGAATATTGAGATTGCGAAACGGCTCGAGGGAGAAATCGACACAGGGACTGTATTGTTCGAAGAGTTGAATGATTACAAACAGAAAGCCAAGATAGGTGAGAAACCCAAAATCTCTCCGGAACGTAGGTTCAGGATCATATTGTCAACATTAAAACAGACCATCTCAGAAGAAAGACTTGATGAGATTACATCAGATGAAATTGTAGACCGAATCATAGGGGCATATGATGCTATCATCGAGGTTGTTGAAGGTCACAGAGAATCTCTCGGAGATGAGTCAGAACGCTTCGCCCAAGCCCTTAGTTTCGAAACCGCGTATCGGATTCTTCATCTTCTTGATTTGGGAGAGGCAATAATAGATATTCCATGGGTTTCGAGATTTATTGCAGAGGAGTCTGCACGTTCTGACATCTCTGCAGGAGATATGAGCAACTTGGAGGATGAGCATCGTATCAAGAGAATTGTCACAGCTTATGCAGGCGGTCTTACATATCTGATTCTTCAAAGTTCCAACCACGATAAAATTACCAGATGACCAATACTTACTCGTAAAGGAACCTTCATAGAGAGGAAAAGCTCTGTAAAAAACATCATGAGATTCGGTCTACTTGCTGTGCTGCTGATGGCTTTACTTTTTGTTCCCATGACATCCAATGCTAAAGCAGACCCATGTAGGACTAATTCTCCCGCACAGGAAATTGAGCAGCCATCATCTGTCCCGCGAGTCTATGCTGAGAACCTGGCGCATAATATCTTCTCTGCAGTTTCGACCGATGGATATCGTGAGTCTGTTCGAGAATTTACTGAGAATGGCTCTAGATGGATACTTGATGCATCGGCGGCTCTCACTGGACATAATTTGGAAGCACGTAACTATTTACTACACAATATGCGTGAGCTTTCAAATGGACGGATTGAAACTGAGGTCACAGGAGACCATTACAATGTCATAGGCAAGCTTCCAGGTTATCTGCCGGGTAACAATCCTGCCTTTGCAATTGTAGGACACTACGATTCATGGTACACATCAATAGGGGCAAACGAGGGTGGTTCTGGAATAGCCGTCATTCTCGAGTTGATTGAGCCTCTATCGGAATATGAATGGCCATTGGACATCTACTTTATTGCACTTAATGGACGCTATGCACAATGGGGGCCTTATGGTGGAGATGAAGTTGCCAGATATTTTCAGAACAATGATATTAACATCATGGCATTGTATAGCATCGAGGCACTACTAGTTGAGGACCCAGCTGCACAAGATGATGAAAGAGTCCTCATGGCATATATGAACTTCGGGCAAACCAACTATCACATTAGCCAGTATTGGGCGGAACTCGGAAGAGTGATGAGTAAAAACTATGGTAGGAACATGATCAGACCTATCCCGAGTTCAGACCTTCCATATTGGGATTCTAGTTGGTTTGAACATAACACTTTCTTCGAGAGGGGGTATTCAAATCTCATCGTTCCGTTCGAATCAGGAAGGGATTATGATTCCGCATTAAGAACTCCTGAAGACACTTGGATAAACCCAGATTATCAATATCAACTCGGTGCAGAGATAGCAGGAGCTATTGGTGCGAGCATTGCATATACAATGTCCCGTGAGTACGGATCACCCGTACATCATGCTTTCAATTTTGATGTTAGATATCAAAGAAGTAAAACATTCTACATCCCCATCAGCACTTCAACGAATATCAATGTGACTTGCAGGTGGTTTGATGGAACTGTTGCTTTCACTCTCATCAACCCTGATTTAGATGTCATAGCATTTGAGAATTACAATCACTCCTCTGCATGGGAACCCACAGAGGTATTCTCACAGCCAGTTAGTCAGAAAGGAATCTATATGCTAGTAATCGAAAACACTGGATTTGACCCTGTTGGGATAGAACTACAGTACACTCATGGTAGTGACATTGATGGAAACGGAGTCTTGGACGAAGAGGAGTATTGGCTTGATACAGATCTGTTCATGCAAGACTCGGACTCAGATACAGTCAGTGATGCACACGAGATTATCTATGGCACAGACATGAACAATCCAGACTCCGATTCTGATACGATGCCTGATAACTACGAGATTGAGCAGGGATTTGATCCGAGAAACCCAGCTGATGGACCAGCTGATGCAGATGGCGACTCGCTTTCAAATGCAGAGGAGTGTAGCTTGGGACTCAATCCCTGGAATGCTGACTCTGACTTTGATCAGATCCCAGATGCATGGGAGCTTGCGAATGGACTCAATCCATTAGTGAATGATGCACAGGAGGATCCGGACGAGGATGGAAAGAGTAATCTCTATGAATACCTAGATGGCACAGATCCGCTTGTGGCTGAAAATGAGGAGGAAGTGTCTGTGCCTTGGTATGTAATTCCCACTGTAGCAATAGTCGCCCTTATCGTCGTTGTTAGTTGGGTCCTGTATCGAGAATCACACATAATGGACTAGCTACGTGAATGTCCGCATGAGCATGTCCCATCTGTGTTGGATGAAGTCCTCAAACTCCTTGATTTTCTTGTCATCTCGTTTTGGTTTGTAGAGATGTGAGAATCGACCCTGCATCTTGAGGAACTCGTCGATATGCTTCCTCTTCTCAGGGTCTTGGAACCTTTTACTGTGTCGACCAAGTGTGAACTCATCACCAACACGTTCCCACTGAATCCAGTATCCAGTTTCAACAGCTAGCTTCCCAATCTCAACGCCCTTCTCAACAGGGTAGTTCCAAGCTTGAGGACAGGGTAGGAAGATGTGTCCAAACTTGGGACCCTCGAACTCGCGAGCTTTCTTGAACTTGTCAAATAGGTCTCGAGGATAGGATGTGTTTGCCGTGAACTGATACACAGGCTCATGTGCAGACACGATGAAGTCAAGCATCTTCTCAGGCTCAGTCTTGCCAAACCATGTGGTTGTTGTCTGAGCATGTAGTGGAGTTGCTCCAGAACGTTGAGTTCCTGTGTTGCTGTAGACTTGGTTGTTGTAACAGATGTATAGGAAGTCGGTCCTACGTTCAAGTGCTCCGCTCAAGGCTTGGATACCAATGTCAAAA
This sequence comes from Candidatus Thorarchaeota archaeon, assembly GCA_050124975.1. Classification (GTDB taxonomy): domain Archaea; phylum Asgardarchaeota; class Thorarchaeia; order Thorarchaeales; family Thorarchaeaceae; genus SMTZ1-45. Next base: position 3,128 of record JASFEF010000151.1, on the reverse strand, counting down.
GTACCTCCATCTCCAGCCCAGACCATAACCATCGTGTGGTCATTACCTTTGGCCTTGAGTGCTGCTTTCACACCTGATGCTGTTGCAGCTGCAGCTGGAAAAGCAGTGTTGAGGACTGGGATACCGAGACCGCTCTTTGGCCAGAGTGACTGAACGACACTTGTACAACAAGCAGGGACAACCTGGATGACGTCGCCCTCGAGTGCCTTGTGGGCATGTCTGAGCGCGACCATGTCCTGACAACCAGCACACGCCGCGTTTCCCTTCAACACATATTCCTTGAGAGGTATTTCTTTAGTTGCTACCATTTCACTCACTCCTTCAGATCATTCCAGGTCTCTTCAGGACCTAGCTCGCCGCTTTCTACAGCCTTGATTGTGTCTAAAATCACAGCCTTGATGTCAGGCACAGTCATGTCCCGACCACCAAGTCCACCAATATAGCTCTTGATCATAGGTCGATACTTAGTATGGTACATTGTGGAACGAATATCATTAGCAACCGGACCACCGAATCCATAGGAAACTCCACGGTCAAAGCTCGCGAATGCCTTCACTCGACTTCCGAGGTCTCTAATAATGTCAACTGGGAATGGTCGATACATTCGAATTCTCGCATTTCCAACCTTGTAACCTTCATCTCGAAGTTCATCGATAGCATCTTTAGCCTCTGCTCCCATTGAGCCTTGAGATGTGAATACAACTTCAGCATCGTCGCACTTGTAGCAATCAACTGGACCGTTGAAGTACTTACCGAACAGCTTCTTGTATTCCTTCTCAATCTCAGCATATACAGGGAGCGCGTTCTTGGTTCCTTCATGCATCATGTTTCGGAACTCGCCGTAGTGCTCTGGGAAGACGATGTTGCCATGGCTCACAGGGTTTTCAGGATCCATCACCCAATGTGGGGGTGTGTAAGGTTTCAGGAACTTGTCCACCTCTTCAGGTTCAAGATAATCATAAGGCGAAACAGTATGGCTCAACACAAACCCATCAGAGTTGACCATCACTGGCATGAGGACTCGTTCGTCTTCTGCAAGCTTGAACGACTGAATGAGTGTGTGATACAATTCATCGACACTTGCCACGTAAAACTGAACCCAACCAGTGTCTCGTTTCGAGTATGCGTCATCATGCGTGACGTGGATATTCCAGCTTGGTGACACTGAACGGTTAATGTTATTCAACACAATCGGAAGTCGAGCTGCTGCTGCCCAATGAAGCGCCTCGTCCATAAGAAGTAGACCGTTTGAGGATGTAGCAGTGAACGCTCTAGCCCCAGTGGAGCTTGCTCCGATGCAAGCAAACATGGCAGAGTGTTCTGACTCAACCCGGATGAACTGACCCTTGAAGATACCCTGTTCGTTCAAGAGGGCAACTTGTTCTGGGACTGTTGTTGCAGGTGTGATTGGATAGGCTGCGACAACCTCGACACGTGCAGAAACGACTGCACGAGCAGCAGCATAATTGGCACTCATGATTTCAGTCTTCATGCCTTCGCCTCCTTTCTTCTCTCTGTGGTCAGCACCATCTCAATGCACTTCTTGGGGCATACCTCGGCGCAGATTCCACAGCCCTTGCAATAATCAAAATCCCAAACGGGAAAGTCATCCTCACCAATGCTGATTACAGCCTCCGGGCAATGTAGCCAACAAGTACGACACTTGTTACACTCATCATAGTTGACTACTGGATCAAAGGTACGCCAGTCTCCAGTCTTACCCGTTGCCCCAATAGAGGGTTTGGAGTAAGAGGTCTTTGGCATGTCCTTCTTGCCTTTTGGCTCAGTATTAACCTCGTTCACCAAAGGAAACACATCCTGTGCGAGCCGACATGAGCTCGTCCTACGGACAGACAATTAAGCATTATGATACATGTTAATTCCTGAGTCGGTTGCCTTATCTGGTCGATAGATAAACAGGTCTAACACCTCTGTTGCGTTTGAGTTGATGTTTATGGAGTTCTCGATGACTCTGGTTCAGATGTCTTGCGTGGAAGGAGATAGAGAACACAACTTTGAGAATGCACGGAAAGGACTTGAAGCATACAGACCTGGAAAGGGAGTCCGGTTCATTCAGTTTCCAGAACTTTTCGCTATTGGGTTTCGTCACGATGACTATCAAAAAGAGGGAACAGGTGTTCCAGGACCCACGACCAAGTTTCTATGTTCGGTGGCAAAAGAGTATGGGGCATTCGCGATTGGTACCGGAATTGAGAGGAGTGGTCATAAGTTCTACAATACTTTAGTCCTAGCCAAACCAAATGGGAAGATTTCAGGAACATATCGGAAGATCCACCCATTTCAGGAGGAGAGGGATGTCTTCAAAGGAGGGGACACGCTGGCTATTTTCGATTGCTCTGGAATCAAGGTTGGGGTCCAGATATGCTATGACCTCAGATTCCCAGAGGTCACCAGAAAGTTAGCTTTAAAGGGAGCAGAGCTTGTGCTTGTCCCAGCCGCTTTTCCAGATCCGAGGAGTGAACATTGGAACACCTTAGTGAGGGCAAGAGCCATAGAGAACCAACTATATGTGGCCGCAACAAATAGGGTTGGTTTTGGTTTTGATGGCAAGACATACTTTGGCCACAGCCAAATGGTTGATCCATGGGGAGTCGTTCTTGTTAGACGTAATTCAGCACCTAGACTCATCACGACTGGTGGGAACACTGAGATGATTGATGTAGTAAGATCGCAAATCACATGTTACAAAGACATTGCTCCTTCGGGATATGATAAGCTTCAAAGATTCGAGAAGTGAACTCAAGAACACAAGCGTTAAGTGAGGGGGCAATCTGTGTACATCAATTGGAGGAACACTAGGTGGATCAAACAGACCTCATGAAGAAAGCAGTTCGCGAATGGTACTCACGTGAAGGAATCAAGGTGGAAACCATCAAGAACCCACGGGCAGAGTTTCTCTTCAAGGTGAAATTCCATCGGTTCTTTTTCTCTGTGATCAGACCAAATGACCAGCGGTATATACAGATTGAATCTCAAGTCATGATCTCACCGCAACATCAAAAGCTCCTTTCTGTCGAACAGATGCGTGGATTTCAGATGGATGCAATGAAGTTCAGTTTCCAAGAAGGACTCACTATGGGCTTTATTCAACCACGGCCGGGTCAACC
>JASFEF010000150.1:0-7075 GCA_050124975.1 Candidatus Thorarchaeota archaeon | reverse complement strand
AGAAGTCCCCAACGAAATAGAAACATCGACCAACAGCCAGGAGCAAGAAGAATAGAGACATCGCAACCTGGAATGGGTTTCCGGATTTCCTCCATCTTCTTCCAAGTGAGAGAAATAGGAAGAAGTAATATCCTACTACCAAGAACCATAGACCCGCATGAACTTCTCGGATTATCATGTCTGGTGTTTGCATTGTACTGTCTCCAACCTTATCCTTCTAAATCTTGAACTGTGCGCCGGCAAATAAAGATATTCCGCGCTAGTAAACCTGTGTGATACGCCCAGATAACTTCTATATTAGCAGGGAATTTGTATTCTAATGGTGTGAGATGAACTCAGGGCCAACATGGAAACTACAGATGAATGACTCATCGGTAGAGGAATTCATAGATATCCGTAGGAAGGTTGGAAATCAGATTATCCGTGATTATCTGCTTGATTCTATTGTGAAGAGTGACAATGTCATTCGTGTTCCAGGCAAACTTAGAGGACCGAAGGACGAGTTCAAGGATTTCGCTAATTTTCTCATACTTCAGATTTCAATTGAGGGGTCATCAGCTAGATTCCTTGCTGAAGCAAAAGTATACGAAAATCTCAGAATTGTTGCTGTGGACTCAAACAATTTTGCCGAGAAAAGTCCCGAGGAGTTAATTGAGATCTTCACCGAAGCTCTAGAGAATCCAGATCCATACAATACTACTTTGGTTCTAAGTGACGACTCAACGGTCAGATGAGGTGATAGCAAACATGTTTGAAAGATATGCAAAATGCCCTATCTGCGAGAAAAGAACAGTCCTAAGAGTACCACCTGATGTTATTGACAAAGCGGAAAGATTCCCATTCACTGTGAAAGTGAAACATGAAGATCACTATTTCTACATCAATCTTGATAGTCAGGCATGGATAACAGACATCTTACATCCAGAGCTTGTAGAGTGATTCATCCAATATACCTGTCCGAAGGACTTGTGTCTTCGTCCGAGGGCAGACCTTTCTGAGCAATCTCATCCATTGCCCATTCAATAAACTCAACAACCTTCTCAACCTCGGTGTCAATTACATCGAAATGAGCCTTGATGCCAATTAGGTCCGTCAATTTCTCAAGAAGAATTCGAGCAGCTCTATAGTCTGCTTTAATCACACCAATGGTTTCACCCAAAAGACATGCACCCTCCATATCATAGACAGATGCAGCCCAACTTGGGATTATTCCATTTGCTCCAACAACAACACCTTCTTCCGTTGCAATCGTACCATCAGTTTGGGATATTCTATCTAAGAGGTTCTGAGAACTCGCGGACACATATACTCTGGGTGGTGATGGAAATGAGCCAAAGTATTCTTCGTACCCCTGTTCATAGGCAGCTAAGGAATACATCTCCTTAACACCAAGGTTTGAGAACTCACTAGCAACATAATCCGCATACTCGAAAACACCGTTTCCTGAAGCTGGTTGGAAGTCAGCTGTAAGGATGAGAAGGTCATGCGGTTCATCTGGTGCTGAGCGATAGAGATGGATTGACGACTTAGGACAACGAGAGATTCCTTTGCTTACGAGTACTCGAGGTGGAAAATCACTACTAAAGAAATCCATTACATGTTTTGCATCAAGAACACTAGTGAGTGTTTGAATAGCAATTTTGCCAACGTTAGCAATTCCAGGCAAACCAACTATAGCAATTGGAGATTTCAACGACGATGATTCTACATCCATGAAACGGCGCATATACATATCTAGTAATTACAATAAACCCATTTGGTACTTTGGGTCAGGGAGCACTACAAACGATAGAACCGGAAGCCATTTTCCGTCGTTGATTGAGCAACCTCGTCATTAGACAGGTCCAATATCTTACTTAGACTCTCAACACCATACACGATGTTTGCTGGCTCATTTCTGTCAGGTGTTGGTGAGAGATATGGACCGTCAGTTTCTAGAAGAATCTGCTCAAGTGGGATGATCTCGGCTGCATCTCTTCGATTTCGATATTTGCCAAAATTAGCTGGGAGAGTGATGTACCAACCGTTATCTGCGACTCGTTTCGCGACCTCTGGTGTTCCATCAAAGCAGTGCATGAGAACATCTCCAGAGAATTTCCTCTCCAGAATCTCAGTCGCCTCAGCTTCTGCTTTTCGAGAGTGAATCACAATTGGAAGCTCTAACTCCGTCGCTAAGTTGATGAACATATCAAATAGAGGCTCCTGAATCTTGCGACCTTGTGGGTCTTTCACCCAGTGGTAGTCTAGTCCGACCTCACCAATGGCGACTATTTCTTTGGAATACTTGCGCGTGAGGGTGACAATCTTCTCTGCTTCATCTTTTGTGAGGCGAGATACTCCACAGCCCGCAGAGTGGTGTACAAATCCACGATGTTTATTCACAATTCCTAGAGTTCTTCGAAATGATGCAGACCCGATTGAGCTGGTGACCATCCCCACGAGTCCAGCATCTTTTGCCCTCTGAATTACACGCTCTCTATCATTCTTGAAGTGTCGCATGTCAATATGGGTATGCGAGTCAAATAGCTGCAAGGTTGAACACCCCTTGTTAATTGGTCTATTCCTTGTTGGAATCATTCGAACTCTCTTTGATGGCTTCCTTAACGTAGGCACCAAAATCAGAGGTTTCTCCATCGCGCTGAACACGTATCTTTGGTCCTTCACCCTTAACTTGACGCTCTACATAACGAACATCGAGTTGTGTGATAGTCTGACGGAGTCCACGATAGACAATGAGATATAGGAGAATATCTTCCACCCGCTTTCCGATGTGAGGTTCATTCTTCTTAAGGGCTGAGAGATATTTCTGAGCATCAGTATCCAAGAATCTCTGAAGAAGTTTGTTTCGTTCGACCTCGGTCTTTTCCATTTGTTCCTTCTGTGCCTGCATCTTCTTCTCACGAGCCACTAACTTAGCCATTTTCTTCCTTCTAATCATGGCAAGCTCAGTGTCATCGTCGCTCAGTATGAATTCCTCACAGTTTTTCCTTTTTTGATTGCAGTTAAAGATAACGATACAGCGTGGGTTGGTTTTTTAACACTCAGGTGGCATCTTGATATAGATAACTTGGACGTGAAAACTGGTTGGCAACCGAAGGTAGATGTACATGGCTCGGCGCAACTGAAGATGAAAAGCCATACTGCAGACTAAGAGGTCAGATACTCCAACAAGCAGAAGTGTCTACTAAGTGCATGAAGCCAGAGCTTTCGACCATGTGTATTGACGCCTATAGCTCTCTTGCCAGGGGACAAGATGCGCTTGATTCAAACAGTACAGATGCATTTCCTTGGTTGATTGAATCAGCAACACAATTTGAGAATCTTGGAGAAACAGACAACGCAATTCATGCCTACGTGAAAGCTATAGATTTTGCTAACAAGAATGATTTAGTTGAGAAAGCCTACGACCTATTCCGTGCAGCTCGAAGCGTGTATGAAGAGGGAATTGCAGATAATGATCCCGCACTCAATGATGTTGAAGTAAAGAGGAAACTGGTTAGAGCTGGAGAAGAATTAATCGATAAGTTAGAGAAGATTGCTGAGCATGCACCCACAACAGAGATGCAGGCGGAGCTGAAAGCTGCTGTGTTAGGGGGAGTAACTCTCAAAAAAGCCAATCCGAAGGAAGAAAGCAAGGATTTGATAATAAGTCACGGTAGGTCTCTGTACACAAAGAAGGCAGAGGAGTACAAAGATGGTGCCGCATCTTACATCAAATCAGGTATGATCAAGAATGCAGTCACACTTGCTTGTATGGGAGCACTAGCCGACCTCATGCTAGGAAAGCCCAAGGAAGGTATAGCATATTTAACCAAAATTGCTGCAGAATCTGGGGAAACCCAGACATTTAACGAACACCCTTGTTTTGAATGGACAAAATTGGTCTTCAAAGTCCTAATCAATCGAGACCAAGACCTCATGATAACAGCAAACAAACTCTTCCTAGAGATACCTTGGTCATTCAAGGATGATAGAGAATTCGCACGAAGGGTTCTTGAATCGATTGAGAGAAGAATCAGCGCTTGATCTTTATTCGGGCAATGAAGAACCCGCTCGAATCATGTTTGTGTGGGAATAGTCTCGTCACCATATTCGAACAGTCAAATCCAGTATACCCACGGTCCCCGTAATCAACTGGTTGTAAGAGCTCAATGTTGTGTCGTTGCATTGCTGAATCTATTTGAGACTCTCCCTCGTGAGGAAGAATTGAACAAGTGGAGAAGACAATTTCCGTTCCGGGTCTATCTGCATAGTGAGTTAGTATCCCATCAAGAATCTTGTTTTGTACTGTCATCAATGCGAACAATGTGTCCTTATTCAAGCGCCATTTGAATGAAGGATAGGTCTGAAGTATCCCTGTTGATGTACAAGGAGCATCGATCAATATCTTGTCAGCATCGTGAACCTCTGGTTTAGATGCATCAGATTGAATCCAATTTATAGTGTGAGCATTGAGATGTTTGGAATGCTCAACTGCAGTTTTAACCCGATTCTCATAGATATCACTGGCAACAATCACTCCTTCGCCCATCATCTTCTCAACAACGAGTTGTGTTTTCATTCCTGGTGCCGCGCACGCATCCCAGATCTTCTCACCAGGTTGAGGATTTAGGGTGTTGACCGTTATGACACTGCTTTTGTCTTGAATTATCACTCGACCTTCTTTAAACAGCTTTGATGTAACCACCGCATCGATTCCATGTACAACTCGAGAGACCTCAGGTACGTCAGAGTCTTGTTGCAGTTCCACATTTTCTAACGATTTAAAGACTGACTCAGACTTGTCATAGAGTCGATTTGGACGGATGTAATAGACCCGGGTTTGGTTGTTCACGTTCAGTAATTGGATAGTTTCATCACGATTGAGATTCTCAAGAAGGGTCTTCACTAGGAATGTTGGGTGCGAGTATTTCAGGCTCATTTGATTGATCTCAGGCATTCTTTTGATTGATTCATCCAGATTGAATTTGATAGTGTTCTCAAACTCCTTCTGATACTGTGATTCGATCTCCGGATAGAAAGACAGTATTTCAGAGAATTCGGACCGTAGCCATCTCAAATCAAACAATGCAAGTCTTAGGATACAACGGTCTCGTATACTCAGGTCGTGAAACCTCTTCCTCTTGAATGATTTTGAGAGGATGAAATCAATCGTATTCCTGAATCTAACAATAGAGAGAGCCAGCGTTTGTGTTAGTGCTTGAGTCTGATATGAATCAGGAGATGCTGTTTGCATCTGGCGGAGTAGTGTCTTCATTGAGGTTGTGGACTCTTCGAAGTTGACTAACGCCTCAATAGCATCAGCTCGTGGTGCATATTCTTGACTCATGACAAGTGAACCAGGAGCTCAATCCTGTTCAATCTTGTTGTTTATTGCTTAATTGGTGGCATGACATTGGCATAGCCATCCATTACTACAACGCCTTCAACATTGAAGACATCAAATTTGAGTCGACAAAGGTTGTTTTCAGGCACCTTTTCAGTGACCTCAATTACTGCCTTAATCTCATCTCCAGGATAGACTGGAGCTTTGAAGTTCACTTTCATATTGAATGCAAGTGTGCCGAGACCAGGTAGTTGAGTCCCAATTACTCTAGCAACCAGTGCACCACCAATCGGACCATGAGCAATTCGTTTACCGAACATGGTTGTCGCAGCATACTCATCATCCATGTGAAGTGCATTATAGTCACCTGACATCTGAGCATACAGATCAATATGTTCATCCGATACAATCATGGTTGATTCTGCTTTCTCTCCAACCTCTATTTCATCCAGACTCTTACCGAGTTCAAACTTGGATTCTGTGGGAAGCTCCTTTGCATCCTTCGGTATATCCTCAGATTTGGATACACCGTGAAGAATTTCTGGAGTGAAACGGAACATCCTTGCGAATTTCATCAACAACTCCATATCGTCAGTGTCGATGACGACCTTCTCAGCCATCATAGCTTGCATTGCATCCATTTTTCCAAGTAGAATGTCACGCCAAGTCGCCGAATCAGTCCTAACCGTCATCTTTGGACTCTTTGTGTCACCCTTCTCAATAGAACACTTCTGATCTTTAATCTTCAATAGCCAAGAGTCTGCGTCATCGAAAGAGAACCGAATGACCGCAGAAACTCCCTCTGCTCGCTCTGGTCTGAATCCATTGGGGATGCTTGTCATCATCGTGTCAAAATCGAGTTCTTCCACTTCTGAAGATATAGGACCTGTAGAGTCACGTCGACTTTCAATATACACCTCTCTCTGGATTAAGAACCTCAGAATCTCTGAAGTTCCTCCCCCAATCGTACCTAATCGAGCGTCTCGATAGAACTTTTCGAGGGGATAATAGTTTTTGACATAGCCAGCTCCTCCACAGACTTGAATAGCCATATCACAGACCTCCATTGAAACCTCTGAGGCATAGAGTTTAGCTATTGTGGCTTCCTTTGTACAGGGGATATCGTTCTGAATCATCCTTGCTGCAGATATCAGTAGAAGTCTCGCAGCTCGCATCTTTACAGCCATATCAGCTATCTTGAAAGACACACCTTCAAATCGGGAGATTGGTCTGCCAAACTGTTCACGCTCTTTCGAATACTCAACAGCTATTTCGAATGGAGTTCTCATACAACCTAATGCTTCAGCAGCTATGCCCACTCTCTCTGAGTCGAGTTCATTCATCAGAATTAAGAAACCCTGGTTCTGTTTGCCAAGAAGGTTCTCCTTGGGTACTTTCAGATTGTTGAGGCTGAAGTGAGTGACGTGAACACCATCACGACCCATCAGATCGAAGTCCTTCTCAACCTTAAACCCGTCCCAAGAGGTTTCGATTATGAAGGCAGACATCCCACTTCTACTATCCACGTTTGGATCGGTGATTGCAAACACAACAATCTGATCTGCAATACTTGCATTAGTGATGTATCTCTTCTCTCCATTGAGGATCCAGCATTCCTCCTTTTCGTCCCATTTTGCAGTTGTAACCATTCCAGCTGTATCACTTCCCACATCTGGTTCTGTAATGGCAAGAGCACCAATTTTCTCACCCTTGGCGAGTGGCACTAAATACTTCTCCTTTTGTTCCTCA
>JASFEF010000149.1:0-7141 GCA_050124975.1 Candidatus Thorarchaeota archaeon | reverse complement strand
TAAACTGGTTTCAACGTGCCTTGAAGCGAAACTGTTTCTCGTATACCTCTCGCAACTCAGTGAGTGTCATTGCATCCATAGGTCCTTTGTCATCTCTGACTCGATTAATTCGCGCGAACCTCAATGCCATGCCCGATTCGTATGTTGGACTCTCTTGAATCTCTGAAGCAATAACCTCTACCACGATTTCTGGTTTTACTTGAACTACATGTCTATGGGATGCAATCTTCAGATCAAGTAGTTTCTGTGTAATTTCTTGAAACTCCTTATCGGTAAATCCCTTGTACGTCTTCCCTACAACAAAGAATTCACCTGATTCCTCATCGCGCACAGCTAGATGATAATCGGATAGCCAATCCTTTCGTCTTCCATGCCCCCACTCTGCTGCAACAATGACCAAGTCTAATGTATCAAGTGTGTGTTTTATCTTGAACCAATATTTTCCCCGGACTCCCGGTGTATAGGTTGAATCAGGCTTCTTAGCAACTAGTCCTTCATGCCCCAACTTCTGGCTTTTCGTGAAGAACGCTTTGGTAGTATCAACATCATCTGCTTCAACCTTTTCCACAAGTAATTCCGGATGCACAATATCCTCCAGTCGTTTTCTTCTCTCTGAATGAGGTTCATCAACCAACTGAACATCATCAATGAGTAGAACATCGAAAAGGACAAGCACAAGTCGAGTGTCCTGAAAAGCCTCGTCAATATCTCTGGTTCGACCAAACCGCTTCATTACTACTTGAAAGGGGAATGGTTTGCCTTCAGCATCAACTGCAAGGACTTCACCATCAAGAATGGCAGTATGTGCATTGACACTCTCTCTTACAACTTCGACAATATCCGGCAATCCTTCAGTAACATCACTGAGTCGTCTTGAGAATATTCGGACATCGTTGTCTGACTTATGAATCTGAACTCTAGCTCCATCCAATTTCATTTCAAACGAGTACAAACCGGGCTGACTCTCAAACAATGATTCAACATCTTGTATTGGGCTAGCAAGCATGGGTTTGACTCCACGCATTGTTCGAATTGATACTGATTGAAGTGCTTCTTGTCCACCTTCTGATGCGAGTCTAGCTACTGCTCCAAGATTTCCACTGAAGCTCCAAGCTCTCCTGACAAGTTGGGACTCTATGTCAAACGCTGATGCAATGACCTCTACAAGTAGGCCTTCAGAGAGCCCAGTCCGCATATCCTCTAGAACCAAAGCTGAAAGGTATCTGGCCTCTCGTGGTGATGCTTCCATGAAAAGGCTCGTGAGCAATGACTGCCGCTCCTTTACTGAACCCTTCCCCTGAACATCCGCAATTCTATCTAATGTCTGAGCAACGGATGTGATTGAAAGCGCTTCTGAAAACAGTGTTGATTGACGTGAATCCTTTGTGTTCTCTAACACCTTGGCTACTGCTTTACCTGTGTCCCCATCATACGCCTTGGATAGCGCTTGGTCGTCTATGTTAACCACATTCTTGAGTGCATTTAGTAACCCCCTCCACGAAACATTGAGGGTTCGTTGATCACTCTCTGCAAACACCTTGCCACCCAAGAATAGAGCCACGCTGCTGATCTCGTCTGTATCTACTTTTCGGAGAAACTCTGCTGCAATAGCAACCTTCTCGGTCCTCTTTCTGGTCCTACTGATGTTCTCAAGCGCTTCTGCAAGCTTGATGAATTCAGTCATCTTCTTTTATCCTCATCAGCCATTACACTGGTCGTTACATCTATATTCAATGAATCGAGTTTTTTCCTTGGTTGAAATCAATGGGTAGTGTCTGGTTAAGCAAGAAAGCATTTCTCTACTTCGGTGGTACTGCAATTATACTAATTGGTGGAGCTTTGGTGTTGATGGCTCCCTATCACTTCAATAATTTCGCAGTCATCGAAAACCAACAACGATCTTTTTCTGTCTGGGACCAAGATGGATACTACCCTCGACTCGAGATTACCGTCACTACAAGACTTGGAAACTCATCAATAGTGAACATCGGCTTTGTCTTAGTGGAGAATACGACACTTGAGACATATGTCATCAATATAACGCTCGATCAAAGCAATAGGGTTGAAGCGGACGACCAAATATTCCTTGAAGACTTCATAGTTGTGGATATTAATCCTGGTAACTACACTATCACCTTTGAACAAATAGATGGGATAGGTAGAATCGACATTGGTTTTGAACAATCAAGTGACTCAAGATTATTCGTGTTCGTCGGGGGATCAATGAACATAATCGGTCTGCTGATGGGGATTGGCGGATACATAATGCCAGGAACATTTCTTCCTACAGACTCTGACACCATTGTGGATTGGGGATATGAGGATGAGGAGGACCCAAGGACATATCCAGATAATTGACCAGTGTTAGCTAATGAGATTTTCAACCCAAGTTAGTGTTACGCTAGAATAGTCCACGTAGTACACACGCTCTTCTATGTCTAAGTCACAGTCTACCTGTTGAGGAATATGGAAAGCGAAGAGATGAAATGGCTGCTTAAAGGCAAGGTTGTGACTGATTTCAGGGGGTTCCCATTGGGCAGGGTCAAGAAAGTATGGTTTGATGAGTCCACTGGTCCCCTTGTGATTGTTGAGCGTGGGAGCGAACCGGAGAAGAAGACCTCTTGGGAAGCAATTCCTCTGAGATCCATCGACTCAGTTACGGAACATGTTCGTCTCAAACCGCCGGTGTTTGCTGAATAGGCTTGTCAGTACAACGCTTTTGCAGACTTCCTTTGGAGTGTTGGAGCATGATGCAGAAAAACAAAGTGACAAACCATGAAATTTTGAACGAGTTCTTCAATGAGTCCGAGTCTCTCAAGATCAACATCTTCACAAGTTCTTCATGCACGTTCTGCGGTGAAGCTCTTCTTGCGGCTCGAGAGGCTGCAAGGAAGTTTCAGAACTTCGATATGCCAGTCGAGATCATTGAAACTTCAGTTGAAGAGCAACCTGACATTGTAGAAGCACTCAGTGTTATCGCAGTCCCAATGATTATGATTGGCAATTCGAAGATTATTGGCTTACCACAGACTGAAGATATTGAGCTCCTTTTACACCAGACGATGTTATCTGGATAATCCTCCTCATTTAGTAAAAAGCCACTCCAAGTATGACCCATGCATTCTCCTTCATGATCAATCTGCTTGTTTCAACATCAAGTTCAATCATATTCAGTGCTGCCATCAAATCTGGATACATGCTATGATATCCTGAGCCGAACACAAGCTTACGGACCCCAAAGTCTTGAACAACTGCATCAAGAAAAACCCGGAGCGGTGACTCAACAAGCTTGACGAAAGTTGTAGACAACTCTAACCAGATGTTTGGACGAGACATCAGTGGAATTATCTGAGGAAAACCAAAGAGACCTCCCATACTCAGGACAACAAATTTGCCCTCTGAATGAAGGGTAGTGATACGGTCCAAGAAACTGATTGTGTCCCCTGTCATGATCTCATTGTGTAAGTAGACGGGCAGGTCGTTCTTAACCGCTTCGTTCACTAGTGCTTCAACGGCGGAATCTTGAGGATAGTATGTCTGTCCATCCAGAACAAGAGCTCTGCAGCCTCTGTCTACATAATCGTGTAATTTCTTTCTTGCGAGGTCAACAGGTCTTGGGAGGATTGAGCATGCTGAGAACAAACGATCCGGGTAAATATCTGCGGCTCGGAGGTAGAGTTCAGTGTTAATAGTTGGTTCGTGAGGTGTGAGGACAGATCTGTCTATACCGAAAGTGTCCATTCTAGAAACCAATATGTCGACATGCTCTTCTAGGTTGTCGAGAGTAACCTTAGCTACCTCAGTCTGACCCATACCTAGATGAGTATGTATGTCTGTGGTCATTAAACACCCCTGTCTGGGTTTACTAAATCGCTTTTCTATGAATGTGTTACGAATACCCGTTTACAACAGCACCTCTAAATACAACTTTGAGTACTCCAGCGTGAGTTGATTCCTCTGAGCGACGATGAGAAACCGAAGAGTCTGGGTAGAAGCTTACGTCATATCTCTCAAAGTATCAACACTGACCAGTTCATGCTCATGGAGTATCTAGGTCCGGTGGTTGATGGATGTAGGGCTGCTCTCAATGTTAGTATTGAGAAGGCTCAGGACCTACATAAGATGACTGAGGACGATTTTGAAAATCACATCAGCTTAGTTACAGATTCTTTCAGAGACCTGACAATATGTCTCAAGACATCTGACACAGGTGATGAGTACTCGATTGTTTTTGACAGAGGACAGACAACAGTCTATGATGAGTGTATTGAGCCGGATGTGATTGTTGTCGCTGATAATGATACACTCGTTGCGATCTGTGACAGTGATTCCAAGGTGTCCCCTCCAGAAATACTTGGAAACAAACTGAAAGTTTCTGGGTCTGATAACATGGATGTCGTTGAAGGTCTTGGGTTTCTATGCTATCCCTCCCTCTTGAGAGTTGCAAAATCCGGAGTTGATCCATCATCATTGCTAGTTGATGATGCCGACTCTGTTATCATGGTCACTGCATCAGATTTGGTTGTTAAGATGATTCGAAAGTGGATTGACGTTTCACTTGCAGTTGAATAGACTCTATATCCCGTGATATGGAAACACTAGTTCATTCACACGTCGGAGCGCTCGGTCAAGATCCATTGAAACATATTCTCTTGGGACATACATCTGCACAACTTCATCTTCATCTCTCATGAGTTCTGGATGATTGCGATAACCCATCTCAGTACAAATCTCCAAGAAATCATCTGGCATCCTACTTGGTATATCTTCATCAAGCATAATCGCAAGAAACAATGTCCATAATCGAGCTACATTGACAGGGTGATATCCGCCGCCCCCTACAGCTAACCAACCGATATCACAGATATCTGCTGACAAGTCTCTCAGTTTTCGAACCACTGTTTCAAACCCATGTGAGGTGTATGCAAGATTTGCAAGAGGATCTAGGTAGTGTCCATCAACCCCTAGTTGAGTTATCAATAGATCAGGTTTGAAGGACTCGAAGAGTGGTACAACAACTTCATCGAAGACACGGATGAGTTCAGGGGTTCCCGCACCAGGTATCAATGGAACATTGATAGAGTAACCAACTCCCTCAACACTCCCAGTTTCATAGATAAACCCAGATCCAGGGAAAAGTGTCTTGCCTGTCTGGTGAACTGAAATCGTCATCACGTCTTTAGAACGATAGAATGCGTTTTGAACACCATCGCCGTGATGTGCATCAATATCGAAGTACAACACCTTACAATTCCTTTTCTTATGAAGCATATTGATTGCTATTGCTACATCATTGTATATACAAAATCCTGAAGCCTGGCTCTCATGCGCATGGTGAAGTCCTCCTGAGATGCAGAATGCGTTGGATGCTCCATTCATTATCGCTTTCATTGCATCAAGCGTGGCACCAACATATCTAGCCCCGGTTTCATGTATTAGGGGGAAGATGGGATTATCTGGGGTTCCTATCCCGTAATGTGGATGGATGTTGTTGTTTGTACCACTATCCACTACTGCATCAATATACTCAGGAGAATGAAACAACTCGAGATTGTCTCTTGTGGCTATAGTTGGCTCTATCTCCTCCACTTTGTCCAGCAATCCGAGATGCTTTGATAGTAGGTATGTCAGCTTCAGTCTATCCGGTTTAAGGGGATGGTCTTTTCTGAACTCATACTCTAGAAGTGCGTTCGAGTAGGGATATACTAGCTTGCTTCTCATAGTTCTACACCTTCTAGCTAAGGATTACAAAATCCTTTCTAAGTATGTGGTTTCGTCTTTTCTTGAATCTAGAGGAATTCCCGAAGGATAACGCCAATGATAGTTCCAAATAGTGTTGCGAGAGCCACTAGTACAAAATAGACTATTGAAAGAGCAATTGCATTGAAGACAAATGTACCAAGGCCTAAATCAGGAATTATCAACCCCGGCGAACTTAGGAAAGTGACAAAGAACAGAAAGAAGAATACTGCTCCGAGGAATCCTCCCATGAGAGCATTTCCAGCCTCTGAAGCCGTTAGTCCTATTGGAATTGCGATGATGATAGGTATGAAGAAGACGTAGGTGGCATCAGTTGGCAAAGTGTGCGTGAAGACGTATGAAAAGAGTGTAGTGTCAATAATCCCAATTAAAGCAGGGATCAGGATTAGGATTAAGAGGTCTCTACGCTTTTCAGGCATAGAAAGACCAAGCAACTTAACGATGGGTTGAGGTCGTCCATCCTTGTCTGTATACTTGGGTTCCTCTCGCGTGGGTAATGGCTTGAGCAGACCTTTTCTCTCTACAGGCTTTTCTTCTTCCTCAGGAGTTTCCACCCTGACTTTTTCCTCGTTTGCCATGAATACCACACTGTCTTGCGAGTGCGTTTAGTGAAGGAATAAAGTCTTCGCATCACGCAACAAACAGACAAACCTGTGACTTTGGAGCCCAACCGCAACTCCTATCTGTACATTAAGTCATTCCTCTCAATAAGCGGAGGTACTGCGATGGTTGAAGGAAGACCACTCGACGATTCCGAAGTAGACGATGAATCATCTGAGGCATCAATGACCAAACGAAGAAAGATTGAGCACATCGAAATCTGTTTGGATGAAGAGGTTCAATGTGAACGGTCAACGATGTTCGAGGACATTGAGTTCGTGCATAATGCACTGCCTGAGATAAACAAGGATCGAATTGATCTAAATATCAACTTCTTTGGTCTTCGGGCTGGTGCCCCACTGATTATAGCAGCGATGACAGGAGGCCATCCAAAGACGAAAAGTATCAACCAACGATTGGCAAGTGCTGCTGAAGAGCTTGGGTTACCAATTGGCGTAGGTAGTCAAAGAGCTGCAGTTGAGGATCCTTCTCTTGCGGACACATTCACAATAGTGAGAGAATCTGCTCCTTCGGTTCCTGTGATTGCGAACATAGGTGCAACTCATGTCACAGCGGCACCAGATGCAGTATCTATGATTGATGCGGATATACTAGCGGTTCATCTGAATCCACTTCAGGAGGCAATTCAGCCTGAGGGTGATTGTAACTCTGAGGGTGCCTTAGAGAGTATTGCAGCAATTGTGGACTCAGTTGATATTCCTGTCATCATAAAAGAGACCGGTGCTGGAATATCTGGAGATGTGGCCAAGAGCCTCGAAGA
>JASFEF010000148.1:0-7210 GCA_050124975.1 Candidatus Thorarchaeota archaeon | reverse complement strand
CAAGTACAACATGACCCAGAGGTTCTCCTTGAATCCGAGCTTCTCACAAACCACTACAGCTGAGAACCCTCGAATAACACCAGCGTCCTCGAGCTTCTTCACTCTCTTACTCACTGTAGCCACACTAAGTCCTAGTTCATCAGCAAGTGTGTTGAAGGATGCTCTACCGTCCATTTGAAGTTTAGAAAGAATATCAATGTCAATCAGATCGATATCTGGGTTGCCCTCCAAGAGTTGCTGGAGTTCCTCATCGGTCCTCTTGTAGGGACTTGGTTCGATTTTCAAATCTTTGTTCTTTGGTCTTGCCATGTCTGCTAGCTCAGTGAGTGCTTGTTCACTTTTGTCTTATCTTTCTTATGATATTAAAAGTGAACAAGAAACAGGTGAGAGAGCTTCCAAAACCATCAACAACTCTGAGGGAAATGAACGTTTCCGAATTGAAAAAGGGTTAACTTTCTAACCCTGTTTTTCAACCCATCACCAACTTCTAATATACGGACACTAGAAAGGCCATACTCGATTTCTGAGTCAGATAGAATCTGTGAATTCTCTCACAAAATGACGCCCCATATACTCAATAATCGAATACGGGATAATCAGTCGGTGTCAGTGAACGCGATGACATAGAGTGTCTTGTATTTCGGATTGATAATGAGAAGCAGGTCGTCCCATGCAAGTTGTTCGAAGAAGGATGAAATCTCACCGATGTTTCCCAAGTCGAGTATGGATCCCTTGATGTCCTGATCTTCCTTGTCATCAGTGATCTCAAATTCCACGACTGAGAAAATCACCAAGTTTGGTGAGTCTTTCTGTAACTGCCTTCGAATTTTCTCCTCGATATTTTGTGCCTCGCTCTTCGAATAGTTTTCTGAGTATGAACCACCAGTTCTCAAGATTTTATAAAGCCCATCAATCATGTCACTTGATTCTCTGAAAGGAACCTTACTGAAGTCCCAGTCATTATTGACCCGCAACGCCCACCGGTGATTCGCATGTTCTGACAAATCGAGAAAGAAGTCATTGAACTTTGACCGATCATGAAACGGATAATCACTTAGATGTATCTCCGTTTCAATATTGTATTGTGCAACTTCAGTATCTACGAGACCCTTGAGTGCCTGGTATAGCTCTTTGAGTGCGTTGTCGGGCTCACATTCAAAGAACTTGAATATCAATTAAATTCCCCACCGTGACGTATATTGTTCTGACAAATTCATAGATAAAAATCCAATTGAGGATACCCAACAAAAAAACGACATAAGAATACATGACTGAAGAATAAAGCCCAATCGTTTCAACTGGGCTTCTTCTTTTCTCTTAATCTAGTCTTCTGAGATACCTGCGAGGTATTTCGCAATATTCTTCCTCGAATCGAGATCATACCCTTTCAGTATAGCAATATCCTCCATCTGAGGACTTCCTCCTCCATGCAGACCTGCTACTGCTGTAACACCACCAATCGATGAACATAGCATGTCGGAAATCGTCCGATAAAGCTTGTAGACATCTTCAGCTGGTACATCCTCTTTTCGCTTGATGTATTTTTGAAGCAGCGGTCCGATCTTTTCATCATAGAAGTCTGCTTCGTGAGGAAGTGTTGCAGGCAAACCTCCTGACAAGTCAGCCAGAATTTCAAGCTCATGGTAGTAGTTCTTTCCTGCGTGTTTTCGGCCAACATTGCAGAACACAGGATCTGGTATCATTGTTCCTGAATCATCCATAGTTGCGGTATGTGCAGCCGCAATTCCTGATGCATAGACAAGCTCACAAACACTGATCAAGTCAGCAAGTTTCGATTGAACATGCTTCTTATCCTCGATGCCATTGTACTCACTCACAAGTGCACTGAATCCGAGATAGATTTCAGAACTCGCAGGTTTGCATCCAGTATAGCTATGCCTATGATAAAGAGCAAATAGGAGCGCAGTCCATCCACCAAATGCATGCTCTCCTTTACCTCCACCAAGAAAGACACGTTCGTTGGGTACAAAGACATCATCGAAGATGATGAAATTCTCCACATCCCCAAGCTCACCAGATGGACAATCGAACTTTTCGCGTTTATGGCTAGATGCACGGGTCACAAGCTTGACACCCTCCCAATCACCTGGGACTGCAAAAGCCACAGCATACTCATCTTCTTCAGGTGTTAGCATCCTAGTGGGAAGGACGATAATTTCCTCTGCAGTTGCTGCAGCTGTTATGTGATTCTTGGCACCACGGACAACTATACCATCATCACGGTATTCAACGACCCGAAGGTAGAGATCAGGATCAGCCTGCTCATGAGGTCTTAACGCACGATTTCCCTTAACATCAGTCTGTGCGCAACTTCCGACTATATCATTTTCTTGCCAGAATTTGAGATATTCCTTGAATCTCTGGTTGTAAGGCTGACCAGTCATCGCTTCAGCTCTGTGTGTGATGATTGATAATGCATTCATTGCATCTATACCCATACAACGAAAGACACATCCTCCAGTTATGCGACATATCTTTCTCGTAAGTTCTTGCTTTTTCAATAAGTCATCCACACTCTGATGGATATGAGTGAAGCGATTGATAGTGCCATGTTCCTTAGATTCCACCTTGAGTAGGTCTTTGAATTCTGGATCCTCGACCTTATCCAAGGTCAGAGCCATGACCTTTGCAACAGCCTGTAATCGCGGATCGTCACGTCCAACAGTTTCACCATTAATGATAACGTTTGGTTTCATCTCATACAGTTTCTGTAGGAACTCTTCTCCGGTTTTCATAATAATCAACTGTAGCACACTTGCCTTTCCAATACTTAACTTGAACGGATTCAAGAAAATGCCATCTTTCGCACGGCGTAGAACGAAGAAAACATCGACACAATAAGAAACGCTCTTATAGGATGCTAAATGTCAAGTGAATTGAGGAGAGTCATATGGCCGATTATCTGGGAAGTCTCAAGGGAGAAATTGCCAAAGTTGTCAAGACCCTGGACAAATTCTTCAACAATAAGATCGGAGAAGTAAGTAGGCTTGGTCCTTGGCATGGACAATACTACTCCAATGTCAAGGAGTATATCATGCGTGGTGGCAAAAGACTTCGACCAGTGTTAGTTGTCCTTGGTTACAAAGCTATCAAGGGTGAAGATGTACCCGAGAACCTATATGATGCAGCCATCTCCGTGGAGATTCTTCATAATGGATCACTACTTCATGATGACCTCATTGACCATGATGAAACCCGACGAGGCGGAAAGACATTCCACGCAACCTATAGAGACCTCTACTTCGACAGAACGAAGGACGAAAAGGCATCGTTTGACCATGGCATGACAATGGCTATTCTTGGTGGTGACTCTCTCATAAACATGGGTGCAGCAGCAATAACTGCTGCCAATCTAGATGATGATGTTACGAAGTATCTTCATGATGCCTATGAGTTTTCATTCCAAAACCTTGTAGATGGTGTTCTCCTTGAGATGAACATGATCACAGACGAAACCGCGACCTCTGATACGTATCTTCAGATGGTTCGAATGAAGACTGCTGTCCTGTTTGATAGGTCTCTTATGATGGGTGCAGCAATTGCTAGAGCAACTGAATCGCAGCTAAATGCACTCGAGGAATTTGGCATCAATGTTGGAAAAGCGTTTCAGGTGCAAGATGATATCTTGGGTTCCTTTGGAGATGAAAAGAAGTTAGGGAAATCAGTTTCTGGGGACATCCGTGAAGGGAAGAAGACACTACTCGTCTTTGAAGCTTATGCGAAAGCAGATGAAAAGCAACGAAAAGAACTCGATAGCCTTCTTGGAAAAGCTGGAATCACAGAAAAAGAGATTGAACAAGTAAGAGAGATTTTCCGGGCGACTGGTGCACTGGAGTCTTCGCAGAAGAAGATGAATGAACTTCTTACAACCGGACAGAAGGCACTTGACAAAGCTGAACCAGCTCTTAATGAGAAGTACAAGGAGTTCATAATTGGACTTTCAGACTTCCTGATTCAGAGAGATTTCTAGAATCGTTATCACGTAGAAGCACACAGTTTTATTGGCGAATTTGACCAGCCGTTTCGTGGTTCCGATGTCATATAGAATACGCAACTACAACTTCGACAATGACCTAGAATCTGCACAGAGATTCCTTTGGGAGATATTCCAACTATCAGGACAACTCTACACATGGATTCCAACACGACTCGAAAACGAAAGGCATGGACCATGTGGTCCCGAAGAACCTCGAGAGGATGATAGCAAATTCCGGATATGGGAGTATGTAGATGACAACGGTCCAACAATGGTTGCGTTGACAATATTGGAACCTAGTGGTTACTTCTGGATGAATATTCATCCTGACCATCATGAACTGATCAGAGAGATTATCCCTGCTATCGAGGAACAAAGAAGATCAACGAGTAAAGAAGATGGAAAGGTCCTCAAGATTGGCATACCAGTTCCAGTTGGTTTTGAATCGCGGATTGAAGTTCTCAAAGAATTTGGATTTGAGGATGGAGGAGTCTGTGAGCACAATCAAGTTCGGCCTCTTGATCTCGCACCTCCAGAATTCCAACCACCTGAAGGATATATCCTAAGACATGTCAAGTTACCAGAGGACTTTGAACCATATAGTGACGTAGTAAACACAGTCTTCTCACATTGCAACAGGACTGAGAAACTAGCGATGCTCTATACAGAAGCGGGATTCTATAATGATGAACTTGATCTAGTGGTTGAGGCTTCTGATGGAAGCTTCGCAGCTTTTGTCACAGTTAGAATAGATCCTCTCACGAAAATGGCTGAGCTTGAACCAGTTGGTACACATCCGGACCATAGAGGGAAGGGACTCGCGAAAGCCGTTTGCGCTGAAGGCATTCGTCGCGTGCAGAAGTACAATCCTTCTTGCATAGTCATTCTTGGAGCAGCTCCAACTGAGGGTGCAGCTAAACTCTATCATTCACTTGGTTTTGAAAAGGAAGATGTGCACCTCTGGAAGAAGACTCTTTGAAAAAACAAGGAAGGGATGAGTGATTCTTGCTAGCAAGAATTCATGATTCTCATCCCAGCGCATCTGGCAGACTCAATTGCTCGAGTACTCTCACGGACTGAACCTCTCCCATTCACTCCAGGAGCAACCACGGTCTCGATGTACTTCATTCCAAGATAGTTACAGATGTCCTTGATCATGCCAATAGTATGTCGAGCATAGTGGTCATCACCACCGCCCATTGGTATTGCAGCAATCACTTGCTTACCTTGGAAGCATCTTTGGTCGAAGCCATACCATCTGTCTACGAAAAGTTTGAACTGAGCAGTAGGGCCCCACCAGTAGATCGGCGTACCAAGAACCCAAACATCAGACTTCTCCATTAGAGGCAGCAGATCTTCCATATCATCCTCATGGATACAGGAACCTGTTCGTTGACAACCATTGCATGCCTGACAGGGAGCAATGTCCAGTTCATTCAGAATGACTTTCTCTGATGAAGCCCCTTGCTCAACTGCAGATTCGAGTATGGTGTCTACGAGGGTTTCTGTATTGCCTCCACGACGGGGGCTACCAACAATTCCGAGAACATGTCGGTCTTCATAGGGCACCATAACTCACACCCCTTGGATTTACTCAACCTTGTATCTCATAAAGAGTTCAAACTCGTCCATCTCAGACGACATTCCAGCGATGCCACTAGCTATGACACCTTCAGCTGAGAATCCGAAACTCAGTCTGAGAGGGGTTTCAGTCCAACCAGCCTTCTTCAACTCTTTAGCAATCTCAACAACTAATCTCTTCCAAGCATAGTTGTAGCCCGGGCGGATTGCAGTGAAACGCATCAAGGTACGTTCTTCATCACCAAGTAGGAAAACTCCGTTTGGCATCATCTTCAGGGGTGCGCTTGCCGCAACGACCTTGTCACCATCAAAAACCAACACTGCATGACCATCCTTGAGGACTCTATTCTCGAAATAGTTTCTGAATCCAGCCTCATCAGGAAACGCTCGATTCAACTGTGGGTCGGAGAGAGCAACCTCTATCAGAAGGTCGATGTCATCCTTTGTTGCAGGTCTGCTTGTCAGCTTTGCTGCTTTGCCCTCAATCTGCTTTGAGGCCGTTTTTTTGATATCCAAGTCCTTCGAATAACGATAGGCCCTCTCAACCTCTTCGAAACCTCTTTCCTCGAAGAACTTGATCTGATCCTTGGCTATCTTTGATGACAGAACAATACCAGTGCGAATGTCCTTTAACTTCTTGTCTTTCTTCAGATGTTCGAACAGCTCGTTGAAGATTTTCTCCTTGGCTTCGGGAGGACACTTCTCGAATGACCATGGATAACCAATTCCACCCTCTGTTGGGTTCTCATCACTTATCCAAGACGTGACATATGCCAGAGGTTCACCCTCCTTTGTGAGGACATACCGTGTAGAGTCTTCACCTCGCTGAATATTCCTAGGCTTGATCTCCTCTGCGCGTGCCGGTAGACCTGACACACCAGTGTAGATCTTAGCCTGAGCTTCTTCTAACTTCTCATCAGGATTCCATTTCTTGTACACTATATTCATTCAATTTCTCCTCTAGTTGTTTTGCAAAAGCAATTGAAGTACCATCAATGGTTTAGGTAATAAACCTTCTTCCATGCTTTGCTTTAAAGAACACACTTATATTGAACATTGGTGTGGAATGTAAACTATCAGACGAAATGACCAATCAGTGGGTGTTAGGCCGGCTTTCTTACATCTGTATCAGTGTATATACTGCAACAACCAGAAAGACAATGATGAAAGCGGAAATCATCACGCCCAGAGTTCTGGAATATCCCTTGATAGCGAGTTGGGACTCACTGTCCATTTTCTTAACGAGCGGGTAGAGCTTCCAGTAGAAGGTGGAAATTGACAGCATCAATGCCCACAACGCCCAAAATTGCATCATTGCAGTTCCAAAGAAAATGATAACAGTCAAGAGAGCTAGGAAGATCAGTTTCGTTCCAGCGACCCAGTTCACGAGATAATTGACGAAGTTATGCATCTCAGAATCGCTCTTTGATTTCTCATAGGCGTTGAACACACCCACACTATTTGCCATCTGGGAGTCCTTTCGGAAATAGAGTGCGAGCACATTTGAAAATTCTAGAAGCATGAATGCAGCCATCACTATAACAAGTAGACTCATTGTAGGTTTTGGCCATTCTATGTATCATATATAATATCTGCTGATGTAATAAGGAAAAAACAGAAGGCGGGGGTCAC
>JASFEF010000147.1:0-7225 GCA_050124975.1 Candidatus Thorarchaeota archaeon | reverse complement strand
TCCACCGAAGCTCATTCTGGATACTTTGGATCTCGCTTGAGTTATTGAGTCAAACAGCTTCTTGTAAAGGACAACTGCAAAGTCTTCTACTAGTGGAAGTATCAGGATTGCAAAGATAATCGGGGGTACTGCATAGATCAGCCCTTGCATGTAGTACTGAATCATGATATCGACAATGTTGGCCACACCAAATGTAAAAGCTCGATAAGCCTGTTCAGCAAGGACAACAATAGAAATCAGGATATTGAGTCTAAAGAACCATCCTAGAACACCACGCATCATCTCTCCGCCAATATCTCGGTCACCAAGCCGAATCCCTGCACCTTTTGCGATTCGGTTAGATGCTGGGTATCCGAACCTATAGATCCAAGTTAGGAAGATGAGTATATTGAGCACATATGTATCAGGAGCTTGATAATTGAGAGGATCATTCACAAGTGTAATGAAAGATGGAAGACCCCCAATATAGATGGGTATTGAAGGAATGAGGGTTGCCAATCCAATGATGAGATAGTCTCTCCATGCTTGCCTCCAAGCACGATCTTGAACCTCTGGATTCAGTGGCTGAGGCTCAACTCCCTCAAATTTTAGGTTTTTAACACGGTCCTTCAGACCAGTGTATCCATCTGTTTCAGGCTCCTTCTTTGTGATACTCCTGATGAGATTCTTGAACCTCATCTTCATTGGATCTTGCAGAGCCAGTTTTGCAGCCAGAACAACCATTCCAAAGAGGACAGCGAAGAACGACACCATCACCCAGATCATGTATTCCTGAAGTGAGGTGACGAACTGGAACAGCATATCTGTCAGAAGAAGCCATGATAAGGCTCTCGTATCGACCACAGGAAAGAACCCTTCTCCTACGCCTGAACCAGACAGTGCAATGTTGAAGATGAAGAATGTCACCGTCTTTAGGTACATCAGAACGATGAACGCCTCAATGAACCTGCTCTTCCTTTTTCCAAAGAATACAAAGTACACGAGGGTTACAATTAACGGTGGAAGAAACTCAAACATGAGTGTAAGTAGCGTGAGATCGTGTAGCGCCATTTTCAATAGTCACTCCGGGCGATATACAGAGCTCACACTTCAATTCCCTAAAGAAAAAGGTTCGTTGGACAGACTTACTTGGATTTCTCAGTGTCGTACCGAAAGTTTAAAGACAACAAGTTAGCTATCGTGAAGTGAAATCAACTGAGAGTTGAGAGATCAACATAGAAGTTGAGGTGCATAATTATGGAAATTAGTCAAGAGTTAGTTGACGCAATAAATGATCAACTGAATTTCGAATTGTACAGCGCATACATCTACCTCTCAATGGGGACCTGGTTTGAAGAACAGAATCTATCAGGTATGGCCCATTGGATGGAGATACAATACCAAGAGGAATTTGCACATGCTATGAGATTCTACCGACATCTCACAGAGCGTGGTGCTAGAGTAGTACTGAAACAGATTGATGCTCCAAAGACAGAATGGAAATCAGCTCACGATGTCTTTGCAGATGCCTATCATCATGAAACAATTGTCACTGAAAGAATCTACAAGATAGGTGACATAGCAGACAAGTTGGGTGACAGGTCAACTCAGTCCATGCTTACATGGTTCTACAATGAACAGACTGAGGAAGAAGCCAAGACAATGGAGCTTCGTGACAAGCTCAAACTGATTGGAGACTCTATACCCGCATTGCTTCAGCTTGATGCTCAGCTTGGAGCCCGCCCACCAGCTGCTCCCATTCCTGCTGAATCAACTGATCCGTAAAACTGCAAGAATACACGCTTCCAAAGCATGACCGGAGGTAGAATCGTCACCTCCGGTGACTACATTTTTCTACCAAAGTCAGTTTTCGCCCAAGTCGCAGACTACTTATGTGAGATTATCAACCGAATTTTTCACTGTGAGTGAATACCATGCTACCAGAAGACATCGTCAAAGCTATAACAAACACTATTTCTGGAATCAGTGCGAAAGATTTTGCCGCTGCAATCTCGACCTTCCATAGAATTCAGGCTAGTCCTGGCTTCTCTGATGCTATTGACTATCTAAAGGACACCATTACTTCAGTTTCGGATGCGAAAGTGAAGCTGTTTGAATACTCTGCAGATGGAAAGACTGAGATAGGAACTTGGCAAAACCCATTCGGTTGGGAGGGCAAAGAAGGAAAACTCGAGTTACTTGAACCTGAAGAAATGACTCTAGCAGACTTCAGCGCAGAACCAATCTCATTGGTTGCACATTCAACACCAGCCGAGATAGAAACTGAGGTAGTATACGTTGGAAAAGGTATCAGTCCATCAGATTATGAAGGAAAAGATGTGAAGGGAAAACTAGTTCTTACTGAGAGCTTGGCAAAACGTGTGCATAAAATAGCTTGCATTGAATACGGCGCGGCAGGTCTCCTGACATTTATTCCTCCAAAAGGAATTGATGAACTTGCAGAGTTAAGACGATATGATGCCATCTGGCCCAGTGCCGAGGAGAAAGACAAGACAACATTTGGTTTTGCCCTGAAACAGGGCGACGGTGTGAAGATGAGGCAGTGGCTTCTAGATGGAAAGACCGTTAGAGTTAAAGCGAAGGTAGATGCGGCCCTTGGTTCTGGTAAGCTGCATGTCCTCTCAGCACTTATACCCGGAGAAGATAAGAACAAAGAGGTCTGGTTGGCTGCGCATGTTTGCCACCCTCACCCAGGAGCAAACGATAATGCCTCAGGAAGCGGTGCCCTCTTGGAGGTTCTACGAGTTCTAACTCAGCTTCTCAAAGATGAAAAGATACCAAAACCAGCATTCTCGATCAGATTCCTCTGGATTCCTGAGTGGTCTGGTACAATACAGTTCATCCATAATGAACAAGACCTTCTCAAACGATGTCAAGCAATGATAAACGTGGACATGGTAGGTGCCGATCCCACAAAATCTGGTTCGGTGCTTCATCTCTTTAGGACTCCATTCTCACTTCCAAGTACATTGAACAATGTCGTACGTTATTGGCTGAAGACTGAAGCAAAGCAGAAGGATATGAGACGCGAAGGTGGCATGGTCGCTCCATTGCCATTTGAGTATAGTCGATACGCTGCTGGTAGTGATCACTTCATGCTAACAGACAGCACGGTTGGTATTCCAGCAATAATGCTCAATCAAGAACCCGATAGGTTCTATCACACCTCAACTGATACAGTTGACAAACTAGATACACGACAAATGAGTTATGCATCTCGTATTGCAGCCCTGTCAACTCTTTCCCTTGTTCTTCCGAACCATGTCTACGAAGAAACTATACTCACTGAGTGCAGAAACGAGTTCGTTGAACTCATGCAAGAAGTGAGTCTCCGTGGTGTGACTGAGCTGTCGCGGTGTCTTGGAGATCCCGAGAAGATATATCCAAGAGTTCTTCGCTGGCTTGGTCTCGCTCATGATCTTGGACAAGACACTCTGGACAAAGCAACTGAAGAATGGTCACTTATTGCAGAGCAAGAGGCTCTTCGTCAGTCATTGAAGACTAGTCTTCAAATGGTGTATACTACCGAGATGGTTGTAGCTCGGAAAGCGTATGAAGGAGCGTGTGCGGAGGTTGGGATGGAGGCAATGAAGGAAGACGAAATTACTCTTGACGCAGTAAGCTTTGGAATTGAAGTCAAGAGAATACATGACCATGCAATGAGTCCAGGCTATATTGTAACTAAGCTTGCTGATAAGGCTCCTGAGTACCTAAAGATGAGTGAGAATCGTGAACAGATATTCGTGACCATTGACGAGATGCTAAACATGTCAAAAGACTGGACATCTCTTGATGCCATCTGGGACTTGATCTGTTTCCAGTTCAGAGAGATTAACCCCCTTAAAATGAACAGGATTGTAAAAGATCTCACAGAGGCAGGAATCATCGAGTCTCGGAGTGTGTGACGATTGACATCAAATGGCTCGCAGTACGACAAAGTAGTATTTGCGGGTACATTTGACCATCTGCACGAGGGCCACAAACATATCATCCGCACAGCATTCAGACTGAGCAAGACAGTGGCACTTGGTCTGACAACTGATCAGATGCTGGCTTACAAGAGTGATAGAAGACTGATACAGTCATATGAAGAACGATATGCAGAGTTGGAGAAGTTCATCCAATCAGAGTTTGATATTGAACGGTCGAGCATCTTCCCAATTGAAACAACTGAGGGTGGTGCTGACAAAATGAAGGATTTGGATGCACTCATAGTATCAGACGAGATTGGAGTTGTACAAAATGCGTTTGACATAAACCAGCTGCGTATTGATAATGGTCTAAGGAGATTTCATATCATCATTATTCCTCGAGTTAGAACTAAGGATGGGAGACCCCTATCATCTTCGAGGATAAGACGGGGTGAGATATTCCACGAGGATGAGCTCATCTACTAGGGGAACGAAATGTTCTCGGTAAATGATTTCTTGAACTGAGGATTATCAGTAAGTTCGATGTAGTTGATTTCTGAAACCAAGCGCTCAGCATGTTTTCTAATCTCCATTTTATGCAATAAATCGGCTCCTCTACATGCCCCTCCGACTTCTTGTTTCACTTCAGCGTTGATCATCACTGGGAGTAGACCAATTCGAATAGCATCATCAAGTATCAACCCAGAGCCAAATACTCCTGTAAGATAGAGCGTATCAACATCACCTGGATTCAACCGTGCATTTTGAAGGACCATTCCAAGCGCAGCTCGAATGGACGCCTTTGATTGCTGAAGCATTCGAATATCTGGTTGAGTCAAGACAATCTCTGTATCTGTAGCTGACTCGGAGGAGGTGGCAATGACATAATGGATTACTGGAGTGTCGGTGACCAACCAAGGATTCCTTCGGCTTCGGTTGAATGAACCTCTTGCAAATAAAATACCTGTATCTAACATACTAGCAATTGCAGAGATAACTCCAGTCCCGCAAATCCCAGAAGGCTTTCTACCTCCAATAACTTCATACTGAGGTCGATAGTCATTTGGGTCGATCACCACTCTACTGATCGCACCTTCTTCTCCCGGTGTCCCACATTCAATAGACATCCCCTCGAACGCAGGACCCGAGGCCGCAGATGCTATCCATACCTTCCCCTCATGGAGAGCTGCTATCTCAGTGTTTGTGCCTACATCAATTGATACCAGACTTGAATCTGAATCTAGAAATCCACTAGCTACCATCATGGCTACTGCGTCAGCACCGATAAACGACTCAATAACCGGTGGTGAATAACAGAAAGCGTCTTTATGGAGATCCAAACCAACTTCTGTAGATTTCACGAAAATCGAGCCTTTGTCTTCAGCTCTGTAAGGTGGTTTCAAAAGCGAATTAGTTGGGAGTCCAAAGAAAAGATGATGCATTACAGTATTTCCAACTACTACAACTGAATCGACATCTTCTTGATCACTCTCAGATTCTTGCAGAATTTCTGATATCCCCATGTTCACTCTCTCACGAACCAAACTTGTCAGTATAGATGCATTCTCTGGTTTCCTCGCAAAGTCAATTCGTGAGATTATCTCTTCGCCATA
The DNA here is from genome assembly GCA_050124975.1 of Candidatus Thorarchaeota archaeon. Lineage (GTDB taxonomy): Archaea > Asgardarchaeota > Thorarchaeia > Thorarchaeales > Thorarchaeaceae > SMTZ1-45. Next base: position 1,701 of record JASFEF010000147.1, on the reverse strand, counting down.
CTCACGTTGCGGGTTGGATAGTGTTGTTTCATTTACAAGCGAACCCACTGAGAGATTGAATAAATGTAGGGTGATGTTTGTTGTACCAATATCAACTGAGATTCCAAATCTTTCTGAATCTCCCATTAAATGACCCCTCATCCATTGTAATCATCGGACAATCATCACTGGGCAATGAGCATGACTTGCCACTTTGTCACTGATGGATCCAACGAACAATCGACGAATACCGCTGAGCCCACGAGACCCAAGAATAATGATGTCAGTACCACGCTCACTTGCTATATCGATAATCTTAGCTGCAGGGTCTCCATGAGATATCATGTCGATGACTTGACAGTTGCAATCGCTAGCGATCGTCTTCGCTCGGGCAAGAATGTCTTCGCCTACTTTCTGAAGAGCCAGGAATGGCTGGTCTGAAACCGTATCGTGATATGGAGTTGCGGACACCAGCATAGGTACTACATGAAGGAGAACGACCTCAGCACCCAAAGGTGGTCCCATCGCAGCAGCATATCGAACTGCTTTCAGTGAATGTTCTGAGCCATCAACTGCAACAAGTATGCTCTTAATCTCAACGCTATACTCAGTGTTGTTCATCAGGCACCCTCTCTCTGACCACTCGTATGCTGCGGACCTTATCTCTCTTTCCCATTGTTATGACATAAACACTTCTTCACACTCGGATGCTGTGAGTGAAAGAGCCATATTCATGGGTGGTCTGAACTCTGTTATCGAGAGGGTTGGATGATGGACATCAGTAATATCAAATCTGAAGAAGATGTGAAACGTGCAACTTTGCAGATTCCAGGGTATACCGAGTTTGATAGCAAAGTGTATGCTGCTACTTACAAGATTCCTCGGGGCAAAGTGAGTACTTATGGTAGAATTGCTAGGATGATTGGTAATCCCAAAGCGTACAGAGCTGTGGCGAATTCTCTGCACAAGAACCCACTCTTTCCGGTCGTTGCATGTCACCGGGTAGTGAAAGAAGATGGTAGTTTTGGTGGTGAACGAAGTAGAGCAGAGGGGAGATGTAAACACTGTGAGGACGAGGGAGTCCCAATCGTTAATGGCAAAGTGAAGATGATTAAGGAGATAATCTTCTAGACTATTGTATCTTCTCGAATTGGAGTGATCCGTGAACAAGACCCCTTAGGTCTTCAACGAGTTTATCCCTGTGGACCCGGATCTGTTTCATTGAATCACGGTCTCTCACAGTGATAGTTCCATCCTCGATTGTCGTATAATCAACTGTGATGCAGAAAGGAGTTCCAACTTCATCCTGACGTCTGTACCTTCTTCCAATTGAACCTCCTACATCAAACTGAGCCACAAAACCTGAGTCCATGACTTCGTTAAAGATCTCTCGAGCTGGTTCAAGAAGTTCAGGTTTTCCCATTAAGGGGAACACGGCCACTTGAATGGGTGCAACTTCTGGTGGAAATTGTAGCCAATCAGTGTCACGATCTTTGCTCGCTGGTCGGAATGAATTGTCAATCAGGCAGAAGAGGGGTCTCTCTATACCAAAGGCAATCTCAAGCACCTCAGGGACAACAGGTTTCTTGTCTACCTTTACATGCAGCTTCTCCTTCGAGAACTCCTGATGGCGAGTTAAGTCGTAGTTCCCTCTGTCATGGACACCACAACATTCTACCCAACTAAAACTGTCAGTGTGAATCTCAATGTCCCACGCGTCTG
>JASFEF010000146.1:0-7240 GCA_050124975.1 Candidatus Thorarchaeota archaeon | reverse complement strand
CAAAAGCAAGTACTGGACCGTAGACAGCTAGGAAGTCATTTGGCCAAATCTTTGCAAGTGCATTTCCAGCAGCTCTCCACGAGTCTGCAATTGTCAGAAGGTCAGCAGAGATCGAGTTCAAGGTGTTCTCATAGGGTGCTAAGGTGGAGTCAATATCTCCTGTTACATTGAAAGCTTGAGCGATTTCAAGGAATGTGGTTGCAACAAAGCCAGTTGTTTGTGATATGTTTGCAGGAAATATCAGAGAAGAATTGTCTACGATATTTTCAAAGGCTGGAAGAGCTACCTCTCCTGCAGTAACGAAATCTGTGAGATTTGTTTCCGACATTAATGTGGGGAGGTTTACTAATGCAGTGCGATATGATAAATACTGAAGTGTGACCTGAGCTTCAAGTCCTATTCCAATGAAGTATAGTAGAGATGCTTTAAAGCTAATCTCATCATCAACACCATCAAACACACTAAGAAATGATTTCAGACCATCAGCTGTGATGTCCTCACTCATCTGACGGAATCCCTTTTCTCCGAATTTGCCTACAAGGGCGTTTGGACTATTCGGGGAATATATCGATCCAACACCAAGAAGTTTGTCACGAATCAGAGGACCGAGTTTGACATCAACCGACGTTGAAGGGGGAGTGCCAGGAGTAAAAGTGTTTGATATGTAGTAGCGTTCTGACCATCCATTATTCAGACTTGTGTAGGTGATCTTTGTGTAGTTACCACGACCATCATCGGGATATCCAAAATTCTCACCGAAAGATCCAACTCCAGGGTCAAGAATTGTGGCAGAACCCTCTGTATCATTATAACCAACAATCAGTATTCCATGAGCGCCGCCTTCCAGTCCTTCTGCCCGCATAAAGTCATAGTCATATGCTGGTAACCATGCAGGATCTATACTGATGAGAAGCGGGTATCCTTGATCAATGGTACTACGCATTAAATCGAAAGCTTCATTCTGACCCTCCAAGATTCCTACTTGTATTCCTTCACTCTCCCATACCTGAACATTTTGCTCTAGAGCAGGAGTTTCATCTCCAAGATAGAGAGTGTAGTTCACACCATAGAGATCCGCAAGGAACTGTGTCGGCTCAACCTGAGAGTACAAGGCTCCAGGAAACATTAGTAGTGTATCATCAAATCGGAAGTAGGCAAATGAAAAGCCAATGGTTGATGCAGCAAATACATCATGCATCGTGAGGTCAACACCTGCATATTGCATCGCCATGGTAGTCGCAGCCCAAGCACAGAATCCATTGATCTCTTGCCATACATAATCATGAGCTGGGAGAAGTCCTGTTTCAGATACGATGAATGATGATTCACGTTGAATGAGTGTAGTAGGCTCTTGATTTAGAACAGGAACTACAAGTAGTACGACAAGGATCATTGCTGCTACTGAGGAAGGCTTCATTGGTATCGACTCAAAGGATTTGGTATCGTGTGAAATCATAAGGATGTCGATAAGGTCCTTTGTTCTCAGCCAATTTCAGCGTCTGACACGAAGGCACCGACCCACAGTGGCATTGAAGGCGCACTACCTGATTCGAGCATCTCCTGCCAAGCTTCATCCGTCAATCGATCATCAAGTGGCTGCATAAATTCATAGTAGGAAAAGATACCTCCGCGAGTAAGTACGATTTTTCCTTCAATCTCGACTGCAACATAGATTGTCATTGGATTTCCTACTGCTTCTTCGAGAACTTCTTGAAGGTAGGGATCAGTGTGAACATCCGCAACAATAGCCATCTCTTCATCGGCTGCTGAGGTTAGGTCTTCAAAGTCATCAATAGAAGTAATGTATTCCAACATGTCACCACTATCTTCTATGAGATCTACTTCATCATCTGTTAACAGCTGGCCAGAAAGTTCCTTTTCAGAGATGGTCTTGAGGTCAAGCAGAAAACCATGAAGGTATTGTAGTCTGTTTAGGATACGTTCAGAAGATATATCTCGATTTGTCAAGCCCTCAATCATCATATCGCACAAGGTAGCTAATCGTGCGTAAACTCGAGGAACAGGCTCAATATATCCCACAACTCTTTCTTCGACAGGACCAATTGACGTGGGAACAACAGTATATGATTGCTTGGCATAGAGAATTGTGTCATGTCTCAGTTCAGTCCAAGAGGCTAGACTTGTCATGAGCTGTTTGTCCACCCAAGCCTCACTCTGCATGAACATTGGGTAGCCATCACCTGGGTCATTTAGAAGTGGAAGGAGAGAGTAGAGCCAGAGATAGTATAGGTTGTGAGTCCATTCTGATACACTTATGTTTTCGACAGCTTGCCACAGGAATTCCATCTGTTCAACATAATTCAAGAAGTGTTTCTGGTCGTCAAGCAACTCCCATGCTCGGTCTGATTCAAGAGCTGCCATAACATCCAAACCCTTTGGAAGCAACCTTGGTTGGTGGATTGTTCCAACATTCTCATAGACAAGCTGACTCAGGAAATAGCTGTCAGGCACGAATCGTTGACCCATGAATCTTAGACCCTTAGTCTCACTGAGATCCTGAGTGTCATTAATCACTGAAGACAGAATGAGAGGTGGACGAAGGACCAGAGCAGAATCGATGAAGTCTGAGAGAAGATCTTCATCATCTAAATCATTCAGTGTAGAGATAGGGCCCCACACCTCAGTAATTAGCGAACAGTATTCCGTCGGAATAAGGTCATCAGCATCACCAACAAAGAAACGAGTTGGCTCATAGACTGCCTCCCAAACAGTGTATCCTTCAGTTCCAGGTGCAAGACCCTCAACATCATCTTCTAATGCAAGACTTAGAAGAATGGCTTGAGCTGTTTCATTCTTACCCTGTTCTATAGCAGATGCGGTGTCCCCCGGTTGAAGACGAAATGCAATACGTCCATACCACATCATCGCCTTGAAGAAATGTTTCAATCTATCAGTTCGTGTATAGTGCCCTCGGGGAACATATTGACTGAAGTCTTCCTTGTAATTCTGAAACCATGCTTCAGATATTTCAGAGTGGCTTTCGATTAATGAGAGAACATTAGTCACGTCATCAAAAACTTCTGGATAGAGTGTTGTCTGATTGTCCAAGAGAGAATCAGCTACAGAGAAATACATCATGTTTCTCAATGCAGCATCTTTCCATCGTCCTTCAGGTGCAGTCTGATACTGATTGTACGAGCTGTCTACAAGTGACTTTGTGAGGTTACCCAATAGATCCCAGAATGTATAGACCTCGGTTTCTCTAAGAGCCAAATCGTAGAGAACATGAAATGCATGTAAGACTGCATCAGAACTCACAAAACTTGGGATGTCTATGTCCTCGTTGCGCTGCAGAATTTCGTGGATCTGGTCATACGGACTTGGTACAGCAGTGAATCCGTTTTTCTGAATATTCGCTCGAGCTTGACTAGTCAGGTGTGAGAAATCATGGATATTCACAATATTAGCTAGTCCTGCAGATATCGTATACCAGGGAACGTTGGGTGTGAACTCTTCTGAATATGGATTGAAATCTGCAAAATCATTTGACACCGAAAAATCGATTGTGAAGACTGGACTGTTTGGGTGTCCAGTGTGTGTATATCGTTCAGAGTTCCATCCACCTAAGACACCTAGTGTCACAACCAGACTCATGGCTAGAAGAGAGGATGCAATACCACCAGCTATGATCTTTCTCTTAGTCTGAGTATCTACTGCACGGATGAAGGACTGGGGCAACATACAATATACTGTGAGCTAGTTCTACTTAGTACCATGGAATAGAACACCAGATAGCAGCATCATTCTCATCTGTACAGAAAATAGAACAAGTCACCTGATGTATTGTTGAGATGAGAAGACATTAATCCGAAGTCTTCATTGTTTAGCACGCGTGGTGCTAGGGAATGTCTTCTGATGAGCGGGATCTAGAGCCAGAGCTTCGAGGGAACACCCTCAGAGTCTATTGGTATATGCTATCTCAAGACTCATCAGTCGGGGTAAGGGAGGTTCAGAGAGCAATCGGAATGTCTAGTCCCTCTGTCGCAAGTCACCATTTGACAAAGTTGGAGTCACTTGAACTCATCGAGAAGAATCCTGACAACTCGTATCAATTAAAGAAACTTGTAAAGGTCGGAATACTACGGAATTTCATTGCTTTCAGGGGCGTTCTCCTTCCTCGATATTCATTTGTGGCAATGTTCTTCTCAGTCTATACTCTGGTTTATTTCGTGATGACTATGGGGAGACCTTGGGGTCTCTTCGATCGTTACATTGGTCTTGGTGTTGGTGTCGTGGGATCTCTTTTTGCGTGGTATGAAACGTATCGACTGTGGAAACTGAAACTCGCGTGACTGTGCCAAGAAACCTTATTGCATCCAATGGGCTTGTGTTTTCATTAGGTGACTATAGTGAGTCTGGGAAAGACTGAGGCATTGGTGATCCTCCTTGGTCTTACCGTTGGTGCCTTTGGGATCATTCTTCTTTTGCCAAGTGATCCTGTAGTCTACGTCAATGATAACGAACCAGAACCAGGCTCATTCACATTCACAAGCTCATTGGACGGTGTGGATGATTATAACATCCACTCCATTCGGATTCTTGATAATCCAGTCAGTATGCATGTCGTATTGAGATGTGGGGGAAATGACTTCGACGTCTATATCGCTCTTGAGTATACTCCTACTGAGGATGACTACGATGTAAGGGGATACGCTGCCGGGGGAGAGGACTTCACATACGACTATCCCGAAGAAGGCATCTGGCATTTCATGGTTCACTCATATTCTGGGTCAGGTCAGTATGAACTAAGAATAGATGTTGAGTACTAGATTGAAGTTTCAAAACATTGTGTATCTCAACCTCAAATTCAGTGTTCTGGCGTCAATAGCAGGAATTGTCTATGAGATATGTTGATGGTTTGTAGGCCTATTTGCATATGGTTTTCCCTTCAGCTTAAATAATAGTACGTATCTGTTCTGTTTTATTATGAACGAAGAAATCTCAGCAAAGAAATGGCATTATGCTGCAATCATCATTGTAGCAGGATTACTTCCTTTGCTCATGATGTTTCTTGATGCGCAACCGAGTATTGGTCAAATGGCTCTGTATATGATATGCTCGTTCATTTTCTTATTGACGATTTTCCTAATTCTTGTACCGAAGGTAAATACAGCTTTTCTCAATTATTTGAAGGAAAAGACGAAGATAGCAGTTCTATTGATTGGTGTTGTTGTATTACTTCCTCTTCTGAATTGGATCTTTTCTACAGACATTCAGGCTGCTGTAGTATCATTCTCAATCTGGTATCTTATTCCCACTGTACTCTTAGGCATCCCATATTTTGTAAAGAATGAGAAAGTGAAGAGATTTGATTTTGTATTTCGCGTAACGGCGGTCCTGATCTATTTTGCAGGTTTTGATCTACGGTATTTTGCCTCAATTAACGGATTTGATGGAGGGAGCTATGAATTCGTTGCACTCTGGATATCGGCGCTCATCCTTGTATTCATGGCTGTTCAAGATGACAATTTCATAGACAAGTTCAATTGGCAGGTAACACGAAACAAATTGAGGATATCCTCTAATTTATTGACCATCCTTACTGTCATCCTTCTTCCGATAGGTTTTATGACAGGTTTCTTCGTGTGGAATCCACAAATTGATATTGAAAACATTCTCGTTGGTTTCATTGGCATATGGCTCACTATTGCTTTGCCTGAAGAAGTCGTCTTTCGTGGTGTAGCACAGCATCAATTGACTGAACGTGCTCCTTTCAAAGACAAGCAGCGTTGGAAATTCATTGTGCTGATCATTGTTTCAATCATATTTGGATTAACACATTGGAACAATACATATGCGCAGTTCATCTGGGTCTACATCCTTCTAGCTTCTATTGCAGGTATTATCTATGGAATCTCTTGGTGGCGAGGAGGATTATTCTCAGCAATGTTTGTCCATACCCTTATCGACTGGGTCTGGGCTCTACTATTCAAATTGCCATAGGTTTCAGAAGCCCAATGATTACAGCAGCAGACTCTCAGAATTAATCTTGGATATGCTTCCATCAGGACACGCCTCAAACCCAAGCAAGTAAAGCAGCTTGATCAGTTTCTGTCAGATTATGGGATTGCAGTCGAAGGTTAGAGAGTAACGTTTATGCGGATTATGAATAGAGAGAGCTTGGAGTGCAGTCTTGTTGAACTACCACTTGGTCCTAACTCGAAAGTGCAATCTCAACTGTTTCTATTGCCATGGTGGTGAAGAAACAGGAACAAACACTGAGATTCAATATTCGATAGATGACCTTGCAGCATTTCTGGAAAAGGACAATGATTTTCAACTCATGTTGTATGGGGGAGAGCCAACACTTAGAGTTCCATTAATCATCAAACTGATGAACCGTTTTCCTGAAGCAAGGTTCATGCTTCAGACCAATGCACTCCTACTACACAAGATTCCCGAAGAATATGTCAAACAGTTCCACTCAATCCTTGTGTCCATTGATGGCACAGAAGAAACAACTGATGGCTATCGTTCCAAGGGTGTGTACCAGAAAGTCATCAGGAATGTCAATTGGCTTAGAGAGATTGGATACGAGGGAGACATTGTAGCAAGGATGGCGGTATCGGAACAGTCGGACATCTACAGCGATGTCAGGCATCTACTGGATTTGAGAAACCCCTCTTTCGATAATGTGCATTGGCAGCTCAACGTGGTCTGGGATGCTGAAGACAACTGGCAAGACTTCGACGGATGGATAACCAAGAGTTACAACCCAGGCATATCTCGGCTTGTCGAGGAATGGGTTGAGAAAATAAAGACCGGAGTTGTTGAAGGAATAGTCCCATTCTTGCCACTCATGCACACTCTAATCACTGGAAAGCCTTCAGAGATGAGATGTGGTTCCGGTCTGGATACATTCGCAATCCATGTTGATGGTAGGATTGGAATCTGTCCAATATCTCCAGACTGGGACTTCTCGATTGTTGGTGATATCTGGGTGTCGGAACCCGCAGACTTGAAGAACTCTATGCGAGTTGAAGAACCCTGTCCCTCCTGTGAGGATTATGGTATTTGTGGGGGCCGATGTTTGTTCGCAAACAAGCAAAGACTGTGGGGAGATGAAGGATTTGAGAAGATATGCGAGGTTTCTAGACATCTCTTCCATTCACTGAAGAAACATGTTCCAAAGGTAAGAGCGCTTATCGAAGCAGGTGTCATCTCAGACAGGGTTTTTGACTACCCCGAATACAATAATGGCTGCGAGATTGTCCCATAG
>JASFEF010000145.1:0-7351 GCA_050124975.1 Candidatus Thorarchaeota archaeon | reverse complement strand
TTTGGAATCGAGTGTACCAGTTGCAGGTCACATAGATTGTCGGTCTTGATACTTCCAAGAGCTCCTCAACCTTCTGGTCACCATTCTCGAAAACAATGTTGGAGGGTGAAGGTAAGAGCAATTTCATTGCTCTACCAACAAGACTTGAGTTTCCTGTGCTATCAGTTTCGAACATCCGTGCCGTTGTCGTATTGTGAACGTGTGATTTCAAAACCCCCTCATCTACAATCTTTAGGCTTCTACATGGAGTTCCTTCCCAATCGAAGGCTCTACTTGAAAGACCTCCTTCAAATAGCGGATCATCAGAAACTGTGACGAATTCTGGTGCAATCTGTTCACCCATTTTGTCGCCAAGTGGTGAGGAACCTGTCATAATAGAAATTGGATTAGCAAGAGTAGGAATGTGACCAATAACATCAGCTGCAACTGTAGGTGTTAGCACTAGATCATAAGTACCTGGTTCACCCTGTACGGCACCTATTGCTTGCTTTGAAAGTCGACCTGCTTTTGCACCTGCTTCAATCATCTCCTTCTCTGAGTTTGATGGCTTGACTCCGCAACTAAGACCCTGACCAGAATAGTCGAGCTCATCCTGTAAAGCTCTGACATTGAGGTCAAAGAATGTCCTCCTTCCCGAACCTTCTGGTCCTTGACTTGACCTGAAGAAGAATTCACTCTTGTCAAACCTGAGTGCTCCAGCGACTCGTTTTGCACCTTTCTCGATTGCAGCGTCTACTACTGAGTTTGTGACATTTGGTGCATCTTCTACAAATGAGTCGAATTTCGGATCATAGTTCCCCTTCAACATTGGATATTGTTGAACGGATTCCTCTATTCCAGCGTAGAACTGAGAGTCAGGAAGCATCTCAGTGAAAGCTACCGTATCATCCACTGCCTGTTTTACATCATCCAGAGTGGACACAGGTCGTTCAGTTGACCCGGTCTTCACACCTTTTACTACAACGAAAAGCTGTAGCTGAAGCTGTTCCCATCTCTTACTGATATCAATTGCATTCTGAGAGAAGCGGATTTGCGAGCCACTCGTCATCAATGCTCTAGCAATAATGGCGTCTGTCTTGTTTTTTCCATGCTCAACAGCGCAGTCAACCAATCCCTTCATCGTATCAACATCAGTCATTAGCCAACACCTCCCAATCGGATCTCTCTGAAGCGAAGCTCTCCACCGCCTGCATACACAGGTACTCCTTGAGAGGGGTCACTCTTCCCACAGGTTCCTGGAAAGTCAAAACTGAGGTCCTTTGTTACAGCATCAAGAGCAGTAAGAAGGCCGATGCTTGTCGTTTCCATGATAGGTCTCTTAACCATCGTATCTGTGATTTCCCCGTTCCTAATCAGATATGATTCTGCTCCTGTGTATTTTGATTGATAGCGCCGGTCATCGATGTTCCATTCTTTGAAGCCTCTCATGTAGACCCCTAGCTTCACATCTTCTACCAGTTCATCAAAGGTATGATCTCCAGCCTCAAAGTATGTATTGGCCATTCTGATTATTGGTTCTCTGTTGTAGGCTGTTGAGCGTGCAGCGGCATTTGATCCCATACCAAATTTCGTCCCGAACTCTCGATTCAGGAGTGGTTCGTTTAAGATACCATTCTTGATCAGCACACGTTTCCTAGCCTTAACACCCTCATCATCATAGAGATAGAACCCAGAGGTGTTAGGAATAGTTGGATCCTCACTCACATTGACAGCAACAGAGCCTACTCGTGACTCACCGATATTGAGGTCTCTCCAGAAGCTCTCGCCAGCTTGAGCACCCTCTCTGCCCATTATACGGTCGCCCTCACTAGGATGCCCCACATTTTCGTGGGCGATTATTCCTGCCACTTCATGACCAACAATCATGTCTATTGGTTGGTTGAGTAAATCCTCCACTTTGACAGCAGTTTCAGCTGCCTTCTTCAGTCTTTCAACCTCATCGTTTACTCGCTCAACAAGTTTGGTGTCACGAATTCGTTCCCATCCTCCAGCTAATGTAAGATCCAGATACTTTTGTTCAGAACCACGAGTTCCTTTCGCAGTCAACATCGAATACATCAAAAGATACGAAACTTGACTTTCAATCTGTGTACCCTCACTCGTTACAAGATACTTGTCCATCACTTTTGAAGAGATTGTGAAAGTATAAGCAGCGAGTCCTTCCATTTGTTTATTGACGTCAGTAGAAAGCTCCATCATTGAATCCATATTGACGTCTTTGAGTGATTCCTTAGAGTCCATCTTCCATTTCGCTTTAATGGAAACTGGTTCACCCAAATCAATCGGTTCTTTTCTCCTTGCATTCTTTGCCATCTTGTAGGCAACATTAAGTGATTCCTCTGCTAGTTTTTTCTCGAATCTATCAAATGAAGCAAAGCCCATATTGCCATCGACAAGAACTCGAACACCTATACCAGTAGAAGGAGTGTATCCTCCTGAGAAAAGCTCACCATTCCGAAAAACAAGACCTCTTGATGAGTCGTTAACAAATCTGGCTTCAACATAGCTACTGCCAAGTTTGCCGCCATATTCTACACAATATTCAGCTAGATCTTTCCCATGTTTCACTCTAGCCACCGTAAATTCGTCAATTTTCTCCCAGTGATAAAGAATATGAATCGGGAAGTCATACCAAATACGGCCAAAAAACCTCCCTCAATTTCAGGTCAAGGTGAGGCAGATGATTGAGGATATTAATCGAAGGAAATGGATGGCGATCTATGCGTTCCTGATTATGGATGTAGTTCAGATTCTATTTGTTTCGTTGTTGACAATTGGCCATCCTGATTTTATCATTAGTTTTGATCCTACGTACTCGAATCCAATCATATCCGTTGCTCTGTTCATAGGAATCGGCTTGATGCAGCTTGCAATGCTTTACATCATGGCTAGGCAGATGCTTCGTCAGAAAGACCTGATTAAACTCTATCCGGACTATAACAAAGAAACTGAGTGGAGAAGCAGATACTCCCATGACGATATCGTGAACTGGACACAGGAATTGGCAAAACAAAGTGAGGTCGAAGTTAGTAAGATATACTTGATGAACTCACCACTCCCGAATGCGTTCACTTTTAGTCTGCCATTAATCGGTTCTGTCGTTGTGGTCCACAGCAATACATTGGATGTTTTGAATGAGGATGAAGTGAAGGCAATCATTACTCATGAGCTTGGACATATAGCAAATCGTGATTCACTTGTTCAAATATTCGCTAGAATGCCTTCACTCTTCATCGACTTGATTTACCTCTATATCTACATCACACTTGGAGTTGGCGTAGCCAGCGCAGTATTCCTTGAAGGCTCCATTATTAACGCAGGAATCAGACTAGCTATCCTGGGAACATTCTTCATTCTCTCAAGAGTCCTTGCAATGATTTCCAAGCTATTTATGCAAAAGGCTTCTCGAGACGCTGAGTTGATGAGTGATTATCACGCAGCCTCAGTACTTGGACATGAGTCAACAATCAATGCACTCATACGTTTAGGCCAACGTGTTGAGGCAATCACAGTACTAATCGAAGAAGTTCGCTGGTTGGAATCACTAAACCCTGAACGTGCAAGAACAATATCAAATGAGGAGCTCATGCGAATCATCACACACTATCCCTTGGATGGTATCGATGAGGTTAACGCTCGTCTGATTGCCCCCGGAATCTTTCTATCAACACGATTGAAACACATGCGTGAAGTCTATGGGATTCAGTTGACTGATAAACAGATTCAGAATGCTGTTGAACCTGCAGTTGCATCCCTACAGAAGAAAAGAGTTGATGTCAAACCAACCTCAGGAGAAACCAAGGACATTCAGATTGTCGACTGGAGGGAAGTAGATTTTGATGAGGACAGAAGACTATCTGGTTCAGAACTGACTGAACTATTAAAGATGCTCCGTGAGAATCCAACCAAGATGCTCTTTGATCGAGAAGTTGGTGTAAACCTGCTGACACTGGACCATCCAGACTTTCGAAGACGAGTCCTCTTCATTGCTGATGAGTTTGGGGTGTAGATTACAAACTTTCTAATTATTGGCACGTTCAATCTCAGTTGGATTCATACCCCTTAGAGATGAAATGATTGCGGAAATGATGAGGAGTATTGAGAACGCCCATATCGTCAGCTCAACAGCCTGACCGTACACGCTGACAAAGGAGGTTCCAGGTGGTAATGGACCAGGATGAATCATCAGGAAGAAAACTCCAAATACTGTAGTGACCAATGCTGTGGCAATTGAGAATCCAGTTGTCCTGGCAATGTTGGTAAGTGCACTGACAACTCCCATGTATTTCTTGGGTGCTGCAGTCATAATGAAATTTCCATTTGCCACACTGAAGAATGACAATCCTGTGCCCATTATAGCGACACCCATAGCCATCAGTATGATATTAGGAATTGCCATTGCAATGAACGCAAGCCCAGAAAGTTGAACGAGCAATCCTATGACCGTCTGAGTTTTCGCACGCAACCGCTCTGATACAAATCCTGCAAATGGTCCCGTTACTGAAATCATGATGGGTTGCACCATGAGGAATATGCCTGTCATTGATTGAGTAAAGCCAAGTGCTTCTTGAAGATAGAAAGGAAGAAGGAAGGAGATTGGTACCATTGCCATGTAAGCTAGGAGAGCTGAGAAGATGCTGGACGAAATCCTCTTGTCCCTAAGAACTTCTGTTGTGATTATGGGTGAGTGGAATGATCCTTCTCGTATAATAAATGCCAGTAATGTTATGAATATACCTTCAATGAAGAGAACACTAATTCCGAATGATGCCCCAGGAGCAACGGTGACATAGTAAATCAACAGGAACAAGAACGAGAAGAATAGTGCAGCCCCAATTGTGTCAAACTTTGTTTCCTCGACTGGGTCAGTTTCCGGGACTACATATTGAACCACAAGAAGACCGATGATTCCTATTGGTAAATTAACAAGAAAGATACTGGGCCAGCCATAGAACTGGCTTAAAATTCCTCCAATTACAGGACCACTTCCAAGTGCTGCTGCAAGCACTACCGAGTTCATCCCAATTGCACGACCTCGATTTTGGGGTGTTGTGAAATAAGTGACGAGAGCCAATCCATTTGCTGAAATCATGCTAGCTCCGAGGGCTTGGAATACTCGTGCAGCTACAAGCATTTCAAGTCCAACTGAGAATGCGCAAAACAATGAGCCGGCGATGAAAACCAGCATCCCTAGTTGGAAGACTCTGGTCTTACCAAGGCGGTCTCCAAGCTTGCCCATAAGTGGCATTGCAGAAGTCACAATCAGCAGGTATGCGACAACAACCCATTGGATTGAAGTCATTGTGACACCAAAACTCTCCTCCATAGTGACAAGTGACACATTCACAATTGATGCATCAAGCGCACTGAGAAATATCCCGAAACTGGTGGCTGCTACAATCTTGTAGGGTCCAGGTGTTGAAGGTTGTGGATTTGATGTTGTATCTGTGCTCATCTCTGGACCATCTTCTTCGAGTAACACAAAACAGCCAGCTATGGATGTCAGTGGTTCTTCGCTGACAGCTTCACCCGCTTAATTGCCTTTGTGGTTTGGCACGAAACCGTTTTGTGGTATTGTCGTAAACTCGAAACCATGCCTGATTGGGAGGATTTGATGAAACAAGCGAAAGAGGATGTCCTCTGTGCTGTTGAGATATGGGGAGCTGTTCTAGAGGAAATCTTTGGATTTCGCCTTGAATATGCATATGCAAAGGGGTCGGCCATGAAGAACTGGAAGTCCCCGATTGACTATGTTCCTGTGGTCAGTGATTTGGACATGCACATCATGATGACTGACTCAGATCCTCTATTCCCAGCTACCAGTGAGGGATTTGTGGCTTCGATTAAGGTGGCTCAAGTTTACGAAGACAGATTCCTAGAAGAGCGAAAGGACCATCTGCATATCCCTCGTGCACAGGTTGTTCATATCAATCCCAACCTCGATGATCCAGAGTTTACTCTTCCCCAAGTATCTGATGTGCACGTAATGGTTGGATCTCCTAAGGATGCAAAGTTACCCAAAATTGAGGATGTCAGAAGAGCTGACCACAACCAAATCATGGATCTAGCTGAGTTCCTTGAGGACCAGCCTCGTCAAGCTTTTGATCGAGTAGGACTTGACTTCTGGACAATGCTTCGTCGGATGAACTGGAGAGTCTCACCCACCCCAGTGCGGCTCTTGACCCAGAACCATTCCAGTCCCCTTTATGTTTGGAAATGGAATCGCACTAGAATTGTGAAAGAACTTAGAAAAAACGAGTATGATGCAATAGCTGATTCCTATCAGGGCTTCTATGATTTAGGATGGAAGCTCTTCTTGTCCAATTTCACAGGGTACACAGACCTACGAAACATCGTCGTACTCGCACATGATGTGCTTCAAGGTTGTCTTGATGTTCTCCGAGCAGCTAATTCACCCACGTGATACTCTTTCTTGAGTAGACACCATTGCCGCTGCTAAATGATTGAGTGTTTCTTGAGGGATGATGAGTGTATCAGGTCAGATCATATTCATAGAGCTTTGCTACTGGACCTGTGATCTTCCTGATGTTATCTTTTTCATCATCAGTATATTGGACTGAATAGTATGATGGCGGTCTTAGAGTTTTCACATATCTTTGCTTAACATCCTCAAACACATTTGGGTCAAGTTCCGTGTGCTCAATGATCTTGTCTATGGTTTCATCAGGAGATCCGCATAGAGTTTCATATCTCACAACAAGGGCAGCCTTTTTGAGACTTTGATTTTTCTCAAGAGTGTTATGGACATACGAATAAACAGTCGCCCAGTACTTCGCCCAACCACGGACATAGGTCTCCTTTCGGCTCCAATCGTTTCTGATTTCCTTTACAATAGTTTCATTGTCAAAGTTGATGCATACTTTCGCTGTACCAAATTCGCGATGACCGATAATCTTCGTCCAATCCAGAAGACGTGGATCGTTTCGCTCCACCTCGCTCAATATGACATCCTGCTTTGCGAGAGATGCTATATGGTCGAAGGGATTTCTAACTATTATCAGGAACTTGACACTTGGGAAGATCTTCTGTAGATACTCCATTCGAGCGACATTGTAATTATTTTTGGCAGCATATCTCGTACTTGACTGGTATTGCACTAACTTTCGTATGTGATCCCTATAGAATGTCTCAAATTCAGGATTGCTGGTGTTCCCGGTCATGACATTAGACATTGACTCATCCAGTGCATTCTCGAAAAATCTCTGCCAGAAGATTTCCTCAACAGCCTCCGGACTATTCCTGTTAACCATTATTCTATCCTTGTGAACTCGTTCTGTGGGTGACAACATTATTGGAGTCTTGTCTGCAATCTTTTGCATCCAGCGAGGCA
>JASFEF010000144.1:0-7394 GCA_050124975.1 Candidatus Thorarchaeota archaeon | reverse complement strand
CACACTCCTCCTGACCAGTGAGATTCCTGCCCATCATCAGGGATTGGGTGTTTTTGATATCGAAGCCTTCTTAGCATCGGGTGTCATTGTACTCTATAACGAGAAGATAAGTGACACATCAAGGTCTCGTTCAATAGAAGTTCTCAAACTGAGAGGTTCGAAACATAGTTCAAGGATTCACTCCATGAGAATCACAGAAGAAGGAATCAGAGTATGGCCTGGAGAGATTAGTCCAGGTGTTTGATTGGCAATAATGTGGGGCCCACAAAGTGGTTGAGAATCAGGACGCGCAAAGGGTTGTACAACCCGCGGCAAAGGCAACTCCTATGATAAGTGACCTTGTGAAGTTTGGTCAGCTTACGCAAGTGTCCTATATGCTTGTGGGTCCACTTGGTTCTGGAAAAACAACTTATGCTGAAGCCTTTCTTGCCGAAGGTATTGCATCCGGATTTCCAGCAGTGTTTGTAACCACTGATGTTTCTCCGAGGGTCATTCGCAATGATATGAGTCGCCATGGTTGGACTATTGAGGAGCAAGAAGCATCCGGTCAGTTTGTATTCATTGATGGATACTCGGAACGAATGGGTGCTCCAAAGACTGGTCCTGCTCGCTCATTGTCAAAAGTGGAAGATATCAGTGAACTTGGAATCGTTCTGTCAGAAGTTCTTGAGAATCTTGTAGTGGCAAGAGTTGTCATTGATAGCCTTTCCACCCTTATTCTTCACTCCAGTCCTACTACTATGCCAAGAGCAGTCCAGCGTCTGAGTGGTAGAATCAAACAAGGCTCACACAGCATTATGTACATCCTTGAGGAAGGTGTTCATGAGGAGAAGACCTATGCTACATTTTCTTACCTTGCAGATGCGGTTCTACGGTTCAGAATAGATGATAGTGCTCCTATGCCAGCACATCAACTTAGAATGGAACGAATGAGGGGTACTGATACCTCTCGTGAATGGCACGATTTTGTCATTCAAAGATGATTGTTTTCTGTGAAACCTTTAAAGCAGGAATGACGAGCTTCCTCTGAGAGGAGAGGTTCTTTGCAAGACCAGTTGATAGCAACATTGAGAGATATACTCTGTGCGAACATGTCTCTTGATGATGGACTATCAGCTGTTCAGAACATCTCATTCAATGACAATGATGAGGCAAACACACTTTTTGATATTGCACGTGCAATTGAGGAGATTATTCTTCGTCGACCTGGGCTTGCAAGTGCAAAACTTACAGAGCTATCAATTCGATTGTCATTCCACAAGAATCGTGTAATTCCTGAGCTACTTCTGCTGCTTGATACGAGATATACTAACAGCTACCGACGGTCAGAATGTGAGATTCTTCCGGATATTGAAGCAATCCCCAGCCTCATTGATATCCTTGGGGAGCTTTCACAATCTCTTACTGCTTCGATACGACTCAATCTTAGACCTCTGCTTCCTTTCTTAGCTGATGAGGTTCTTATGACATTGAATGCAATTTATGATCGACGACACGAGGGCACAACTCATCTTGCATTATTTGAAGTTCACAGCCTGGCTTGGATTCTTATTGAGGAAGGATTCTATGAGGGTGCTGAATTACTACTCAACAGACTGATCGAGATAAGTGATGAGATAGGTCTGAGGGACTTTTCATTTGAGGTGGCTTTTGACCATGCGTGTGTTCTCACAGAACTCCATCTATTCGGAGCTGCTCGCGAAAGTCTGAAGGAACTGGAGAAGAGGGCACGTGCACAAAATGATCGAATGTGGCTTGCTGCGGTTATCCTCCAGCTTGGAGTAAACGAAACTCGGGATGATTCTGTATCTTACACGGTTGCACGCGAAATTGGAGATAAAGCTGCAGAACTCTACGATTTAGCCCTTAACGCTGGTCTTGTCGGAAGAGACCAAGTGGGTCTGGCTCACCTTGTGATTGGTTCCAGTATACTTGCCAATGGTTGGCGTGAGGGTGTACCACAGGCTATTGACCGACTTCAACTTGGGCTTAGGATATTTGATAGCATTGAGGAGAGAACTCCTGAACACAAGATTCAGGTGTTCAAGACACTAACAGGTTTGGGTTTTGCTCATGGTCTACTTGGCGATCACAATAACATGACAAAAGCAATGGAGCATCTTAATGGAGCGAAAGAACTACTTCGGGAACTTGAGAACGACTATCCAGATATTGATCTTGAATTGGCTAGAACAGAGAATGCCATTGGTTGGTTATGTCTTTGTACTGAGAGCGATGAATTTTGGCCAATAGGTCAGACTTCTTTTGAAACCGCAGTGCAAATGCGAGAAACCCATTTTTCCGAGGGTCGCATTTCAGAGATTGAACTCATAGGAAGTAGGATGGGACTAGCACTCTCTCAGATGCGCACAACAGAAAGAGCTGAGGTCGATATTCCGGACCCAATTCGTGAGATATTGGTTCAGTATATGCCACTCTTTCCCACTGACTCTCGTGCAATCGTGGAAGTTGCAATTGCCACATTCAATGTTGTTTGGTTGCTAACTCGACATGGAGGGCACATTCCACCAAGACTACTAAGGCTGCTCTATGATATCGATAGAATACTGCTTGATGCTCGGGTGGATGAAGAGTCGATGTTCATTCACGGTGTATCCCTAGTAATTCCTTTCCTAGAATGTTCATGGAGTACACTTCTTGAACGGTCAAAGACGATGAGCCAGAGTACATCTCCTTTGGCGGATGTTGCCGGACTTATCGCAGCTTTGTCAACAGCCAAGATGAACTTGAACGCTTTGAATCTTGAGGTTGGTGTCAGGATTCAACCACCAGTGGATGACGCTGTCCAACGTACAGACCCGCTTCTGGCACAATACTGGTTGGGTCAGACATACCTTGTCCAAACAATAAAAGCATTTTATGATAACAAGGACTATTCCGAACTTGCTTCCGGGTTCTACAGAGCTGCCATTGCATTTAGCAAGGTAAACTCAGTTGAACCGATGTTTCATGATTCATCAGAATTCATCAAAGCGACATCAGTTTCAATCTCTCAAGTTCTGCGTAGATTCTCTCTAGCACTGGAAATTCAATATGCGGCCTATATCGACCGAGCCAAGATTCCAGGGAGTCCTGTCGTTGTTGAAGAGAATCAGTACAACTACCTTCTTGCTGAAGACTGGCTTGGACTAATCAAAATCGCTAACGCGTATCTGCAGATGGTCGAACAATCAGAAATGGTCGAGGCTCAACCCTACCTCAATGCAGTGTTCTCCAACCTTACCCGAGCACTAAGGATGATTGACAACATTTCTCTGGTGGACCGACGTGTGCTCTCATTCCTTGGAACGCTCATGAATAAAAGGTTCTACTTACGCCGCTAAGCCTGAACCTCATTCGTAACGAATTTCGGAATTCTTCATGTTTCGATACCCTCCCGCTCGAGCGCCCCATGTTGCCCATCCTGATGTTGATGTTCTAATTTCATTAGCAAGCCCAAAGGACTCCCTCACAGGAATCTCTGCATCAATTCTATAAAGCGACCTATCGGAATTTATCTCAAGGACCTGTCCTTTTCTTTTAGAGAGTATTGCACTCAGTGTGCCAACATGCTCTTCAGGTGTGCTGATCTCAAGATGTATCCACGGTTCTAGAACTATTGGTGAACCTGACAAAACACTCCCCCTTGCTGCTTCCAAGAGAGGCTGTGTGATATCTCTCCACGATGTTTCTGGTGCTTCTGATTTCAAGTCTGCACGCTCTATCAATAAGCCCAATCTTCGCATTCTTTCACCACTTGAGGGTCCATTACGAATTAAGGTTCTGAACGCCTCTTTTATCCACTCAGCCTCATCTCCAAACTGATTGACTTTGTTTGATGTGTCCACAAGCCAACTTGCGGATTTTGGATCTTGGTCAATCACTAATCCAAGAGTTTCAGGAGTGATCTCTTCGGTTGCAATTATTGCTTTTACTGTGAACGAACTAACATTCTCATTCTCACTTGCCCATGATTCACCATCACTTGTGAGTTGTTCTCTTAGAAGTACCATTGGTTTGCCAAGGACAACCTCAATCCCTTGACGCGTAAGTTTCTCGACACTGATTTCGATGTGAAGCTCTCCTGCACCTGATAGCAACATCTCACCTGTTTCAGAATTCACTACAAATTCAAGGGCTGGGTCTGTGCTGACATAAGCCTCAATTGGTTCTTGAATACTCCCTAGTTCTGAAAGGTTCTTTGGCTCGATTGCATATGTGACAACAGGTTCTGTCGGATATTGAAGAGCACTCATTGGAGGTATTGCTTCCTTTGATTTTTTGAAACCCTCTGCATCAATCAGAGTATCTCCAACAGCAATGTTTCTCAACCCAGTGATGAACGCCAGATTTCCTGCAGGGACTTGCGAAAGATCTACACGTGTCTTTGACATATGCATCCCAATCTGCAACGATTTTCGTTCTTCTCTTGTTCTCAAATTCAACAGAGGTTTCGCTCTCTCGAGGGTACCTGAAAGGACTCTTACTGCTGTAACAGTCGATGCATGTCTATCAGGTTGCACCTCTCCTACTATGCAAACACAAGGACCACTACTACTGCAGTCAATGAGATTCTTCCCAACCTTTGAATCAGGGTTTCCATCCCAGAAGATTGGAACTCTGTATGATTGCGCTACCTCGGGATTTGGAACTACTCTAACCACAGAATCCATTACTACTCGAGCGACTGGAAACTGAGCTGATAGCTCCTTCTGTTTTTCTTTCTTGTAGATTTCTTCAATCTCTTCCAGAACTGAAAGAAACGCGTTTGCCAAATCTGCTGGCTCTTCACCTCCTCCCGTGCGATCTTTCAGCGTGGTTATATCCAGTCCCCACTTGTCAATCGCTGACCCTACGCTCAGAGACCCCTTACTAAAGGAAACCTCCCACTCTTCCAATCGTTCGTCATCAAGGTATTTTCCGAGCATCGCGTTAAATTCACGTACTACTTTGTTGATCTCTTCGGCTGTCTTCCTACCACTTAATCTTCTTTCTCGAAGTAATCTATCAACTTTGTTGACAAAGAGCACAGGTCTGACAAGTTCACTCATTGCCTGCCTGGTGACGGTTTCCGTCTGGACCATTATGCCCTCGATTGAATCAACAACAATTACTGCACCATCAGTAAGCCTGAGACCCCTGGTTACATGACTTGAGAAATCAATGTGGCCTGGCGTGTCTACAAGATTAATCAAGTACTCATTACCAATGTAGGAATGAACTAGTGATATTCCTGATGCCTTTATTGTGATACCCCTCTCCTGTTCTATAAGGTCATAGTCTAGTAGTCTAGCAGAAGCTGCAACATCCTTTGACAGTAATCCAGAAGCTGCAATCAATGAATCACTCAGAGTTGTCTTGCCATGGTCGATGTGGGCAATGATTGTTACATTTCGAATGTTCTTTCTCTCACTAACTAGGTCTGTCACTCTCTCCTTTACGAACTTCTTGTATAGATGGGACAATGGAGGGGTATCTCTCCTTTTCTCTTAGTCTTTAGATATCTCAATCTCAGAGTTGCATTTAGAACATCGCATTGTTATGGCCTTCTCATTTCTCTCCACCTCATCGGTGAGTGGTTGACCACACACACAAACGTATCCAACAAGTCTTGCTGGGTTGCCAACAACTAGTCCATGAGCAGGAACATCGCGAGTGACAACTGCACCACTTCCAACCATGCAGTACTCTCCAAGAGTTGTATTGCAGACAATTGTTGCATGAGCTCCTATTGATGCTCCTTTCTTCACATGTGTCTTAATGATCTCCCACGACTGGCTGAACGCTCTGGGATAGAGATCATTTGTGAAGGTCATATGAGGACCACAAAACACATCGTCCTCAATTGTAACGCCTTGATAGACAGAAACTCCATTCTGAATTTTCACGTTATTGCCAATCACAACTTCAGCATCAATGTAGACGTCCTTTCCAATAGTACATCCTCTGCCAATTGTTGCTGTTCCTCTGACATGAGCAAAATGCCAGATTTTCGTGCCTTCTCCAATCTTGGCTCCCTCATCGACAACTGCTAGTGGGTGAATGAATACGTCACTCATTGAATTCACTGAAATATCGAGAGGGCCTTGGTCGAGTTAACCTTTGCTCTTTCTGCGTTTCTTCTTGGTTTTGTTTGGAGTTGCCCAGAGAGTGCCTTTGTACACATCTGTTGGTGGACACCCTACGCATTTGTCAGCCTTGAAACGCTTGCATGCACCACAATCTCTTCCACAGGGAGCTACGCCACTTCCTGAGGCTGTCGGAGCCAGATTCACCTGAAGGTATTTGGGAGAAACCGGAGCATTTCCGAACCAGCTCTCTGACCGTCTCACGCCAGGTTCAGTTCTCATACTGCATGTTCCAATAATGGATTCGAGGCTCCACGTGTCTTCAGCCACCATGACTGCAAACACGTTGTACCTGCCGGTAACTGGAGCGAACATCAGGAGTCTTGGGCAATCAATGTACTTCTTCTGAATTCGTTCTGCAACTTCCATGTCTTCAGTTTCGAGTCCCATAAAGAGAACCTTGGCATCTAGATATTCTGCATTGACTCCTGCTGTGACCTTCACTAGTTCAGCCTGGACAAGCTTGTCAAGCCTTTTGCTCACAGCAACATGGGACATTCCAAGATCCTTGCCAATTTCTGAGAGACTTGTTCTTCCATTCTTCTGCAGAATTGATATCAACTTTTTATCTGTATCATCCAATTTAGTTACGCTCCATAGTGATTATAGCGCCTATGTGATTAAGTATTGAAACTTAATTCGCCTTGCAGGTTAAAGGTCTATATGAATAATACGGATGTGTAACCATTCTATATTTCGGATGCCTTTTCATAGTCATGCTTGTAAATGTGAGCGTTGACCGAGTGAGTTGTGATGGTTCCAGGTTCATTTCCAGTTTTTTCTGACACATAGGTGAGGAGTTCACCTAGAGCATATACATTCGCAGGCCAAGCACCATACATGTCATTCGAACGTATCATGACTGAGATGTCTAGTTTTCCTTCTCTCACCATGAACACGAAGTGGTTGAGACAAGGAACTTCATCCACTACAATGTCCTTTCGGGGGTCCCATGTTGTGGCGACAGCGCGTCGACTATGTGGGCTTTCTTTCAGTTTGGTAATCACGAACTCAATCTGATTGATGCCTTCCTCTCCCCAGTCATTTAGCCGTTCACCATACGTGTAGTCAAAGTCCATTCTGTCAGGATTGAGAAGTTGTGTTGCATACTTGTCTCGGAGCACCTTTTCACTAAATGGATACTTCTCGCTTACGCGATCTGAATATGGATTTAGGATGTGGATGATTACATTCTCATGCCATCGAGTTTCACTATCTCTCTCATCTACACGTGTCATACCCGACTCCATGATCTTTCTTACAATG
>JASFEF010000143.1:0-7460 GCA_050124975.1 Candidatus Thorarchaeota archaeon | reverse complement strand
TGGAATGCCAAATCGCCTCCAATAGCGAATCTCGATTGATTCAATACCGTATAAGGCAACGTTGCATCATTGATTGCGTAGTTCCAGCCGAGACTCATAGATAGCACAAGAACCAAGATGAGAGGTCCTGAGGAAACAGTTGCCTTGCTTATCCGGCGTATCCCAACTGCTGAAGGGATTTTTCCCACTATAACACTGAACCCTCTTGAGAAGAAATTGGCTCCTCGTCTTAGTCCCTTGAGCATCAGACTTGTCATTCCAAAGAACATTGTGTAGGGAAGGAAACCCAGAATAGAGTAGAGAAGGGGATTTCTTTTAACAACCGTACTTTCTAGATTGAGTGCCACTAGTAGTGCGACACTGAGAGCAAGAATAACAACATCACCTCTGATGAAACTTAATGCCTTGGTTATTCTGGCAAGCCTTCCAGTCGGTTCCTTGGTTGTAATTCTGACACTGCCCCTCATTTGATGCAGACCCAATACCATGAGAGGAAGCACCAATCCAGCGATAATTGAATAGAGCGCACCATCATATGTAACTAGAAAAGGCTCAGTGATTACTTTCTGGAGATCAATGGAAAAGAATCCATCAGAGGCCATTGCAACTCGACTTGCAACAACACCAATCACAAAACCAGGTATGATAGATAGGAGGGCCATCATGATTATTTCCAAATTGACTGAAACAGCAACTCGGAAACGTGAAGCTCCTCTAGCTATCAACATGTTGACTTCATACTCTCTTTCGTTCCAGATATGATTGATAACCAAGTATATGACAGCTAGTTCGAGAAGGATGATACCACCACTTCGAAGAATCTGTGAGGTCCGAAGATCAGTAAGATAGCTCATATAGTCTTCAATACCTTCGGACAGAAAGTTAGACACAGCAATCTCTGTTCTTCCTCCTCTTCTATATACTGGATCTAGAAGTCTAATTTCTTCATCTATCTCATTCAAAAAGTCAAGTGAGCCTCTTGGATCATGAGGGACAACCTTACTCCTATCAACATCGGCATAGACATAACTTAATGGAAGTGAGGAACCTATTGACGAGTGACAGAGCACATGCCAACGAACATAGAAATATGGATTTTCGTGGTATCCTTCGCCATGTACAAAGATACCAGATACGATGGATGGTCGATATGAGGGATTGTAAGGATTAATAGATTCGAACGAGTAATTCACTTGATCCCCAAGTCCTATGTAAAGTCTATCTGCAGCAAGAGCTGAAATCGCTATTTCCGAGGTGTTTTCCGGAAACCGTCCCAAGGTAAGTGTGAATATGGTTGGGAATAATTCTACAAACTCCTCGTTATGTCCAATGCAAAATGAATTGAATTGCCATAAAAGACCCTGTGACCATGATGCAAGATAGATGACTGATCCGCGAATTGCTGCTGCGCCACTGACACCATCAATTCCTCTGATATTATCAACTTCAGAATGTATTGCAACCCCAGTGGCAACTAGCGCAACTGGTCCCACATCGTTTTTCGAATACCATGTTGCCAGGGAGTATGAATCAACGAAAACGAGCGTACTAGCAATGATTGCCGAAGATAGCATGAAGCATAGAAGAGCTATTGTTTTCCGTCTCTTACCCTGAAATGCTTCATAACCTACTGAGGACATAACCAATAGGAGTCGCCTTCTCACAATCTACGAAACCATTTTGGTAAACTTCTAGTTAATAAAACGCACTTTTATAGCAGGCGTAGGTGTTCATCCACTTCATGGAAATACGGATAATCCCCTTCTTTTCTCCCATCTCACCAAAGGGTGTAAAGGATGAGGCTTTTCAAATATTATCAAAATCCAAGGGAAAGATCATCGAGCCTGAAGACTTCACAAAAGGCTCAGAAGCAGATAGGAATTATATCTTCATAGGGACAGGAGGGACAGAGAACATTGTCGCTGATTTCCTGAAGCGGCATCCTCCTCAAACCTCAGTCGAAATCATAAGTTATGAACTCAGAAACTCCCTTCCGGCTGCAATGGAGATTAGGTCTTATCTACAACGTGTTGGCATTGAGTCACGGATAATTCATCATCCTCTAACTGAGCTGACACATGTGATATCCGAGTGGTGTGAGTTTGCGGAGATACTCTCAAAGCTGAGAGAGAGTACTCTTGGGATAGTTGGTCGACCATCATCATGGCTCATTGCTTCTGATATTAGTCCTGACAAGGTTCAGAAGCTTTGGGGACTGACAACAACACAACTACCACTGGACTCACTCATACAAGCCGCACAGTCAACAGGTAAAGCAGAGCATGTTGACTCTTTCAAAGAACCCTCTAAATCATGCACTCCATCGGACGATGAGATTCGGAAAGCTGGACTCGTAGCGGATGCACTGAACAAGCTTGTTCGTGAGAATAATTTAGAAGCTGTCACTGTTGAATGCTTCAGTCTCCTGATGGAAACAAGTGTATCAGGTTGTTTCGCCCTCTCGCTTCTGAATGACCTTCAAGAAACAACTGCTGGATGTGAAGGTGATATTCCAGCAACCTTCACAATGATGTTAGGTCGAATGCTGACTGGTCAGCTTGGTTTCATGTCAAACGTGACCCAGATTGATAAGGGCGAGAATACAGCAGTCTTCGCTCACTGCACACTCCCCACAAAACTCGCAGAAAGCTATGAGATTACGTCCCACTTTGAAACAGGACTAAGCATTGGAATCAGGGGAACATGGAAAGAACAAGATGTCACTGTCTTCAAGGTTTTTGGAGAGGGTCTCAGTGATTACTGGGTTTCTGATGGAAGGATCGTGGAGAACTTGGTCAATGAAACTGGATGTAGAACCCAAATCCGTGTAGCCTTGGATGAGGATGTAGAATATTTCCTTGAACGTTCACTCGCAAACCATCACATAGTTTTCCCTGGAAAACATGCAGATAGGATACACCGGTTCTTCTCATTTACATAGACACAATGGCATAGATGTCATTGTCAGTACCTATTAAGGTCCTACAGGACTTGAAGAAACCTCATGCATGTTTAATGGCTGCTGCTCATTCAAACATCTTGGACAGCTAATCCTCCCATCGAATCTCTCTAGACGCTTTTTGTTTCTGTAGTAAGAGAAGAGAATTGGGATTGACTGATATGTTACTGACTCCTTTCCAGACCGCAGACAAAGTCCATAGAATCATGTGCAAAACTGGGACACCAACGTTGGATAGTCTACTCGACGGAGGATTCGAAACGGGTCTTGTCTACCTGTTTTATGGTTCTGATCAGATTCATAACGACCTATTGCGAGCTGCGGTACACGCACAGCTCCCACTCACAAATGGAGGGTTCTCGAGCCCGTCGATTGTGATAGACAGCTTGAATATGGCGGACATCATCAAAATCAGAGATTTCTCCTTCCAACTCGAACTTGAGCCTGAGAGTGTGATGGATATGATCTATATCTCTCGAGCCTTCAACTCTTCCCAGACTTATGATTTGGTCATCAACCATCTAGACGAGTTCTTTGAGCGAATTCCAGCAAAACTTCTAATCCTACCCGGCCTTGTGGATCTCTTTGTCAATGAGGGTCTGGATGCTGAGAAATCAAGACAGACGACTCATCTGGCTGCGAGAATCAATGCATTCACCCTACGGCACAATCTTGTCACTCTGATTTCAACACGCATCGAGAGCAGACACTTGGAGTATCCTCCAGTTGGTAAGACTTTGGCCAGTTCTGCTCAAGTCCACATTCATGTTGATACAACCCCCATGCGGACAGTATACTCACTCACGAAACATCCGAGCTTGCCAAGTCGAAACGAGTCACTTGTTAGAAGGGGTGCCGCCTTTGGTGTTACGCTCCCTCTGGACTACTTCTTCGTTGATGACTCAACTACTTGAGTGACTTCCCACACTCTTGACAGAACTTTGATGCAGATGTGATTTCCGCTTTGCACTCAGGACACTTGCCAACAAGCTTTGTGTATAGTGGTTCCAACTTCTCACGAACACCCTCTTTCAGAAGTTGTCGATTCCAGATATCGTTGATACCTTTTGTGAAGGACTTGATGGACTCAGGTATCTGAAGTACGTTACCAGAGTCACAGGCAGTGCGCAAAGATGACTTGAATGAAGCACTGTCTTTCATCTGTTTGTTTACTGTCCTTCGAATGAACTTCTGTAAATCATCTTCAAGCGGTTGATGTGTGTATGGAAGGCCAAATCGATCCTCTGGCATTACTATTGGTGGGAAGACAGCTGGTTTCCCTTTAGTATATGTTGCTACCCATGTCTGAATGTATATCAGTGTCAGAGGTGTCAGACCTCTGATTGAGTCATTCTCAAGTGTGAGTTTCTGGATGTTCTCTAACTCACGACGCAGTGAAGCAACTCTCTTCTCGACCATCCCATCCATTCTATCGACTGCATCAGCTACCTGTTTGTATAGAGTCTTTAACTCAAGATCCTTGGCATTCATCTCCTCTCTCATGTCTTCAATCTTGGCGTGAAGAGACTTGGTCTCTGAGTCAACACTCTCTTCCTCTTTCCTTATGTTTTCTCCAAGCTTGAAATCGAGGTCTCCTGCACGTCCTATTGATCCTGCAGCAAGACCATTTAATGAGTCAATGACATCTTTGTATGTTGGTACTGTAAGAGCAAGATTGTCAACTAGAATCTTGTATCTCTCAATCGCCTCTTCCAGCTCAAGTTGACTCAAAGCCTCACGAGTGGTCCTGACGTCTTCTATCACTTGAATGAAGAACCGTTCTATCTCGTATGTGTCTCTGACAAACTCAGCGAGTATTACTCGTCTGTCCTTCTGATGTTTGTCTTTCAGACTGTAGACTTTCTCTGACATCCGATCTTGGAGTTGTTCGATGTGTTGTTTTGAAGACTCCTCATGAGTGTTGAGTCGCTTCTCCCAGCGACCCATCTCGGCAGTCATTACGTTCTCCATCACTTTCAGCTGATCTGTCAGTTTCTCTTTGGTGATCTTCTGAAGCCCTTCCATTGTCCCTAAGCGTTGACGTGCACCTTCAATCAGACTTTGGAAGTCCTCACTTATTGTCAGAGCAAGTTGTGAATCAATCTTTAGTTCTAGAGAGTTGAGCTTTTCATTTGGATCAACCTCTCTCACACGATAACCCTGAGCAACAAAAAGACCTGGCTCCTGTACATTTCTGATCTGGTGAACTTTGGGTTCTACATTCCTAAGCAAGGGAACCGATTTGTCAACCCCAGGGGGAATATCTTCGAATCTAGTGATCTCCGTACTAAGAATCCGTCGAACCGGTCCTGTAGCAGTATCCTCACTTAGCTCCATCTTCAATGAGGATTCACCAATCGCAGACAACACGATAGAGTTTGTGTCTGAGATTTGTACAATCCAGAATGGCACCGAAATTGGAGAAAGGAACTTGAGATTGGCTTTGCCTTTCTTGTTCGACTCAGCCAGAATGAATGCCATTGCAAGGGCTGCTTCATTTGTATCAACAACTAACCTGTTTCCTTTCTCTCGAAAGAGGAAATCTAGAGTAATTTGACGGACCATTAGACCACCCTTTAGATGAACAGAAAGCAGCTCTTAGTCTTTAATTACGTTTGCTGGGTTGTCTTCTGAATCACCATCCGAGATCTAATTCTATGGAATCGAAAACCTCGTCTTCTTTTTCTTTCTCTCCAGAAAGTCGTAGTGGGAACTCAATGCATGGGTCAAACGAAAGACCAACTTCAAGTACGACCTTCAGCATAAGTGATGATTTGATGAGCCTGCCTTCAAAGGGACCCATAGAACTCCAATCCTCATGTATTGTTTCTTCAATCCATCTATCAAAGTCCCTATACGTTATAGGAATTCGTTTCTCGCTGACTCCCGTGTTACTATCGAGGGTTCTGCCTTGGCATACCACATCATCATGCTTTACTATGTCCAGACGAACACCCTTGATACGCGACCTTTCTTTCACAAGAAATCTGACTTCAAGTCCCTTATTTGGTCTGAGGATATCAGTGGGAATTTCTGCATGAAGATGCTCCTCCTCTTCTCGTATCGGTAGTCGATCCAACGGTTCTGGGATATAGGAGGTGACTCTAGCGAACACATTAAGATCTACCTTTGACTTTGGATCCAACGCCCGGTCTAGCTCCACAACTGCTTCAATTGAGTAGTCAATCTGACCAAAGTATCCACTATGGGTCGGCGGAATCTCCTCTGGAAGTCTGAAGTTAAACTCAAATTTAGTGTCTCCTGAGTGAATGTTTCCACCCTCCCAGATCGTGAGGTCATCTTCCAGAATCTGGTGAGTTTCACTCACATGCACTTTCCCTGCTTGGTAGTGGGTGTATTCCTTTCCCCGTAACTTCAGAATGATTCTGTTGCATGTGAAAGTTTCGTCAGTACTTACAACTACATGTCCACTGACCTCATCACCCGGCCAGAACTGGCTCTTTTCTGTGTAAATCATAACGTCTCGCATACTAATTTCATCCAACAATTATCTACAATTCTCATCTGAGAGCTAATAGGGTTTTCTTCCCAAACTCAATTGAAACCAAGATCAAAAGCAAAATCTGCAAAGAGGTCCTCAACATCCTCCTTTAGTTTCTCACCAGATATCTTGAGTCGAAACCGTACAAATGGATCAAGTTCCCATCGCATCTCAAGGGTCACTTTAAGAAAGTAGAATGTTTCGATGAGTTTTGATTGGAAAGGAATATGTCGCCAACCCTCGCCTATCGTTTCCTCTCTCCATCTATCAAACTCTCTGAATGTGATTGGAATGAACTTCTCTTTGATAGTAACATCATGGGTGCTTTCACGTCTCTGACACCTAACGGTTTCTCTTCTTCTCAACTCAAGACGGACACCATTCACACGAGAGTGCTCCTCTCCCATGAATCGAACAGATATCCCCTCTTTCATTCTGAGAATGTTGCTCAGGAGTTCTACGTGAAGTATATCCTTGTCTTTGTTTATAGGATCATAACCATCAGGCTCGGGGATATATGCTGGTTGAAATGGAATGACTCTGAATCGCCGAGTGATCTTCGGATCGATTGTCCAGTCCATCTCAACAACTGCCTCGACACTGTACTCAATCCAGCCATTGTATCCTGAATAGGTTGGAGGAAGTCCCTCAGAGAGTTCGATCTTGCCCTTTATGTGATAGTGCTCATCTGCAATCTTACTGTCACCAGAGCCTATCTCAGTCCTTTCTTTTCCCTTGACCTTCAGGATAACCCTATTGCACTCGAAGGTCTTATCGGTTTCAACAAGCACCACACCACTGATTATCCCCCCTGGTTCAGCACTCCGCTGAGAGAACTTGATATCGGCAGACCTCATCAGGTATTCCGACCACTACTCAGGTTATCTCATGAGAACAAATATCCTTTTGCAGAATTATCTCTAATCAATGTCAAGTGGGAAAGTGTCACCTGCAACATGAAGCATTGCTTCCGAACCGACTGTGGTGACAGCGAGACCT
>JASFEF010000142.1:0-7472 GCA_050124975.1 Candidatus Thorarchaeota archaeon | reverse complement strand
GGATGTGCTGCGAAAAGAGCGAGAAATCCTAAGACAATGACTACTAGATGACGAACTCGACGGTTTGTTTTCTCTGAAATCCACAATCGGACAAAGGAACTCATAGCACCCAGGAGATAGTTAATCTCAAAGAAGACGATAACAACGACAAGAAGAGCAATCGCTGTGAAGAACAATAAACTGGCAGATGAAAGAAGAGGTAGGACAGAGAGAACTCCAAGAGTAAGAAATGAAACCTTTCGGATCACTCTCCTTGAATACCGACTTAAGAAAATCTGATGAGGTTTTACTGGTGCAGACATCATTAGACTCTCATCCTCTTCGGTGATTACTGCAGCAGGACCTAGACCAAAATAGCCGCTTACAATTGAAGAAGCACTAAGAACAGCTGTGGCCGCAAAAACCATCTCTACATCAATTGCCTCCTCAAGTAAATCTCCGAAGCTGAATAATAAGGGGGCAAACTTGACGAATGTAGATAGAACAGTACTGACGAAATACACACCAGAGATAGTGATTCCGTAAAAGAGAAGCATCGATGGAGTAAAGATGGCGAGTTTGAATTGGTTGAACAACATGCGAATCTCATTCTTAACGAGTTTGAATGTCGACACCAAAATCACCTCTTATTCAGGAATACCTCCTGTAAGGCTTAGGAATATCTGTTCAAGATTGGTGGCTTTCGGGAATAGACTTTGCAGTTCCTCTAAAGTTCCACGTCCCACAACGTCACCCTCGTTCATAATCACAAACCTATCGCAGAGGTCTGCAGCAACCTCGAGAATGTGTGTTGAGATCAGAATCGCTGTGCCTTGATCTCTCAATTTTCGGAGGAGTTTCTTGAGATTCCATGCACCACGAGGATCAAGCCCATAGATTGGCTCGTCTAGTGCCAGTATGTATGGTGGTTCTCTGGTAAAGATGCCTATCAGCAGAGCACGTTGAAGATTTCCTTTTGACAATGTGCCAATATAAGAATCGATGAACTCATCGAACTGAAATAGCTCCACGAATTCTCTCATTCGGATGAGAGCAGTTTCATGGGGAACACTATAGATACGAGCTGTAAACATCACATACTCTCTTGTGGTCAAACTAGGATAGCATGTCGGCTTTTCAGGAATGTATCCTATCCGTTCTTTCGCAGGTAACGAAGCTTTCCGGATATCATGTCCATCAACATAGATCTTGCCACTTGTGGCCTGGATGATTCCAGTCAACATCCTCAATGTTGTTGTCTTACCCGCGCCATTTGGCCCAACCAGACCCACAATCTCACCAGGGTTGACTTTAAGGTCCAGTCTTCGGACTGCTACTGTCTTACCAAATTTCTTTGTGACTTGTTGAAGCGATATGGCAGGCGATTTGAGGGCAGGGGGAGGATCAGTGTTCTCATTCCTCTTCTCTAACTCCTTTAGCAATTCATCAACTAGCCAACTTCGTTTTACTGTACGTTTGACTATAGGTACCTTCAATACACGAGCTAAACGAAGTAGTTCATCGCCTGGCATTCTCTCAATACTTGCTCGCATAGTCACCGAAGCTTACACTCCCATCATTGCTCTTAGCTCCGGCCAATAATAAGTAACTGGTCAAGGTAGATGGCCATCATTAACTCCCTTTGTGAAATAATCGAGCTCGTATGGGACCCTCCCTACTAGCTTGAGATCCCAATTGACAACCTTGGTCACCAGTGGATATATCTCAACCCCATTGACATGTGCAAAACGGAGGGCATCACCAAACTTTGGGTCGGTCTCATCATTAGGAGAGAATACCTCCACATCAGGTCGTTGAATAACAAAAATGACTGCAGCACGAACAACCTGTTTAGCTTTCAGTGCATCAACCAAATTTCTGAGATGTCTTGCACCTCTGGCTGTCGGTGCATCTGGGAAGATAGCACGACTGTCTTCAACAAGTGTGCATGATTTAACCTCGATGAATATCGAACCTTCACTTCCAGTCAGCTTGAAATCGAATCGGCCCTCAAATGCACGGGGCTCTAGAATTACATCATCATAATCCTTGAAGAATTCGAGCTGCTTTGTGATGAGAAGTCTCTTTATGAACCGATTAGGCAGGTTTGAATCAATGGAAACAAGAACACCATTGTATTCGAGACCAATCATGTCAAAGTCTGTTTTTCGGTGGGTCGCTTTGTTCTCTCTGAGGAATACTTCATTCCCAGGTATCATCAATTCAAGCATCCGACCTGGATTGGGAATGAAGACTTCCGTGACTTTTCCATCAAGACGGACTCTACCAAGGAATCGATTTGGTCTATTAACCAAGACTGCCTTTCTGATTCTTGGTGTTTCATTCATGATTATACCTCACACTTACGCAGTTCACGCGAAAACCTTTTACCATCTGTGCATTAAGAGTACGGTTAGGGCACAACTCGTTGTGCTTTTCTAGGGAGTGGTTAGGTTGGCAACGCGCGTTCTACTTGTTGATGACGATATAGAACTTCTCGATATTGCTAGAATACTGCTTAACCAGAAAGATCCTGATTTGGAAGTCGTCGTTTCCTCTTCAGTCAAAGATGCATTGGAGAAATTGGAGAAGGAAGAATTCGATGTCATCATCTCAGATTTCTTTATGCCGGACTATTCAGGGTTGGACATGCTTGAAGCCCTCCGTGCGGGAGGAGATGATATCGGATTCGTGATTTGGACTGGATATTCAAGTGAAGAAGTAGCAATCAAGTCCCTGAACCTGGGTGCAGACCATTATATTCTGAAAGGAGAAGACTATCGTGACCAGTTCTCAGCAATCAGGGACATAATACAGAACTTAGCTCAGAAGAAAACCAGAGTTGAACCTCCAATAATCAAACAAGACAATGCAAGCAAGTTCATACACAAATTATCTCACGATATTATCGGTATATCTCAGAACATCATGGGATATGCAACACTTCTCGAGGAGGAGAATAATCCTGATTATATCAAAGGTATAGGAAGGCTCCTTAACAAACTCAATGATAGAGTCAAGTCCGCAGTCAGTGAGGTTGATGATGGAGCGTTGAATGAGAAGTAACCTCTCTAAAGAAACTCAGTCAGACATTGTTGTTCTGAAGCCTCACTCAGACCCGATACTTTCACACCAACAAGTCGTATTGCCTTCTCTCGGTTCTCTCGATGGTCGAATATCTCAACAGCCATCCTGTGTAAGACATCAGAACTATCGGTTTCAACAGGGATGCTCTTACTCCTCTGAATTGTGGTATAATCACTGTATCGCATTTTTACGGTGACTGTCTTGAACCGTAGAGCTTTCTGCCGGAGTCTCTCTCCAATCCTCCCACACATCTTTCCAAGAACCCCATGGATGTATTCTATAGCTTCGGGCTCAACATCCTCCATGAAAGTTCTATCTTTGGACATAGACTTCCTTACTCTGGGTCCGTTGTCGATGAGAGGACGTTCATCAATCCCCCTTGCTCTTTGATAGAGCCATGGAGATCCACGACCCATTGCAGGCCACAGTTCTGGAAGAGTCATCCGTTGAATTTGACCCAGGATTGTGATTCCTATTTTTTCTAGACGTTCAGCTGTCTTCCGACCAATTCCATTGATAGCAGTTACAGGAAGTGGTTCGAGAAACTTCAATACATCCATAGGATCAGGACCAACAACTGTTATGCCTCTTGGTTTGTTAATCCCTGTAGCAACCTTTGCGACAGACATGTTTGGTGCGGCCCCAATGGAAGAAGGCAGTTGCGCCTCATGCCATATCGAATCTTGAATCCATGATGCTAGGTTTCGTGGACTGCCAAAGACCTCAACTCCTTCCGTCACCTCGATATATGCCTCATCAATGCTTGCCCTCCGAACTCGACCGCCATCAGCATATTCACGTAGAATATCCATGAACTCGTCGGATGCGACACCATAACTCTCAAACTCACCACTGACAAAAGCAGCATCTGGACAAAGGCGATACGCTTGGCTTACAGGCATACCAGCATGTATTCCTTTTGCTCTTGCTTCATAAGACGCTGCACGAACAACACCTCTACCATTCCCCCCCTTTGGGTCGTGCCCAACGCACACTGGACGCCCAGCAAGCTCAGGATGGTTCCTATATTGCTCTACTGAGGCGAAAAATGCATCCATATCTACATGCAGGATCCAGCGTGACATTTACGACCCTTATAGAATATGTCCAGTAACAATTAGCAATTTCCAAACAAAGATGTATTTCTGAATATATCAAAACATCTTAGGGAGATGACCGAATCTAATTACATCCTAGAGAATTCTATATGCATCCTAGGAATAATTGAACAACACTATCTATTCGTTAGAATCAAGTAGGGCAAAAGATGACCGATTCAGAACCCACGACAAATGATAGAATTAGTCAAAATGAACTGGCCATTCGCTACCAAGCTTTAGTTGATTCTATGAATGATGGATTCGGTGTCATCAATAAGGAAGGGACATTCACCTATGTAAATTCACATTTTGCTAGAATGATTGATTATAGCATGGAGGAGATTGTCGGAAAATCACTGCTGGATTTCGTTAACGAAGATAACAAGAAGATAGTTCGAGAAAACATCAGACAACGGATGCGGGGTGAATCGACTCAATATGAGATTGAGTGGACTAGACGTGATGGAGGACAGGTTCCGACCATTGTATCAGGTGCCCCGATGTTTGACGATGATGGCAATCATCTGGGATCTTTTGCTGTTATAACGAACATATCTGAACTTAGAGCTTCTCAAGCAGCACTTGAAGAAAGTAATGAGATGATGCGAAGAATCTTCGAAGAGTCTCAACTTGGAATCGAATTATTTGATGCAGAGGGAATTCTTGTAACTGCAAATCGGGCTGCTTTGAGAATTGGAGGAATCTCAGATATCAAGGACCTGATAGGGTTCAGTCTGTTTGATGATCCCAATGTTCCAAACGAGATTAAAGCAAGATTAATCCGAGGTGAGCCTGTTAAGTACGAAACCACTTTTGACTTCGAGAAGGTCAAAGAGGAAGGATTGTACGAAACATCTCGCTCAGGTACAATCATACTTGATGCATGGGTTACGCCATTAGGTCTCGAAAATGGAGGAGAACTCAAGGGATACCTAAGCCAGATGCTTGAGATAACTGAAGAGCGAGAAACAGAAGCAGCTCTTGAGGACACGGAAGAACGATACCAGCTTTTAGCTGAGAACGTGACAGATGTCATCTTCACCTCTGATATGGAACTCAATGTCACATATGTTAGTCCATCCGCCAAACTATTACTGGGCTACACACCTGAGGAACTTATTGAAACTTCATTAATTGAGCTAATGACACCTGAGTCGGTATGGACAGCAATAGAGGCTGTAAAGGCTGCTCTGGAAGAAGAAAAGAAAGCAGACCAAACACAGACCAGAGGAGAATCACCACCGCTTGAGGTACAGCTCAAACGTAAGGACGGTACTTCGGTATGGGTAGAGGTGGCAAGAACATTCACTCGAGATCCTAAAGGCAAACCAATTGGTATCCTTGGAGTAGCTAGGAATGTCGAGGAGAGAAAAGCAAGTCAGAAAGCCCTGGTCGAGTCAGAGGCCAAATACAGAACCTTGATTGAACATTCTTTCCAAGGGATTATGATTCTAGAACCTCTTCCTCTGCAAGTTTTATTTACAAATGCAGCATTTGCGGATTTCCTTGAAAGCACTGTCGATGAAGTTCTTGCGTTCACACCAAAAGACATTCAGGATTCAATTCATCCAGATGATTGGGACATGGTCGTGAACAGACTTCAAGAGCTAATGTCTGGTGACCCACCTAACAAGATTCCAATGCTGATCCGTGTATTTCAAAAAGATGGGGATATGCAATGGCTTGAGCTGTTTGGCTCTCCGGTTGAATTTGAAGGAACTCAAGCATTGCAGATCTTGGCCATGAATGCGACAGACCGAATAGATGCAGAGAGGAATATTGAAACACAGAAAGAGCGTGCAATGCATCTCATCGATCTGATGGCACATGACTTCAGAAATCAGCTCCAAGTCATCTTGGGAAGCACCATGGTCATGGAGATGAAGTTACAGGACCCAAATATGCGTCGTCTTCTTGGTCAAATTGTATCATCTGTCGAACGCTGCCAAAGCATGATATCGAAGGTCAAAGTCACCGAACCTTTGATGTCAGTTCCACTACGAATCAGGAAATTGAGCACAACCATTGAATCAGTTGTTGAATCTCAGAAGTCACAACACAGAGATGTCAAATTTGAAATATCACTGAATGCAGACAACTCACTCATTGATGCGGATCAGTTTCTTGAGCAACTGCTTGACAACCTCATTGAGAACGCGATTGAACATAATCCTCGTGAAGAAAGAATAGTCTGGGTATCACTCAAGGAAAGTGGGGATGGCTACGAGGTCGCCATAGGTGACAATGGACATGGGATATCAGGCTCATTGAAGACCGCCATTTTTGATGTTTCAAGACGTTATGGTGGGGTAGGACTGCACCAGTCAAAGCAAATCTGTGACAAATATGGTGGTCGTATAGATGCAAGAGACAGAGTAAGAGGTCAACCGACAAAGGGTGCCGAGTTTGTTATTTGGCTTCCAAAGACCCGTGAAGAAACCAATGGGTCATAGATATTTGGAGAAGAACTCACTAAGGTCGATATTACCTCCACTGATAATAACACCCACACGTTTGTCGTTCAGTTCATCCTTCATTTTCAAAAGACCTGCTAGTGAAACAGCACCGGAAGGTTCGACGACCATCTTCATCCTCTCCCAGAGAATTCTCATTGCGACAACTATTTCCTCCTCAGACACAGTGATGATTGAGTCAACGTTCTGCTTTATGATTCGAAAGGTCAGCTCACTAAGTTGGGTTCTGAGACCGTCTGCAATTGTATCCGGTTTGACACTAGGATAGATCTTTCCGTCTCTAAACGAACGGAACGCGTCATCTGCATTCTCGGGCTCAACAGCGATCACTATAGATTTTGGACAGAGCCCCTTCGCAGCAATGGAGGTACCACTCAAGAGACCTCCTCCACCTACTGGAGCAAAGAGGTAGTCCAGTTCCTCCACTTCTTCAATCAACTCAAGGGCAGCTGTACCAGCACCAGCTACTATGCGTTCATCGTTGTAAGGATGTACAAGAACATACTTGTGCTTCTCAATCAGTTCATTTGCGACCTGAACTCTGCTCTCAGTAGAGTTTTCGCAGAATACAATCTCTGCGCCATAGTCACGTGTTGCATCAACCTTTACTTGTGGAGAGTTCTTTGGCATGACAATTGTTGCTTTGATACCTGAAAGGGTGGCAGCAAGTGCTAACGCTTGAGCGTGATTTCCCGAAGAATGTGCAATCACACCTCGATTCCGTTCCTCCTCAGTCAACTGTGATACAGTGTTCAGTGCGCCTCTAAATTTGAACGCTCCCACTCGTTGGAAGTTCTCGCACTTGAAGAAGACTTGACAATCAGTCACTCTG
>JASFEF010000141.1:0-7490 GCA_050124975.1 Candidatus Thorarchaeota archaeon | reverse complement strand
TAAGGGCCAAATCGTCTAGTGGTTTTTGTCATTCACCTGTGAGTTAACAGAAACCTTAAAACAAGAATATTCACAATCGTTAATAATCATGCTGATTCTGTATCTGACCGGCTTTGGCATCTTCCTCTCACTAACGATCTACGTTTCTAGTGGAATCTTGATGAAGAGCAGGTCAGGTAAGAGTGGTGAGAATATTAAGAAGAATGGTCGTGATATGTGGGTTGCCACACTTCTCGATTGTGATTATGAGCCTGCCAAAGTAAGATTTGGACCTGCGAAGATAATACCAGCAAATCGAGTCTTGAACCAAGCAGCACACAAGGAGAACTTCTCTCGCCATATGGAGAGTAAGTGAATGGTCCACAGGATTCTCAATCCGCATGGAATTCTTAATTAGCCACCAAGCGAATTGCCAAGAAGT
Organism: Candidatus Thorarchaeota archaeon; assembly: GCA_050124975.1. GTDB lineage: Archaea > Asgardarchaeota > Thorarchaeia > Thorarchaeales > Thorarchaeaceae > SMTZ1-45. The sequence goes on along the minus strand of JASFEF010000141.1, from coordinate 7,069 downwards.
TGATGTTCATGCTCAAGAAAAACACCCTTGATGTGATTCAGGTCGATGCTTTCACCGACAAGCCATTTGGAGGAAACCCTGCAGCTGTAATCATGGATGCTGATCATGTCAGCGAAGAAACAATGCACAAGATAGCTCGTGAGATGAATGTGAGAGAAACTGTGTTTGTTTCCAAATCCAGGGTTGCAGATTTCAAGTTTCGATACATGACTCCAAAGAGCGAGATTGGTTTCTCTGGTCACCCTACGATAGCAGCCTTCCACGCGCTTGTTGAAGAGGGTCGAATTGAACTCATCAGTGATGTGACTATGGTCCGTCTCGAAACTAACAGTGGGATATTGGACATCGAGATTGTGAGGAACGAATCAACGGGACATCACGAAATCCAGATCACCCACAAGAAACCACAGTTCATGGACACATATGATCCAAAGGACTATGCCGAGGCTCTTGGGCTTTCACTGGCAGATATTCATTCCCCAAACCCCCTTCAGACCGTAAGTACTGGAACACCTCACCTCATGATGCCTGTTTCAACTAGTAGGTCCCTTGATAGAATCCAACCCAACTGGGACCGTCTGAAGGAACTACAAGATGATTCTGACTATGTTTCGTTGAGTGTATTCACAAGAGACACGCGTGAACCCACATCTGATGCACAGGTTCGTCATTTCGCACCAGCGTTAGGTGTGTACGAAGATCCAGTGTCAGGATCTGCCGCAGGAAGTCTTGGGAGTTACATAATCCGTTATGGGTTCATGGAAGCAACTTATCCTGTGACTAGTATAGTCATCGAACAAGGTCATTATGTCGAGAGACCTGGGAAGATCTTCGTTGAAGTTCGAGGTGATCAAGAAGGTATTGAACAGGTAAAGGTGAGTGGAACTGGAGTCACAGTTGTGAAAGGCAAGCTTCAATTCTAGCAATTTAATATCAAGATGTCAGTTTACTTGCACGGCTCCAAAGACTTATCTCCATTGCAAAGGTCGCTTCATCAGTGACATCCGATGATTGACACTATGAAGAAGGCTCTTGATTCATTTTCTAACAGAGATGTTTCATTTGGAGACATTCGACTCGAAGACCGTAGCAGCACAAATTTCTTTGTGACAAACGGTGCCCTTCGCTCATTTAACAGGACATCTACAGCTGGAGCAGTAGCACGTGCTTTGGTTGGAGAATGTTGGGGGACTGCTTCATCTTCAATGCCATTGCAAGAGAAAGGATATCTAGAACTACTTGATATGGCGGCTAAAAGGGCAATAGCCTGCTCAAAGTATTCCAGAAAGGAAATTGATTTTTCTGGATTAGCTGGCATCGAGAAGAAAATTTGGCAGAAGGTTAAGGAAAATCCCAGCGACGTATCTGTCGAAGAAAAGATAGAACTGGTCATGGGTCTTGACAGAGCTCAAAAAATCGATGAGAAGATTGTCACTTCAAACTCAGCATACCAGGATTCACGACGTGTCTTTCGACTGGTCAATACCGCTGGATCAAAACTAGAATGGGATGAACTACGAGTTCGAGTGATTGCACAGGCTGTCGCAAGAGAAGGTAGTAATCTCCAGATTGACTACGATATTGAGGATGGTACTGCAGGCTTTGAATTAGCGAGAAGTGTAGATCCAGAAGAATTTGGTTCTGGAGCAGCTAGAGGGGCTATTGAACTTCTTACTGCTGAAAAACCCCCCTCAGGAAAACTCACGACGGTCATTGATGGTAATATTGCTGGTCTCATCGCACATGAGGTCTGTGGTCATGCAAGCGAGGCAGATGAGGTAGTCAAAGGTCGTTCGTTCTTGACGGGTCTAGTTGGCAAAAAAATAGGGGCTGAGTTTGTTTCTATGGTTGATGATGGCACACTCAAGGGTCCGATGGGGAATATTCCATTTGACTCAGAGGGAACCCCCTCATCACGAAATTCAATTATTGAAAATGGTGTTTTCAAAGGATACCTCCATACTCTTGAAACAGCAGTACTAATGGGTGTTCAACCTACAGGTAATGGTAGAGCTCAGGACTACAATCGAAGAATTTCTGCTAGAATGACTAACACCTTCTTTGACAAGGGCGACTGGAAAGATGATGAGATTATTGCTGACACAAAGGATGGATTGTATATTATCAAGGGCACATCGGGTATGGAAGATGTTGTAGGAGGCGGAGTTCAAGCTACAGCTCTGAAGGGGTATATCATCAAGAACGGAGAAAAGACGCAACTTGTTAGAAGCCTGTCTATAGCTGGGAATGTTCTTGAGTTGTTAAAGACTGTAGATGCAGTCGGAAACACCTTGACCTTTAATGGTGGTCAATGCGGGAAAGGTGAGGAGGACTTTATCCCGGTATCCTCCGGTGGTCCACATATGCGAGTTGAACTAACAGTCGGAGGTGGCTGAAATGAACTTGCCATCCACCAATGAAAAGATACTGAAATTGGCCGAGAAAGGAGGAGCAACCCAAGCTGAGGCATTTGCTATTCTAGCGAAAACATCTAGCGTTTACATAGACGATGACATCGCAAAACTGGGAACTGCTCAGACAGAATTGGGCTTTGGTCTGAAATTCATAATTGACAAGAAGATTGGTTATACCAGCTCGACACTCACCTTCGAATCAATAGATGAATTTGTTTCACGCGCAGCCTCTATGGCAAGAGTGAGTGATCCTAACCCAAAATTCGAATCACTACCAAGCCCAAAGAAAGTGTCTGGAAATCCTGAGCGATTCTATGATAAAACAACTGCACAGATTGACAGCGAGTATCTCACAGAGAAGGCAATGTTGATAGTCGATAATGCTTCAGCAGGCAATGTTACTGTTCCCAATGGTACTCTCCGAGCTAGTTCTGTTGATTTCAACGTGATGAATTCACTCGGAGTTGATGCTGGTTCTAAGTCAACAATGGTCTATGGTTTTTTCACCGCAAAATCAGAAGCCTCCGGGTCTGTAGGAGAGGGTGTAAAGAGGTGTTGGTCCCGTAACATCTCCGATATTGAATTTGACAAGATTGGAGAGAAGCTGAATGAACAAGCTTTGAACGTGTTACAGGCCAAAGCGTTCACTGAGAAATGGGAGAATGTTGTTGCGGTCATTGCTCCTAGTGAGAGCGCACAACTCCTAGAAACCCTAATTGGTTCTGCAACCTCTGGTGAGAATGTCAATCGGAAATCGAGCCCCTGGACTGATAAGGTGGGGGATGTTGTAGCTCACGAAAGTTTGACTGTCGTCGATAATGGCTTGTCCGAAAAAGGATTACTAAGCGCACTTGTTGACGATGAGGGATTGCCAATGAAGAAGACGCCCTTGATTGAAAAAGGAGTGCTACAATCTTATCTCAATGATAGCTATAATGCAGCGCAGCTGGACCTGGAATCAACGAGTAATGGTATGCGACGTGGTGCGCGAGAAATCCATGGTTCCTTCGTAAGACCAGTAAGCTGTAGAACAACAACACTCGAATTCACTTCATCATCAAAATCGATGGAGGATATAATCACCGAGATTGACAAGGGTGTGTTCGTTGAGCATTTTGCTTGGCCACTGGTAGAGCCAACTACAGGCTCATTCTCCAATGAGATACGAAATGCTCAGCTCATAGAAAATGGTGAATTGACCCGCCAAATCAAACACGCACTTCTCGTGGGAAATCTCTATGAATCACTTAAGGGTGATTTACGTATCGCAAACAATCTCGAACTTCAGGGAATCTCTGATATCGGAAGCAATGGGAGTTCAATTATCCCCACTATTGCGTTCCCTGGAACAGAGCTGGTTGGACAATGAACACCAGAGTAGTTCTACTATGGAGGATATGCTCTCTGTCCAGATTCAATCACTCTCAGACTGAGTAGAAGGATCTCTTCGCCATTTGATTTGAGCATCTTCTCCATTGGCTCGACTGCACCTGGAATGTTCTTCTTCAAGTATTGAAGAAACTCAGACTTTGACTCAATGAGTGACCTGTGCATACCCTCAACATGACTGATGAGTGTTGGCTCCCAAGGTTTTCTAGTCGCTCTTGGCTTAGGCATCACCTGTTCAAGAGTTCGAATGATGTTGTCTGCTAATTTCTTTGACTCTTGTATACGATGTTCACTTGACACATCACGCTTCTTTTTCTTCTTCGAAGCAGCCTGTGCTTTTGCTATGAATTCCTTGACTTCTTCAGGAGTCATAGCTGGTTCTTCAATCTCGGACTCAATGACAAGACGCTTCCATGCCTTCCTACCTTGGAATTCAACTGGAGCTAAATAGCCCTTGGACTCCATATTCAAGAGGTATTTCCGAAACATATCCTCTGTTATGAGGGATGTAGGTCCTGACATAACAAGAAACTTCTGAAAAAGAACGGCTTCAAACTCTATTACCGCCCAACCAAAAGCACTTACAATGCCTATCTCTATTTCCCTCTCCAATTCTTCGGAGTCAAATGCGTGCGACATCCTGCAACCCCTTCTCTCGGTAAATATTCAGTAATCATAAAGCCTAGGAGCTTATGAAGATTGTCGGAAACGCATCAATCCGATTTTTGACATAGGCTTGTTACGAAATCGAACGGTTCGATGTTTTTTCTTAACAGTGCTAAAGTGATTCATAAAAACTCGTCTCAAGAAACAAGCAGACTTATAGCCAAGCCTTTCACTATCTTTTGAATCGGAACGTAGGTATATACCTATACTGTTCTGACAGAAATATAGGATTGAGAGAGATGAGCGAATTAACCTCGCGCGGTACGGGAATTGGCCTTTCGGCAATTATCGTAATCGTGATTATTGGGGTCGCAGGATTTGGACTGGGGTTCATCATCGCTGGTGGTTTAGGACCAGGTCCAACCACCACGCCAACTACAACTCCGACTACCACAACTCCTGCTGGACCTGAGAATACGCTGCACATTCTCACTCGCCATAGCACAGCTATTCAGAATCTTTACGAAGCTGAATTCTTGGCGACTAGTGTTGCTGCAGAGTATAATATTACAGATATCGAGTGGCAAGATCCATGGGACTCCCTTTGGCCACCCATTCTTGATGATGGATGGGCAGATGTCCTCTGGGGCGGCGGACCAACTGTGTTCGACAACCTCATGACTGACGACTACCTAGAACCCTGGACAAGTACCAGGATGGTGGCAGCAGCTGCTAGGGTCCCTGACACCTATGGTGGTGTTGACCTGAAGAGAGATGACGGCACTGACATCTATTGGGTTTCAGCAGCTACTTCTGGATTTGGATTCACAGTCAATGACTACTTCACTGATTTGTGGGACCTACCAAACTCCACAGTTGCTGCAAACTGGACTGACCTTGCAAGTCCTGAGCTTGCACAATTTCTACCAGTACTGCCCACAGTTGCTGTTGCAGATGCATATGCATCATCATCAGTTAGACGTGCTTACGAGATCATAACCCAAGGTTATGGATGGGATGTAGGCTGGTCGGTTCTTGCACGAATCGTTGGAAATGGTGGATTCTACAGTGGTTCTTCAGCTGTCAAAGAGGCTGCTGAACAGGGTGCGGTCGGATACGGTCTAACCATTGACTTCTACGGCTTCCAGTCAACGAATGTCAACCCGAATGTCAAATACATCAGCCCTGGTGACTACACAATCGTCAATGGAGATCCAATTGCTATTGCTTCTACAAGTACACAGAAGGAGCTTGCTGAGGTCTTCGTAGATTGGGTTCTCACTGCTGAAGGTCAGGCACACTGGCTGAATCCTGAATGTCTAAGGGTTCCAGTCATCGAGGACGCATTTGATGAACCCGGTGTTGATACATTCTGGGGTCCCTTCCTACATGATGTCTTCACCGAAACTGCAGAGGCAGTTCAAGCCTCTGGTTTTGATTTCAATGACACACTGTCTGCCGCGACGAGCTATGCATACCGAGCATACTTCCAGGCTGTTTTCACAAATGCACAGTCAGATCTTGTTGCATGCTGGTCGAAAATAGCAGAGGCATACAGAGAAGGATACATCAACGAGGCCGAGTTTGACACCTATGTGGCTAATATGGCCGCAATGTTAGATGTCACCGGATTCAATGCCACATACGGCTTCACCGGTGGTACATTCGATGTAGACAAAGCCATTGAGCTCAACGATGCTATGCATTATGACTATGACGGAGCTAAGGTATACTTCCAGAGTGAATGGACTGCTGCGGCTATCGCACAGTATCAGTCAGTCTTAGCTGCAGTCTTGCTTGAATTCCCATAGTGAAAGGCGTCGATATTCGGTATGACCGAAGAAGAAGTACAAGAAATGGACACCCTTGAGGATAGTTCTGAGCTTGTCCCGGCGGATCGTCGGAGCAGCCTCGTGAGCACCCTCAAGGGTGCTCCTTATAGTTTAGCTGCTTGGTTCTCGCGAAAAACCTATTCAGCTAGTTCTCGGACTGATAGAGGTCTGACCAGAATCGAGGGGTTCCTTAGGGAACCAAAGACAAACACTCAAGAATGGGCTTCAAGAGCTCGTGAGAGGGTTGTTAGCGGTGCCCGAAGAACCCGTCGCGAATTAGATAAGATAACATCTATTCAGTTAATTGCCGTAGTCGGTGTTTTTACACTTTTTCTAATATTGCCTTTGATAAGTGTCGCTGCATATGCTTTCTTAACTTCAGATGGAGAGTTCACACTGAACCATATTATGGCTCTCTTTAGAGATCCGAGAATATGGCCATTCATCGTTAACCAATCTGGTGAATTAAATGTCTATCTCAATTTCAATGCTGGCGCATATAATTCAGTACTAAATGCAGTAGCAATCTGGGGCTGGGACTTTGGAGCCATCTTAAACTCCGTCTATGTAGCAATAATAGTGACAGCGGCTGCTGTTGTCCTCGGTGTGTTTTTTGCCTTCCTTATGGCAAAGTACGAATTTTTTGGAAAGAGAGTTATTCGTACGTTGTTGATATTTCCAATCTTAGCTATTCCATTTGTTGGTGCCATTGGAATTAAAGAATTCCTTGCACTAGACGGTTTCATCAACAAGCTGTTCTACGAAACATTGCACATCTTTCCCTCAGCCATCGTGCTTCAGGGAATTGCTGCGATGATTTTTGTGCAA
>JASFEF010000140.1:0-7536 GCA_050124975.1 Candidatus Thorarchaeota archaeon | reverse complement strand
GTGGTGAAATACCCAGCTCTTGACTCATTTCATCTCCTCCAGCTTCTCCGCTTTCTATCGGGTTTCCCTACTTATCTTATGCGGCAGCGTGACTATTATCATGCTGAGAGCGCAATAATGATATATTTCTAAAATTGCGGTTTGATATATGACAGAATTCTTCCCACAAGACAAATCCGTTCCAGAAGAACTGATTTTTGAAAATATCAGGATTCGACAGCTAAGAGCTAGTGACAACGAACTTGATTACAATGCGGTAATTGAAAGCGGATTCAGACCAGAAGGCTTTCCAAAAGAAGAGAATCTCAAACAGATTTCACGTCATGAAGAAGATCATAACAAGAAGCTGGAATTTGCTTTTACAATTCTAGATATAGATGAAACAGAATGTTATGGGTGCATATTCATCAAACCTCTAGTCCCCTTTCTGAAATTTGCATTCTTCAATGATAGAATCTTTGAACATCTGCAACTGGAACAGGTTGATCCTGGGGCTTCTTTCTGGATAACACCGACTGGATGGAAAATGAACCTATATGAGAAATTGTTAGAGGAATTGCCTAAATGGTTTGAGCGAGAATGGCCTTATGAGAGCTGGTACTTGTTGGGGATGGGACCATCAGAAGAGGAAATTAAAACAATTTCCAAATTCAACCTTGAACAGAAATTTCTTCTCCAAATTGAGGACCAGAAATATATCCTCTGGAAATTCTTATAGAATACTCATCCTCGAATGAAGCAACTATTTTTCACTCTATTCATTATAGAAGCATCCTTGGCTGACCAAATGGATAGAAACAGATGACCATCCACGCGAAAAGGATGCAGTAATAGACAGTTGATCCAAGAATATTACGACCTTAAGTCCAACAACAACACCAACTGCCACTCCTAAGACTCTTGATTTGCCTTTGATTGCTGTTGCTTCAGTTGCGGGTGCTATAGCTGTACTAACTGTTGCTGTCCTCTATCGAAGAATGCAAAAGTGAAGGACACACCAACAAAGTCAGGATGATGGCAAAATGAACATCGCTGTATTGGGCTCTGGAAACGGAGGCTGTGCCGTTGCATTCGATTGTGCGGCCCATGGCCATCAGGTTAGGCTGTTTGACTTTGAACAATTCCCTGAGAACATTGAGGCTGTCCAAAACAACGGAGGTATCCACTGCGAGGGTGAACTTGAAGGATTTCAGTCTGTGGTTTCTGCTGGACACGAAATTGAAAATGTCTTGAATCGAGCTGATCTCATATATGCAGTTGGTCCAGCGTACAGTACGAGACCATTTGCAGAAGCCTGCAAACCACACCTCAAGAAAGGGCAAGTTGTTATAGTCTGTCCAAGTTCTTCCGGTGGTAGTATTGAATTCAAAAACGGTGCAGGACTGGATCTTCGGGATACTGACATTATCGTTGCAGAAACCTCGACGCTACCGTATGCTGTTCGACTGCTTGAACCTGGCAAGATTCGGATCTTCAACAAGCTCAAAGGCGGGTTGTTTGTGGCAGCAGTCCCAGCACGAAATACCAATTATGTGTTGGATCAGGTGCGCGATGTCTACCCGAATATGAGTGCTGCAAAGAATATACTCCTGACCAGCTTACAGAACGGCAACCCTGTCATCCACCCCGCGATTACGCTCATGAATGTCGCACTAATTGAACGAACTAACGGTGATTTCGATTTTTATCACGAGGGTGTCACTCCTGCAGTTGGGAACCTGATTAAGGCAGTTGACAGAGAACGGATTGCTATCGGAAAGAAATTGGGTGTGGATGTCATTCCTGACCCAGAATTAGGCGTCCTCCAGGGCTATATGACAGAAGCCACCTATGACACCGGATTTATCACTGCGCCGGGATTTGAGGGGGTTAGAGCCCCGAGTAATCTGGATTACCGGTATTTCAATGAAGATGTGGGTTATGGTCTAGTGTTCCTCCAGAAACTTGGGGAGCAGGTTGGGGTGACGACGCCGGTTATTTCATCTGTGATTACAATAGTATCTCGATTAATGGATCGCGACTATTTGGGTGAAGCCAAACGTACAATGGAAACATTAGGACTCTCTAAGTACACTGTGAGTGAACTAGTGAAACTGCTGTAAAAAGGACCACTGACTTCTGAGTATTCGTAGAATAACAGAGGGATGTCGCCGACTTGAGAAGTCAACGAATTTTTATGTCATGCAGCTCGAGTTCTTTTCGTGATTGAATGAGTTATCTAGTCGTTTATTACTCCCGAACAGGAAACAACAGAACCATAGCTAAGTCTATTGCTAGTCGGCTCTCTGCTGATATCGATGAAATAATCGATAAGAAAAATCGTCAGGGACGACTCAATTGGCTACTAGCAGGTCGTGACTCTAGAGCAGGAAATCTAACAGAGATTGAATACCAGAAAAATCCTCAGGACTACGACACGATTATCATTGGAGCTCCAATCTGGGCTTGGAACCCAATTCCTCCACTTCGGACGTATCTGCATGAAGTTGACCTCAAGGGGAAACGTGTGGCATTCTTCATTTGTTCAAAGTCTGATGCTTACAAAGACATGTTTCTACGACTAGCTGAAATGACGCCTAGCTCAGAGCATATTGGCAATTTTGGTATCAAAGAAGACCGGTTCAGGAATGAGGACTACTCTGGAGATCTTGAAGCGTTTATTAAGAAAATCAGGTAGGAAAATCCCTTTTCCAAAATATGATATAGCTGTAAGGTCCGAAACGCTCGAATCATTATGACAATCCTCCCTGATGTTCCAGATAATTTCCAGCCAACTTACTTGGATTTAGTATTAGCTACTTTGGCTGCGATAGGATTGCCATTTACAGCTGGATATCTCTTCAATCTCACAGGAGCACTCATTCCTTTGATTTTATACTATGGTGTGTTCTGTGTGGGAGTCGTGAGATGGCGACGAGGAGGTCTGGGGTATGAGATAAACAGGGGGGCAATCCGTCAACAGTTTGCAGGTTATGTAAGTTCCCTCTTCGTGGTCTTATTGATGCTTCAGCTGGTTTTAGTGGGATTCGAATTCATCACCTTCGAGCGAGTGTCAGACTTCAATCTCCTGGGCTTCATACTCACCTTTGTGATTTGGGCTCCAGTGAATGCATTCTCTGAACAGCTCATCTGGATCTATACTTTCGATTCATATGCAGAGTTCTTCAAAGAGGGTCCAAAGAGAAAGGTGATGATCGCAATTGGGAGTCTCATGTACGTTGTTCTCATCACTTTGATTCATCTGCTATTCTGGATCTTGGTCCTTCCTGAGGGGCAAAGCGTATTCCCATTCAGTGTATTGTTTATTCTCATTCAGACAATAATTGCAACTGGCTACATATTTCTATATAGACAGTCCAAGAGCATGTGGCCCTTAGGCATTATCCATGTACTGATTAACATCACTTCAATTGGATTGAGTGGATACTCGATGCTTCCTGTCCTGCTTGTATTCAGCTAAATCATACCCTCAAGCCTCATATACCTGTTCTGTTGTCTTATTCAATAGGGAGAAATAATGAATAGAGTTCAAGTTGCTACTATACTGGGTATTGGTTTGTTTTGCGTGGCACCCGTTCCCTTATTGCTTCCATATTCTCGTACTGCAGCAAGTACACTCCCAGAACCAATCGTGCAGTCTGTAATAATTGCTCTAGCAGGTGTCATTGTGATTATACTTGCATACATAATGAAGCTCAAACCGGTCCCAGCACACTAAGAATCTAAGAAACTCAGAAGGAACCACTCATGAAGGAGGATTCTAAGGATATCGTTAGAGCGGGTTATGACCGAATAGCTGAGCAGTATGATGAATATAGGTCTCCATTCAGTGATAAAGCAGAGCTTGATGAATTCATGAGTCAGGTGAAATCAGGAGGTCATGTCCTGGATGTTGGTTGCGGGACTGGCATAGTTACTCGAGTTCTTGTCGATAGGGGATTTCGGGTCACTGGTATTGATATCTCTCAGAAGATGCTTGATCTAGCAAAACAACGTGTTCCTCAAGCGACTCTTGAAATTGGTGACATGACTGCACTTCATTATGAGGATGCCTTGTTTGATGGCGTTATTTCGACGTATGCGTCTTTCATGTTCCAAGAACTGAACACTCGGCGTTCTTTCGGGACTTTCATCGTATTCTCAAGAACGGAGGTGCTCTCTTATTCAGCGTTGGAGCTCGTCCAGAAGCTTCCGATGGAGTTTGGGAGTGGGATGAGTTTCAATCTGTACCTATGTATTGGAGTAGCAATGGCCCAGAGAAGACTGTTGAACTGGTCAAATCTGCAGAGTTTGAAATCATTTTTGCGAGGAGTGTTGAAACTCAAACTCCAACTGAAACTGAGAAACATTTCTGGATTCTTGCAAGAGCAAAGTAACATTACAATAATGATCAGTTGAAGGTGAAGGCAATTGGCTTAGAATTCGGTGATGGAAGCCCAATGAACCCAAAGGTAGCTGAAGTTTCTGCTCGATTACTTGAAGAATTCAAAGCACTCCATTGATTAATCCTCTGTCGAGACCTGATTCAATATGACGGGGGCTCGGATGTAGTGGATATGATGAAGGCTTTCCAGAGCGGGGCATTCGATAAGTGTCTGAAATACGTTTTACTTAAACTAGCTCCATTTCTTTATCTAATATTGTTGATAGCAGCCTTTGCTGTATCATGTTTGACCTTCATAATATTTGAGACCATAGTGAATTGACGATTTTGTCCTTGCATATTTTGTTGAAGTTGTAAGTACTGAAGATTGAATGATTGCTGCATCTCAGACGCTTCAGAACCTTTTCTTAGTTTGTGTACTTTCTCACCAAATTTCATCAAGTTATCAAGTTCCTTACACTTGATTCCCAACCAGTCATCATATCTCCTTAATTCTGCCTTCTCGAGGGTTGACAAACCTCTAGGACCTGATTTTTTTGAGAGTTTGTGCAAAGTCCTTCGAGTCTCTTTGAGTATCTTGATACGGGTCTCTAATTGCTTCTTGTCTATCATGTTAATCACCTGGATCAAAGATCTGTGATTGTAGGAATGATTTCTTCTCCAAACGTTTCAAGAGGAGATATCTCATGAACATTTGGCATGTTGAAGATGAGGTGTTCAACAGTCTCATTTGCCAATCCTTTACACATTCCAATTACATCATCAGTTGACATATTCCCTGGTGATAGATTCGCAGTACCTAATGCTGTACGTTCTATTTCTTCGTATGATCTTCCAATGGTTTCACAATGTTTCTTCAAGACTTTGAGTTTGTGATTGATCACTTCAAGACCAGAATAAGTGAACAAATTACATGCATCAGCATATTGAGCTACAAGCCGTAGAGTCTTTTTCTCACCCATTCCTCCTATCAAAATCTTAGGATGTGGTTTTGAGAGTGGTTGTGGACTGCTTATTGGTTCAGCTAATTGATAATGCTTACAGTTGAATGAATCTCGTTTTCCTTCCCACATCTGCTTGGCAATTTGTAGGGTCTCCTCTAACATCTCAAATCGGTGCTGAATTTTTGGAAAAGGCAGACCTAATCCTTTTGCTTCTCTTTCATACCAGGCTGCTCCCACACCAAAATATGCTCTTCCACCTGATAACACATCTAACGTTGTAACAGTTTTTACTAAAGCGCCTGGATGTCTATAGACTACTCCTGTTACTAATGTGCCCAACTTTGCTTTTTTAGTCAGTGCAGCTATATAGTTCAGGGCACTATAGGCTTCCAACATTGGCTCAGCAGCATCACCGAACATCTCCAACTGGAAAAAATGATCCATGACCCAAATACTGGAAAATCCTGCCTTTTCAGCAGTTCTTACGATTTCGCTCAATATGGTTTTTATTTCACCAGACCATGTAAAGACGGGAATTTGTAGACCTATTTGCATAGTATATCATCTCCTTCATTCAGTTTAGCTTATTTCAGTCTTTCATAGTGACTGGTATCTACTGCCTTTATTCCTCCTCATACGATTACACGCCAATTTTGCCGACATCCTTAAATCCAGTCCGAGGTATCTTCTCTCAGCTGAGCCGGTTTGGCGGAGAAGCTGACGCGACGGACTGCAAATCCGTTCTACCTGGGTGCAAATCCCAGAGCCGGCTCCATTTTACTTCTTGATGTCGTATGCAATTCCCACAATTACCACGAGAGGCATGAGTATGACCATGATGATTGAAAGGATTCCCATGATTGCATAAATGATGTCCACTGCAAGAAGAGGAATCCCAAATATCTGAATTCCAACTGCACTCCAAAACACAATCACAAAGAGAATGAGTATGGAGGGCCACATCTTTGCCAATCCTTCTTGTGCTGGAAGATGTGTGCGCCACCAGTTTAGTGGTTTCTCAATTCTAGTAGCAGCACCAGCACCTAGTAATGTCAGGAAAATTGGTGCAAAACCGCCACCAACCAAGAAGAGAGTCACTGCAAGGACAAAGAAGACTGTTGCGCCGTATTTTCGCTGAACGAACAGATATGACCAGATGACCACTAAGATGCCAAAGAGCACTGCAAATATCCCTGTCCATAGAAAATTGGGGATGATGGTAAGAGCTCTCTCCATTGAGCCTGGCCAAAATCTGTACGCATCACCAATCGCATCTATCATTAGATCACTAGTAGGTACGTCCCCCTGTAGAATCTCGAAGATTCCATGCTCTATTCCTGCTAATCCGATGAGTATTCCATACACGGAAACAACCCATCTCGTTGCAGTATATTCCTGCCTATTCACACGAAGCACCAAAGTTTGTTACTTGTGAAGTTTGTTTTAAATCTCATGATGCATTGTATATGAGTTTCGTATCTTCCTCACAAGATTTTAATCGAAGCTGCTTGAGTTCTAATGGCCCTTTTCCAGGGGTGTGGTGGATAGAACATGGAGATTTCGAAGTTTCTAAAATATGCATTCTTGATCGATGGGCTTGTGGCACTTGTCTATGGACTCTGGATGCTTGTACTCCCCGAACATCATGCAACTCTGTTCAACTTTCCATATGAGGAGTTTGCAGACCGATTCATTGGTGCACTCTTCATTGGTTTTGCAATTGGTAACCTGCTTGCCTATCGAGCATCATCATGGGAGAATGTGGAGTTTGTGGTTTACATGAATCTCACATTCTTGATAATTGGACTCATCGTCGAGTTGTATTCAATTGCAATGGCACTTCTACCAGTCGGTGCATTTGCCCAAGTATTTCTGACAGCGTTCCTGTTAGTCCTCTTCATTTATTCCTTCTATGAAGCAAAGATGAAGTAAACATCATGTTTGATGCTCTAACTCACTAGATACCTCGGATGAGGTTTATCAGGGCGGATTCTTTCTTCGATGAGAACTCCAGAGTGAGCCACATCAATCATGGCCACTGATGGATATACAACTGGAGCATCTTTTGCCGGACCCATCAGGACGAAGTCTGCGCCCAATGAAACTGGCATAAGACTCGATCCAACCATTGCTGGTTTCTTGGCGTCCTTCCCGAACTTTGGCACCAGACCTGCCCATGTGCTGATGGCATTATGAGCTCCATTACCA
>JASFEF010000139.1:0-7666 GCA_050124975.1 Candidatus Thorarchaeota archaeon | reverse complement strand
TCAGACAGATAATGGATTTTCCGCCTTCAGACCTAGAAGCTCCTCGAATAAAGTCCACTTGCCCGCCAATTCCACTATAGAATGCATGACCAATTGAGTCTGAACAGACCTGTCCAGTTAAGTCAACCTCTAGAGCAGAGTTGATTGCTACCATCTTCCTGTTCTGACTTATGATATAAGGATCATTCACATAGGAGGTCTCTCTGAAATCAAATAGTGGATTGTTGTTAACATAGTCATAGAGCTTCTTTGTGCCCATAGCAAAACTGGCCACGACTTTTCCTCTGTTGATGCTTTTCTTCGTGTTTGTGACAATTCCACTCTCAATGAGGTCGATTATACTGTCACTGAAAGTTTCAGTGTGGATGCCTAAGTCTTTCACACCTGAGTTGATGAGATTAGATGTGACTGCTTTCGCTATAGTCCCAATTCCGACCTCGATTGTTGATTCATTTTCGATGAGTCTTGCTGCATATTCACCTATCTGGTTCTTTATCTCACTCACTTCAGGAGCTTCGAACTCTCTCAAAGGCTCTGTGCGGACTACCAAATAGTCCATGTCTTTTACGTGAATATAGGAATCTCCATGGGTCACAGGCATTTTTTCGTTTACTTGAGCAATCACAATGTCTGCATGTTCAGCACCTGTCTTGGTTATGTCCACAGAGATTCCAAGAGAGCAGTATCCGAACTCGTCTGGGGGACTCACTTGGATTAGTGCTACATCCAGTGGGATTCTCTTAGTACGGAAGAAGAATGGAATGTCTGAAAGTGGTGCAGGGGTGTAGTCTGCACGCCCCTCTGAAACAGCATTTCGAATATTGTCAGAAACAAAGAAGGTGTTATGCCTGAATTGTTCCTGGAACTTTTGATCCGCAGATGGTGTGTTTCCAATTGTGATGAGATGAACAATCTCGTTGTCTGCCATCTTGTTAGCGTTCTTTCCAAGTTCCTGAACAAGATGATAGGGAACGCCACAACCTGTCCCGAGAAGGATACGAGTGCCCCTTCTAATTTTCGAGATGGCCTCTGCAGCAGTGACAATCTTATCCTTGTACTTTTTTGTCCAATCTCCCTTGGGATTCATACCTTCCGCCTCAGGTCAAAATAACCTGTCCGAACGATTAGATTTGAGCGTTTCGAGCTGGATTTTAAAGACTCTAGGAGTCTTGGCCCAGTAGTTTAAGCAGTGTTACTTCGCTTAGCAGACCAAGTCTCTCTGCAATGGTTTCGACCGCCTTCACTGCTGGTGATTCACCATCTAGTTCGAACAATGGCTCTCCTCGATAGTTGGCTTTGGACAGTTCATCATCACTAGGAATCATCCCAATGAGATCCAAGCCCTCTACCTCAAATTGGTTTCTTAGATCTTCTTCCATATCTGGAGGAAATCTGTTTCCAATTACTACAATCTTCTTGAACTCAATATGAACCTCCTTTGCCAGGTCCCGAATTCGCAATGCTGCTTCAAAAGCAGCTCTCGAAGGATCTACAACAATGATGAGGATGTCCACGTTCCGATTTGTACGTCTGCTCAGATGTTCCAGACCTGCACTCATGTCCATCAATGTGATCTCGTAGTTTTTGCTCAGTGTGTCTAGGATCTGAGTTAGAAGGCGATTGACGTAGCAGTAGCACCCTTCGCCCTCGGTTCTTCCCATTGCAAGGAAATCAAACTTGGTGTCTTCTATTAGTGACTCGAAAATCTCTCCTTCTAATACATCCTGCTTTGCTACTTCCCCTCCTATTGCACCCTCATCAATATCTTTACGAAGCCCGGTTGCAATTGAACCAACTGACTTCGTTACTTCGATTCCAAGTGCTCGTGGCAGGTTCATGACAGGGTCTGCATCAACAACAAGAAGATCTCTCTTTGTCTTCTCGGTGACAATGCGGGTGAGAAGAGCAGATGTTGTAGTCTTTCCCACACCGCCTTTGCCTGATACCGAGATTACTAGTCGTTCTCTCATACTAGTATGTTTCACTCCTCTTTCCATTTGCCTTCTTGTAGATACTTGGCAATTCCACTCGAGTCTTGTGGACCAACTTTTATTGTCCAACCACTGACCTCTTCAGTTTCACCACTGATTCTCGCTGCCATTCCTGGACTTATCAGAGTCTTGTGCTTAACTTTGTCCGCAACCTTGTACTCTTCAAGAGTTTCCGCAACTTTGTCAGCTGTTAGCTTACGACCCGCCACTGCGGACTGAACACTCATTCCTTCTGTGTCCACAACAACGAGGTATGCATCAACACCTGCTTGTTTGATGTCACTCTCTACAGTGAAGTACGTGAGCGCAAAGTTGGTCGTGTACATAACTGGTACATCTGGTCCAACTTTACCAAACTCCATCAGACCTGGCTCGACAGCAACAGGCTTCACTGGATCAGTATATAGATTACTTCTAAGGAATGTAATGGGTAGATTGGTCCACATGTCTATGCTATGCAGAACAAGGATGTCTGCATACCTGACAATCTGAGCTGACGCCGTTAAGACCTCATCCCATTTAGTGAGCTCTGGAGCTTCCCCTTCCTTGTGGTCTGCCCAGACTGCTAATGGAGCACCAAGTAATGGATATCCTAAGAGTTCATTGTCCTCAATGATTGAGGATCTTCTAAGCTGAGTCATGTCATCTATTGTTGTTCCAAGACCAGTTCTTGAAACAGTACCTGGATCAAGAACAATGTCCTCTACGCCAATGGCACGAAGTGTACTCACAAGCGAAGAGAGATTATCAAGACTACCTGGTGCATAAGCTACGAGAGGTAGGTTGTGTGCCCTTGCAAGCTCACCCACCTCTGCCCATGTTTCCAAAGTGGCTGCATATAGTAATGGACGTTTGTCTGCTATGGATTTCGCTGCAGCTGCAAGCATATTCGGATCTAATGAGCAGAGAATTATTGGCCAATCAGTTAATTCGCTGAGTTTCTTTGCTGCAGAAGCAAAGGTCTTTGGGTCCTGAGACACCCCTCGAAGAGCAATCCCATCCAAACGGAGGTTTGTACCAATATAGACATAGGTCCATTCTTCGATGGATTGAACCCTTGCAGCTAGTTTGTCTGCATCAAGATTGTCTGGCACATCTAAGAAGAATGCTGTTGGATTGGAGTATCTCAAGTCGTGTCTATAGAGGACCAGTTTTCCTCCAACGCTTGCAGCATTCTCTCCTACACCAATTGTGACCTCTCTGACTGGTGGTCGAACGAGTTCCTGGAGTTTCTCCAATTTCTTTACATATTGCGCTTCGTCAAATAAAGGTGTACAAGCTTTGAGCTTGACGGTGTGTTCAGCCATCTTCGTGGCAAATGCCATACAGTTGGCTTCTCCACAATCTTGGCAATTTGTTCCAGGAAGTAGGGGATAAATCTCTAGTGGGCCTGGTAACTTTGCCATTAGGCTCCCTCCGGGATTGTCAATGTGGTCCAGTCCGGATATTCTTCCGGTTTGACCTTTTGTCTTTCCTTCATCCAATCTACCAAGTCGTGTAGAGTCTTGATAGCTGCAGGATGCATCATCATGAACAGATCATTACCTGCGAGTAACAATGCTAGAGCGGTGACACTTTCCCATATAGGTCCTCGAAGTTCTCTTGGACCCAATTCTGGATTTTTCATCCACGCTTCTCTCGCAGCCCATGCATTGGTGGTGCCTGAGCTTATGGGAAATCGTAGTTCCTCATCTCCTAGTAGACCTGCAAGACGCATACGTTGCATTATGGTGAAGGCATATTCCAAACCATATCCAAGAGCTGCCGTTGTTGGATCTATAACAATCTGCTCAGGAGTTAACCATTCGAAGAGTCTTCGGTTGAGTTCCTTTTGCTGATTGATATCTATTGAAGTCCATGACAAGACTATCTGGTCATGCTTCTTTGCTGCTTCAGCGATGTCTTCGTAAACATCTACTGTTGCTGAACATAGCAATGTTCTTTCGCCTTCACAGACTTCAGCTGCTTTAGCAAGAACTGGTCCATCTTTTTCTGGATCCCCTGCAGATCCTATCAAAATTGGGACCTTAACTGCTTGAAGAACCTCTTCTACTGTCTTGGCTGCATCCTTCGGTGAGGTATCACCAAGCTGTCGATCAGTACTAATGAGATGGAGAGTGACGACATCTGCACCGTACTTATCTACAACTAGCTTTGCCCACTCTGCTGGGTCATCAAGAACCTCTTTGTAATGCATCTTGACCATTTTTGCTAATGAGATAGGCATGTCAAAGACATCTGCAGCAATTATGGGCGGATGTTTCGGAGGTGCCTGAAACAAGTCCCAAGCTGGTGCTGTATGCCCTCCAATTGTTACAGTCTTGCTTCTGGTTCCACCTTGACCTTTCTTTGCTCCGAGAGTAATCTCTTGAATGCTCTGAGTATATTCGCCCAAAGGTTTTGTGAACGAGGCTGGGATTAATGATTTAGGCATTTCAAGCGCTGGGCGAGCTGCAGCCCTAGCCATCTGCTGGACCATAGGTCGTACACCAAGCTTAAGCTCATCAAGCTCTATTGTAACATTCTCAAGGACAAGTTCAGCAAAATCGCCGAATAAGTCATCCAGCGACGTGGTCTTTTCCTTGTCAGTTGTCATTTCTTCTTGTCACCCTTTCCTGTTCTTCGGATGATTACCTTCTCAGCATAGATTTTGGCATTCTTGAAGATGATTTCAAGCCCTCCACCTACACCTCCAATCATAGCAGTCATCTCGCCAGGAACTGTCACATAGTCAGCTCCAGCTTCGTCAGCAACCAACGCGACTTCGGCTTCTTCTTCAATCTCAACCCATCGTTCAACAACAGGATGATTCTTTTCTTTGAGGAATGCCTTTAGGTCTCCGATACTCATAGCATCTTTCTCTGTAGCTATCTTGTCCTTTACATCATCAGGCATGAATTCTAAGACTCGTTCTCTAACCGAATCTGGAAGCCAGACAATCCGATTCCAACCATCATCAACTTGAAGGAACTTTGGAGATCGCATATATTCGATTGATATGCCATGAAATCCTGGAATCTGACGACCACCAGCTGTTGAGTCCGCCATACTTGAGAATGGCAATCCGTTTACTGTGTCACCCTTAAAGTCTCTGTGTACTATTCCTAGGCCATCAACCTCTGGGATGACAAACGCAATTGCTTCAAAGCAACCGCAACTCGTATGGGGTTTCTCAAAGGCGCTATAGAGTGCAACTGAGTTCACTTTTCCAAGAGACTTCTCTGTATATGCCTGATTTACGCCAGCATACTCTCCACGGAACTCATCTATTGTATCACCCTTCGGGATAGCATATAACGGGCCCTTTGGGTCAACCCGAGCTGCCGCTCTTCCATCAAACCAACTGATCGCACCACAGTTCGCATATCTCTGTGGGGTGATTGTACAGACGTGAGTAGGAGCGAATGACTGACAGAGTGAACATCCATAGAATGTATCGACTTCTGCGTCACTTAGTCCTCGAGCACGCTCGTCTCTCTGGTTGTAACGGTTTATTGCGTCATCGTAGCGTTCCCCAACAACTTTCGGATCAGTGATGAATGTCACCTGGATCTTCTCGATGATGTTCATCTCACTCTTGAAAAGTCTCATCAAAACTTTGCCAAGATGCTCAAAAGTGTTGAATCCCTTCTCAAAGGACTTCTTGCTGAGTCTAATCCAGATGTCATAGCGTTGATTGAGATGCATCATTCCCTCAACGAAGTTGACATATTCGTGAATACGCCTCTCAATTACTCCTTCAAGGTCTGGTTCAATCTCTTTTCCAGCCACTTCAACAACGATTCCAAGAGGATGGTAGCTTCCTTCCTCCATGTCTTTCAGGTCTGGACCAATTATGGAAACTGTTTCATCCTTGATATCGCCCATATCTCGGGCAACTGCAAGTTCGAATTTCTGTTCCATCTTTGGTCCACCGAGCTCGACAAACATATCTTTGCCGCGTACTCGCTCACCTTCGTATACCACGCCAATATCTACTGGAATGTCTTCAAATGACAATTTACTTACCTCCTCCTACTAATTCTAGTATTTCATCGAGAGCAGTATGATACTGTTTCTCCTTCATGTTCGGAAATGACCACTTTGCATGTGGTTGGTAGTATCTACCCAATGCTATTGCTGTTAGATGAGTTCCAAAGTTCATCACAGAGGATAGCAGTGTCCACTGCATGTAGTATGGGATTCCATAGATCATTATCATATCGTATGGTCCTTTCCCAGATGGTCCTGTCCACTCCGAATCTTGTAACCGATGTGCCAACTCCATTGCCCCCATTGATTTGGCATCCTCAAAGCCCTTCTCCAAGAAAGCTTTGATTGCACCTCCAGTAGCAATGACTGGCATCTTCATCGCCTTCGAAAGGGCGATTGCGTAGTCAACCATGTCGCCCTTTCCATGCTTCTCTGTCACAGCCTCTGAACCCACAATCAGAAGTGGTTTCTTGGCTTTTTTGAGGTCTCTCTTGATAACAGCAGGCTTTGTTAGGGCTTTTGCACTGTCCGGTCCGCAAATCTCTCCAGTCTGCCAAGGTACAGGTTTCATCACCATTAGGTTCCACCTCCCATGATTTGCTCCTTCAAGAGCGTTGGATCTGGAATCCGTCGTTCCTTCCACTTGTTCTCCTTCATTTGAGCCAGAATCTTGTCTTTCAGAGTGATTGGGATGTCAGTATCGCGTCTGATGTATCGCCAGACATCATCAGGGAAGTACCCATAGTATGTTTCATGGATGTCGATATAATGGCTCAGTTTGATTGAGCGTCCTTTTCCAGTATCATTAGGACGAAGAACAAGTTTCGCAGTTAATACATTCGCTTCTGCAACAGTTTCTGCTGCATAGAAGAGATGTTCTGGTCCCGGTGCTGTAACCACACGGTCACCAGTACGTGCATCATAAACTGTCCAGGCTCTCTCTTCCTCAGCTTTGCCAAGCATCATTCTTCTGTATTTTGAACCATGTGGTCCCACAATCACAGGAACACCGAGTCTCCAGAATCCTGAAGCAATTGATGCTGCTTTCTGAGACATGGCTCCCCAAGAGATACCTACTGCACCGACACGGTTGTGGATATAATCGGCTATCTCTGCGTAATTTCCACGAAGGTTTCTCTTCGCGAAGATTGCTGCTATTTTAATTGCTGCACCAGCGATATGCGGGTTTGAAACACATGAACCGACATTGAGTACACCACCTGCATCAAACTCACCGCTGCGTCTTTCGTATATTGACTGTCCGTTCTCATCTTTCACATGACCAGCTGATATTGCTGCACATCCAGACGTCACGATGATATATCGTCGTTTTGCAAACTCTTCAGCCATATCATGAACATCCTTTCCTCCCTGGGGGTAGTTTGCACAACCGACATGTGCGATTACACCAGGTATTTCACCAAAGACAATCGGCTGACCGACATTTCTGATTTCAGTATCTTGGATAGCTCCTCGACCTGTCCGCACCATGTGTGTTTCATCCTTGCAATCCGCTTGAGCTGCAACAACCATCCAACTATGGAGGTCGTAGTCATTAGGACAAGCAGACTCACAACGAGCACATCCAATACAGTTATGATAGACTTCCCTAAGTGGTTCAAAATTACCTAGCTGAGCTGCAAGCACAGCCTCCATTACCGGTGGGTCATTTGGACAGGCCCTTATGCATTCACTGCACTTCT
>JASFEF010000138.1:0-7687 GCA_050124975.1 Candidatus Thorarchaeota archaeon | reverse complement strand
CTTTCTCTTCCAGAAGCCTTCATGGTTGCAGACGAGGTTCTCGTTCGTGCTGTAAAGGGAATTGCTGAATTGATTTCAAAGCCAGGTCTGGTCAACCTAGACTTCGCCGATGTGCGCACTACAATGAAGAATGGTGGTGTGTCAATCATTGCTCTCGGCGAAGCACGTGGTGAGGACAGAGCAGAAGATGCAGTCATCAATGCTCTTCGTAACCCATTGATAGATGTGTCAATTGAGAACGCTAGGAACCTTCTGGTGAATGTCAGTGGAAATGCGGACCTACAGCTTTCAGAGGCAAAGCGGGTAATCGAGATTGTAACTGAACAGGTCAACCCAGGTGCGGAAATCATCTACGGTGCACTCATTGTACCCGAACTGGATGACAGACTTAGAGTTACTATCATAGCTTCGGGAGTCAACTCTCCCTATGTCTTTGATAACACGGAGCCTTTCACGCCTCTTGTAGAAGACCTAAAGAGTGACCTTGGCATACCCAAGCTGACATAGTCAAATTTGGATACTCAGCAAACGTTAAAAGAGAACCAAGGCTGACTCCAATCGACCCCCAAGTACTGTTAAGGCAGTGCTGTTCAAGGACGTGAAAAATATGGGTGTTGGCGAATTCATCAACGAAAGCAGACGGATTCTAAAACTGGCGACAAAGCCCTCTAGAAAGGAGCTCTGGATGGCCACAAGAGTCAGTCTACTAGCCATGGTCCTTGTAGGGATGGTCAGCTTCATAATCCAGATTATTATGACCCTAATCACAGGTAACTGGGGTGTCATCACGAGTTAATCTGTCTGTTAAAACATGAAGCTTCTATCATTTGGAGGGTTTTCCCTTGGAAACAGGTACAAGTATCTATGCAGTGCGAACAACAATTGGACAGGAACGCAGTGTCACTGATTTGATCACCACAGCAGTGATTGGTGAAACTGATGTTTGGAGATGTCCATTCTGTTCAGAGGACTTCTCATCAGAGAAAGCCACAAAGGACCACATGAAGAGCTGCAAGAAGAAGAAAAAGAAAACGGGAGAACCCGAATTAGTATCAACAAATCAACTGCTCGGGCGTGTTAAGGCAATACTTGTTCCTGAAACACTCAGAGGTTACGTTTTCATTGAAACAACTGAGTTTAGAGATGTGGAGATAGCTATCTCTGGTGTTCCTCATGTAAGAGGTCGCGTAGGTGGCAAGGTCAGTCTTGAAGAGATTGACAAATTCTTAGCACCGCCACCCGCTGCTGAAGGAATTTCAATTGATGATGTTGTTGAGATTATCTCTGGACCATTCAAGGGTGAGCGCGCAAAGGTTGTGCGCGTCGATGCTGGCAAAGAGGAGCTCATATTGGAGTTGTTGGATAGCCCGTACACAATTCCTGTCAGGGTTCATGCAGACTTTGCAAAGATTGTAGAACGTGCAGAGAAGAAGGAA
This sequence comes from Candidatus Thorarchaeota archaeon, assembly GCA_050124975.1. Classification (GTDB taxonomy): domain Archaea; phylum Asgardarchaeota; class Thorarchaeia; order Thorarchaeales; family Thorarchaeaceae; genus SMTZ1-45. Next base: position 6,251 of record JASFEF010000138.1, on the reverse strand, counting down.
GAACCAATCGATGAGGCTGAAGAGGCTGAGGTTGAGGATGAAGATGCCTTTGATGATGAAGACTCATTCTGGGCTCATGAACCGGAAGAAGATGAATAGATCCCTTCAAACGAGCCCCTTTGCGCTGTCGTAATCCTTAAAACAGAATATCACCCGAGCGAGTTTATCCTCTTAATCTGACACAGACGCATAGACGTTGTGTCTGGGGTGAAGAAAGTGACAAAGAATGCAGTAGACCTCACAGGATACACCTCAAGTTTTGTCCTGTTGGTCGACCCCATCGGATGTGTCGTGTACGCACCGAGTGCACTGCATCAGGAGTCGTGCTAAAATTGAGCGAAAAAGACGTTATTGTAGATGCCATGGTCGAAGGAGGCAAAGCCAGCGGTGGACCACCCATCGGTCCTGCTCTAGGCCCAACTGGCGTCAACATCTTTCAGGTCGTAACAAAGATCAATGAAGTTACTCAGGCTTTTGCAGGATTGAAAGTCCCTGTGAAGATCATCGTCAACCCGAACGACAAAAGCTTCGAGGTTGAAGTTGGAACACCTCCAACAAGTGCGTTGATACTGAAAGAGGTTGGTGCAGCTAAAGGTTCTGGCGAACCCAATACAAACATTGTTGGGAATATCACCCTAGACCAGTTAAAGAGTGTTGCAAAGGGAAAGGCAAGTGACCTCTCCGCCCTGACGATGAAAGGAGCTGTCATGATAATTACAGGCACCTGTGGTCAAATGGGCGTGACGGTTGAGGGTAAGACAGCGAAGGAGTTCCAAGCAGAAATCCGAGAGGGTGCATGGGACAGTCAGCTGGATGAACCACTTAGGGAGTGATATTGAATGTCATATTCAGTTGATAAGATAGAGGCTGCAGTTGCTGAAGCCCGCAAAGAGGGAGAGAAGAGAAAAATCAAGTTCAAGGAGAGCTTTGATTTAGCGGTCAACTTCAGGAAGAAGGAGCTTGATATATCCAAGCCAGAGAACAGGCTAAATCAAGAATTGGTTCTTCCTAACCAACTGATTCCACCTCCCAAAGTGTGTGCTTTTGGAGATGGAGAGTTTGCAGAGAAGGCCACAGAGGCTGGCGCAGAACGTGTGATCTCGAAGGATGACATCCCAAGACTGGGCGAGGAGAAGAAAGAGCGGAAGTCGCTAGCAAAGACCTATGATTTCTTCATCGCAGCTGTTGATGCAATGCCTTTGATTGGACGGTATCTAGGACAAGCACTCGGGTCGCGAGGCAAGATGCCACGACCGTTTCCGCCTCAAGCAGACCTAACCGCAATAGTCAGCCAGTACCATCGGACTGTTCGTGTCAGAATGAGGAATACTCCCACATTCCATGTGAAAGTGGGACACATGAAGATGAGTGATAGAGAAATAGCAGATAATATCGTTGCAGTTCTCAACTTCGTGGAGAGCAAGGGTTTCTCTGAGAGGGTGAGTAACGTCCTGATCAAGACGACCATGGGACCAGCCATCGAAGTGTCTGCTTAGAGTTGGTGATCAAAGATGTCAGTATATGAGAAAACCATTCCACAATGGAAACAGAATGCTGTCGACAAGCTGACTGCGACAATCAATGATACTCAGATGATTGGTCTTGTTAATGTTGAAGGTGTTGGAGCAAAACAACTTCAGGGAATTCGAGACAGTCTGAGAGGGTCTGCAGTAATCAAGATGGCACGAAACACACTCATGATTAGGGCACTTGAGAAGAGTGACAAGAAGGGCATTAAGGACCTGATTGAACACGTGACAGGACCTGTTGCGTTCGTCTTCAGTGAACAAGACCCATTTGCTCTGAGTAAATTCCTTAGTGAGAACAAGACGGCAGCTCCAGCGAAAGGCGGTCAGATTGCACCGAATGACATCATCGTACCCTCGATGAACACTGGTGTAGCACCAGGCCCATTCATCAGTGAACTGGCAGGTCTCAAGATTCCGTCACGTGTGAAAGGTGGTGTGATACACATCACAGATGACACAGTGGCTGTGAAGGCTGGAGATGTCATCTCAAACGCTATGGCATTGATGCTCTCACGTTTGGGAATTGAACCAATGGAACTACAACTCAAATTAATTGCAGCATACAGCGATGGGGCTGTTCTCACTGCAGATGTCTTCGATATCGATATTGAGTCGTTATTCAACCAAGTAATTGTGGGTCACCAATATGCAGTCAATCTCTCAGTGCATCTTGGAATACCAACTGAGGAAACAGTACCACTCATTATTGCAAAGGCCAATATGGAGGCCAAGAGTCTGGCTCTACATTTAGGATTCTTCTCGCCAGACTTGCTCAATGAGTTCTTGTCAAAGGCCAACTCAGAAGCATCCGCACTCATTGCGGCTGTGGCTGAGAAGGATCCAGAAGCAATACCCTCTGAAATCCTTAGTCAGGTTCAAACAGCTGCTGCGGCAGCATCAACAGCGGCTGCACCCGCCTCAGACGCGGCTGAGCAGCAAGAACCTGAAGAGCCTGAGGAAGAGGATGACGAAGAAGAATCAGTCGCAGGCATTGGAGGCCTGTTTGGATAAGTAATACAAGAGGTAACAAAAATGGAGTACGTATACGCAGCACTTCTGCTCCACAAGGCGGGTAAGAAACTCACTGCTAAGGCAATGGAGGCAACTCTAACCGCAGCAGGTGTGGAACTCGACAAAAGCAGGGTCAAAGCTCTGTTGGCAGCTCTAAAGGATGTCGACATTGATGAGGCTCTCTCAAGCGCCGCAGCCATGCCAGTAGCAGCTGCTCCGGTAGCCGCTGGCGGTGCAGCCCCCGCTGAGGAGAAGAAGGAAGAAGCAAAGGAAGAGGAAGAAGAGAAGGAAGAAGAAGAGGTCGCTGGACTCGGTAGCCTCTTTGGATAGATAGGACATTATGTCCTTTCTTCCAGTTCCTCTAACATCAGAGGGTGGACGGGTCGCGAGCCTGTCTGCCCGCTAAATCCTTTTTCTTATTCAACTGTTTTTTGATGACAACATAAACCCAAGGACACAAATCCTCCTGTGTTGTCTGGAGAAATTGTGAAAATCGTATATCATCCATTGATGCAGGAACACTATGACCGGACTCCTGCAGGGGCACCTGGAAGACTTGATACAGCTGTCGAAATCTTGGGAAGTCATCCAGACTATGAGTTTGTTGAGGCACGACCAGCAACAGAGGAGGAGATTCTCCGTGCTCACGGGACTCGCACACTTGAGTCAGTAAAGCATGACTATGACTCGACTAGAGCTGGACTGCTCTACAAGATGGCGACTCTAGCAGCTGGTGGAGCCATCATGACAGCGGAGATTGCAGTTCAAGGGGAACCTGCATTTGGACTGATCAGACCTCCTGGACATCATGCTTCAGGAGATTCTTACTGGGGTTTCTGTTACTTTAACAACATTGCAGTGTCGTTACTTAATCTGAGGGCAAAGGGTCTCATCAAGTCTGCTTACATTCTGGATTTCGATCTTCACACAGGAGATGGAAATATCAACATCCTAGGAGATGACCCAAAGTTCACTATCCATAACCCTAGTGGGAATGGTGATGAACAATACTTGAGGGATGTAAAATGGTCACTTGATGATGCACCAGATGTAGATATCATTGTGGCTTCTGCAGGTTTCGACCAGTATGAGGAGGACTGGGGTGGCAATCTCTCTACAGATGCATTTCGTAAGATAGGTGGGATGATGAAGGAATTCGCAGAAAACAGATGCGATGGCAGACGATATGGTCTACTCGAGGGAGGTTATAATTTTGAGGACCTCGGGAGGAATGTTCTAGCCTTTTGTGATGGATTAAGAGGTGCCTAATTGTGTTGAATAACTTTCTCAAGAACTCTATTGAACGTCACTTGGACGAAACACTTCCTTTGGTACATCAGCTAACCGAAGTGGACATCATGAGCAAACCTGGTTCAGGTGTAAGAGAGATAGGGGAGGTGGTTCTTCATCTAGTGCGATCACTGGAATATTACATGCGGGGTATCGCGACCAATCAATGGGAATCACTGCCTTATACACTCGAATCATATGACTCTGCAGAATCAATCATAGAACTTGCAGAAGATGTATTCAAGAAAGTAAAACAGTATTCCAATATCATCCCGGAAGGAGACCTTTCCCGGATTGTTGAAAGGTTCAATCGTCCGACTACCGTAGCTGAGATTATCCTGGAAATGATTGAACACAGTATCCATCACCGAGGGCAGATCACAGTTTATTATAGACTGCTTGGAATCAAGCCAAATCATATCACATACATCATTTAGAGAAAGAAAGTGTGGGGAAACCCTTCTCCCCCCCAGCTATGTTGGCAAGTCCTTGAAGACCTGATCTATTGCAGTACGGTACTTTCTGAAAGCATTACGACCTTTCGGAGTGAGTTTCAGGATAGTGTGAGGTTTTTTGTCAAGGAACTCTTTCCTGACTTCTATATACTCAACAGCCTCGAGCTTACTCATGTGAGAAGACAGGTTTCCCCAAGTGAGTCCTGTCTGACGCATGAGGAATATGAAGTCAGCCTCTTCTACTACATAGAGCTGTGCCATGATCTTGAGTCTAGCAGGTTCATGGATGAGTTTGTTGATCTCGACATCGTCAGTACTCACCAATATCATCCTCCGGGGTATCAAGCACAGGATACTTCCGGATGAAGAGAAGGAATCTAGCCAGTCCTAGAACTAGAAAGAATAGACCCCAGCCAACCATGTAGATGGTCATTGCGATTCCTGCAGGGATGGATGAGTTAAGAGAAATTGCAATTCCAGTCACGGTCATCAGAGCCCCAAAAAGATAGAACTTGTTCTGACCAGTCTTATCTTTCAAGTAGAGAGAAGGCCCCCACATTATGAATCCAAAGACAGTGGGTAACCATCGCCAAATGAAGTCCCTGTCAATAAGCCCAATAGAGAGGGTGTAGAGAAGCACAATCACTGATACGAAAATCAGCAAGATAACCATTGCTATTCCCAAACTGAGTTTCGGGGGTTCTTCCTCCTTGAGCTTTACATAACCTATGCGCGGATACACGTACCTTTTCCTGAATCCCTCAATTAGATGAGGCATGAATATGATATAGAATACAACAAAAAATGGGACGAAACTTGATTCTGCCATGATTGCTGGAAATGCCACCAGCACTAGTCCTAGAAGGGTTTCTGTGGACCCGTCTTGCATTAGTTCACGAAACGATTTTTGTTCGATTTCTACGAGATTTTGTTCGTTCATTATTTGACACTACACAAAGTGCTTTGTAATGCAAAGTACTTTGTAAGTATATAAATCTTTGCCACAGGACAGTTGCTGGGATGTTTTTTCGGGGTTTATATGCCTCAGTAGGAATGAAGGTATAGGTAGAGAGATGCTGCTGTACTACATACTTAGCCCACTGTCTGACTTTGCAGCAATGATTGCTGCATACTTTGCTGAGATTTGGGAGTTCCTGATATTCATTGGGAATATCTCAGCGGTAATAGTCGTTCTAGTTGGGGCTATTCTCTGGTTCACAGATGTGAACGCAGGTAAAGGTAAGGGACTAGTCCTGAGTGGAATACTCCTTGCTGTAGTCGTACAGTACTTCGTAATCTACCCACCAGCCTTTGTAATGAGCTAGGTATTTGAAATGATTAGGGGAATGCAAGACAATTGCAGCTAACTTCTGACTCCAACGTTGGTCATCAAGATCAGCTGAATCAGATAAGTCACCGTCGGTTTGCCGGGGACTCTAAATGCCTGTGGAGAGAATGTAAGTCTTTGAAGGTCCTTGGGATTCTTTCGGAGCAGGTCTCGGAGAAGCAGGAACCGAACGTCAATCTTGGATCATTGTATCTAATTTTGTTCAAGCTTCGGGAAACAGGAATGCAAGATTTGGCTCCCTTATGATTCACACCCAGTGCATACTCTGGACTGGTTTCACACACACCCACTAGCCCGGGGTTCTCTTCTGAATCTCGGGCAACCACTTCTCTGCTTTTATCAATGCCAATCGGAAAGCTTTATGTCCTTAGAGCATCGACGCTGAGTGTAGGGCCCGTTGCCTAGCCCGGTACCTTACGCAATCTTTGCGTTATGTGGGAATATAGGGCGCCAGCCTTCTAAGTTGGAGTTCGTGAGTTCAAATCTCACCGGGCCCGCCATTTCTTCTAAGACCCAAAGTCCATGGTTCTTGTCAACCAATCAGGAAGTTCCATATCGAGGGTATCTGAAACATCCTTGATTGAGTTCAGAGATTTTGAGGCCTTGATTCTCGTAGCA
>JASFEF010000137.1:0-7739 GCA_050124975.1 Candidatus Thorarchaeota archaeon | reverse complement strand
AAGCGGGAGAAGTATCGTCGATATCAGAATGTCAAACTTACTAAACTTGGTAAAACAGTAGCCAAGAAACTTCACACTCGCAACAAGACATTGATGGATTTCCTGCTTCTGATTGGAGTTGACGAGGAAATTGCATTGACTGACGCATGTGAGATCGAACATATTGTTCACCCAAAGACAATTGAGAAACTGACAGAGTATCTGAAGAAACTCGCAAAGAAATAAGAACTCGTCATTGTCAAATGTTAAATGTCAAAGACCAGTATGTCTGATGGACAACTCACTCAATCTCGTCGCATTTGGAGGAAGCAACTACTTTGAGTTCACGTCAAGAGGTCTACAGAATCCTGATTGCCGGAGATGAAGAACTAGGATATTCGATGTGTGCTAAATCACTTGATAGAAACCTCACTGATCCAAGAACACTTGCGAAGGAGTCCTTGACTAAAGAATGGCCGAAGGATGAATGGATAAAGCACATGACAGTCTCTCATGAGGGATTAATCGCCACACTCGAGCTTGACCTAGAGTTACACGGACCTTGGGTGTGGGAACTCTATGAAACACTAGAACCTCGTGATTATTTCAGGAGATTTGCTGGTCTTATTTTGTGTGCAGATCCTAAACGTGAAACCCTTCCATCAGAACTTTCAAACCTAATGGAAACTGTCAGTCTTCATGTAGGTCATCCTCTACCAACAATAATGATAGTAGATCGTTCTCAGAAATTGGTCAAGGGACAAACAGCCTCTCTTCGTGAGATTGCTGAAACAATTTCAGTTCCAATCTTCTTCATACGTCTGAAAACTGGAGAGAATATCGAGAAGGCAATCAAACATCTCGCGACTCAGATCTTCGTGAACGAGCATTTTATCCACAGTCTTGAATCGGACCAACAGGTCTACGATGTAGATTGAGTACAATCGTGACATTTGTTTTGGTAGATGATTTAGGAGTACAACTTTGGTGTAATTTCATTCTTGAAGACTGATTCAGTTAATTCCAATATATTTGCATAAGAGGACTTTGACATTACGCCCACACCCTAACATTCCCTCGATGTTGGCTTCCCGATAAAAATGTACACCTAGTTCTTCTTCCAAAAGTTTTTCCCCCTCTGCACGAGCTTGACAGTATGAAAGATTCAATGTGGTGGAGTATAACCCTAGCTGTCTTAGGAGGATTAACAATGTTCCTTCTTTTGTTTCCTCAGAGTATTGGTGACCAACCACCAATTTATGTTGAGATTCTTGGTTCGTTTCTTGGTTTCGCGCTAGCTCTTGTTGCAGACCAAACAAGAAAGAGCTACTCAAATGAGCATAAAGGGAAGCAATTGCTAGAGCGGTTTATTGAAGAGCTCTCATTCAACTACAAGCTCTTGAACATATTCATTGGGGAACTGAAGATCCCCCAATTCTCATTAATGGATTGGACTCCACTCTCAAGTGAGATCTGGGAGATGGCCAAAGCAACAGGGGGTCTTTCTCATATCTCAAGTGGACCAAGAATAAAACTTGCTACCATATACACTCGCATTAATTTCCTGAATACGAATCTCACACGGTGGCATGAAACAAGGATCTCAAATCCGGTTTCCCCACCAGGCAGCCCCCTTGAGCAAGAATATAGAAAAATGTGTATGGCAGTTGGAGAGGTGGTCTTTCAGAATATCAAGGAGTTTTTGGAGAATTTTAGCAGTGTCGATATATCTAAGCTAGACATAATGATCCAAGAGTAAATTCAATTTGGAGTCCTTATTTGTGCACTTTTAACCACAGTTCAACTTGATTTTACGCACTGATTTTTGTACTAATTATTGATTAGTTATTGATTTAAACAAAAGAGTTATAGAAAAATGTACGTATATGATAATAGGGTAGGAATATGCGAGTTCGCCAAAAAACAAGATATCTATCTGTACATCTTATATCAGGAACATATGTTGTTTTGATAGGTATTAATGTTGAAGAAGAGATTCTAGACGGATTGCTTGGATTTGCCATTCGTCGAATAGATCATACTGAACAAGAAGAGTACTGGTTAAACGGTTTCAAGACTTTCGAAAATGTAGAACCAAAACCAAAACCCGGAGAATTAGTGAGCTTACGAAAACATCCGCTACAATCATTTCGTTGGGGCGACTATACTGCTAAACCTGACCATCAGTATAGTTACAAGATTGTGGCACTTTATGGAACTCCTCAACGGCTTGCCGAAGGTTATTCAATAGTTGGAACGACAACGACAGAACCTGTAGATAGAGGAAGACATGCTGTTTTCTTCAATCGTGGAACCTGTTCAAGTCAAGCATATGCCCGAAGATTTGGGGATCAAAAACCAAGTAACTTGCCAAATAAGGATGAGGCTTATAGATGGCTTTCAAGAGGTCTTGAAGAAGGCATATTGAATTTTATCAGACAAGCCAATGAACCAAAATACGCTCTACGTGCAGCAGTATACGAGTTCACACACCTTCCAGTTTTAGAGGCTTTCAAGAAGGCAAAAGATGATTGCAGTGATGTGGTTATAATTTTCCATGCCAAAGAAGGGAAAGAAACTACAGCGAAGAATTTAGCAGCCATAAAATCAGTAGAACTTGATCAAAATGGAATCGTAAAGAAACGAACAGCTAACAAGAGTTATCATGCTCATAACAAGTTCATAATCCTGCTTGAAAATGGGGAACCAAAACAGGTATTTACTGGATCTACTAACTTCACTGAGAGTGGTATTTTTGGGCAGTCAAACGTTGGACACATTGTTAGAGATTCCGAGTTAGCAAAGGCATATTTTGAATATTGGAAGATATTGGATAGAGATGAAGAAGCAAGACACATCAAAGATGATGTTATGACCCTAAGTCCAGTTCCTGAGAGCCTTCCTCCAAATTCAATCACACCTATCTTCAGTCCGCGAAGGAAACTAAAAGCTCTAGAATGGTATGCTGAATTGATGGATAAAGCTAATGAAACAGTCTGCTTAACACTCCCATTCGGTGTCCACAGGCTCTTTGACAAGGTGTTCGAAAAAGACAAGGATTACCTAAGGTACATACTCTTTGAGTCTAAGAGGCACATGACTATGCTGAAATGGGACAAGGAAGCTATTGCGATAGCTGGTGCACAAATCGAAACTGGCGAATTGGATAGATGGTTGAAAGAGATATCACTGGGAACGTGGGTACATTATGTCCATACAAAGTATATGTTGATTGATCCGCTTGGTGATGACCCCATCGTGATTACAGGCTCCGCCAACTTCAGTGAGTCGTCAACTGAAGATAACGATGAAAATATGATGGTTATTCGTGGCGATACAGCACTTGCGGACATCTATCTAGGTGAATTCATGCGACTATTCAGTCATTATTATTTCAGAGATGTTGTGAGCCGCCAGAGAGAACCAGAAGCGACAACCAGATCACCATATCTTGTAGAGAGTGATGAATGGAGTGATGAATATTTCAAAGAAGACACTATAAAATTCAAACAACGAATCCTCTTCAGCTGACATCTTGGTCAAAATGAAACCTCCCAGTTATCACTAAGTGCACGTTCAAAAGTCACTAATATCTTGTTCCAGAATCCGTATTCCGTGCACCTTTGAACTAACGGAAAATCGAGCTTGTGTTCCAAAAATCCGCTGCCCAACCCTTTCGCAAGCTTTAAATCAAAAAGTTGTAATGACAGTTGTAGCGCCCCAAAGAATTCCTTAGATGGAATTAGGCCGAAAGATTTTTAAGAGTGATTACTATATATAAGTGTAGCGGAATCTGAACTGGGATTGGACGTATTCTGAAAGTACTTCTGCGCCACGAAGCAATGAAACACTGCAAGATTATCATAGACCCTTGAAGGGTCGAATCCCGCGAAAGAAGAGAGGTAGTCGGACAATGTCAAAGTCGGACCGGAAACATCCTGATCGTTCCAAGGCAACTGGGTTCACTTGCCCCGAATGCGGTGGAAATGAAGTGATACAGGACTTGGAGAAGGGTGAACGCATTTGTGCCACGTGCGGGCTAGTGATCAGCGAACATCGCATCGACACCGGACCCGAATGGAGAGCATTCACCAGTGATGAGAAGGATGCACGGTCACGCGCTGGGGCGCCAACCAACTACGCTATTCATGATAAGGGACTCTCAACCATGATTGACTGGAGAGACCACGACTCACAGGGCAAACGGTTTACAGCCAAGAAACGTTCTGAGATATACCGTCTAAGGAAATGGCAGATTCGCACGCGAGTCCATAGCTCTGTTGACAGAAACCTTGCTCAAGCAATGTCTGAGCTTGACAGGTTGTCATCGCAGCTCGGGCTCACCAAAAGCATCAAGGAACTGGCAGCCCTCTTGTATAGGAAACTGATCGTTCGAAGGCTTGCACGTAGCAGGTCCATCGACGCGATGGTTGGAGCGGCTATATATGCCGCCTGTAGACTGAGGAAAGCACCACGTTCCTTGGAAGAGATATCACGGCACTCGAGAGTGAGTCGGAAGAAAATCGGACAACACTACCGTCTGTTGGTAGAGAAGCTTAAACTAAGGATGCCGATCTCAGATCCGGCAAACTATGTCCCACGATTCATCACACAGCTCAACTTACCAGGAAAGGTACAACAGAAAGTGCTGGAGATACTCGAGATGGCAAAACAGCAAAGAACACTGGTCACCGGGCGAGATCCGCGAGGGCTCGCAGCCGCTGCGATATACATAGCATCGATCCTTATGGATCATCGAGTGACTCAACGCGACATTGCAATGGCAGCTGGTGTGACAGAAGTGACAGTGAGGAACCGATACAAGGAGCTCGTTCAGAAGCTCAACATAACAATGGCACCGTGATATAAGCTTGAGGATAATGAATCTGCATAGCACGCGAGGGATCTGGGCCCTCTTGATACCCAGGTTGCATTGGAGGGAACAAGTCAACAAATGGCAACATCTAGGATAGATGAAACAAGTAGAGAAGAAATAATTCTGGAAACTCCCGAACTGACGTGCTCCGATTGTGGAGGTACTGATGTCGTCAGGGATAACGAAAAGGGTGAAGTGATCTGCGCCACTTGTGGTCTCGTATTGAGCGACCACCGCATCGATACTGGTCCTGAGTGGAGAGCATTCACCTCTGATGAGCGTGACTCACGCGCTCGAACAGGTGCTCCAACTAGCTACGCACTACACGACAAAGGCCTATCGACAATGATTGATTGGCGAGATCGTGATTCGAAGGGTGCATCCTTCAGTGCCAAGCAGCGAGCACAAATCTATCGCCTCAGGAAATGGCAGATACGGACAAGAGTTCACTCCTCTCTTGACCGGAACCTTGCACAAGCAATGACTGAGATTGACCGATTGTCCTCCCAGCTAGGACTCTCTCACGGGTTACGAGAACATGCTGCGCGAATGTACAGAAAGCTGATCGCTGGAAGACTTTGGCGAAGCAGGTCAATCGATGCAACCGCTGCTGCCGCAATATATGCTGCTTGCAGACACAGAGGTTCGCCACGCTCCATCGAGGAGATAGCTGAACACAGCAGAGAGAACAAGAAGAAGATCTCTGCACACTATCGAATGCTTGTGACCAAGCTGAAGATTCGAATGCCAATCTCATCTCCAGAGAACTATGTACCACGATTCATCTCGGACCTCAAGCTTCCGAGTGAAGTACAGAAGATCACCATGGAAATCCTTGAGAAGGCTAAGAAGGTCAGAGGACTAGTGACAGGCCGCGACCCACGAGGTCTTGCTGCAGCGGCAATCTACATCGCCTCTATAATGTCTGACCACAGGGTCACTCAGCGCGATATCTCAAGGGTAAGCGGTGTCACAGAAGTGACAATCAGGAACCGCTACAAGGAGTTGGTGAGCAGGCTTGAACTCACGATGGCCCCTTACGCATAATTCAACCCGGCTGCAGGCGACTGCAGCCACATCCTCTTTTTGATTATATCAGACAAGCAGCTTCACCTTCATCTCTTAACGCTGCAATAATGTTGTATAGACACTCCCCACAGAGGACTGATGAGAAGCGAGCATTCTCAGGAGCAAGAATCTCCAAGGCCCGTTGCATCTCCTCCTTACCAACCTTTATTCCCTGCACTTTGATATTCCTCTGTTGGGACATGCAGTAGTAGAGTTCATCCTCACCCAGATAAGCCAAGCAGAAGCAAAGGTCATCATCATCTGTCTTACTGTTGATGAACTCCTCCGAAACATGCTTGCTAACAATCAGTTCAGCGTCCACATCGATTCTGATCATCTTCCTCACGTAGTTGTCATTGACACAGAGATACTCACCCTCGAATTCCCTGAAGCATGGACACTGCTTCACTAGAAACTCCGCACCCTCAATCATTGTAAAAGCCCCTGAACATGAAAGACACAATGTAATCTGAGAAGGGATTGATAAGGACCACTAAGAATTTAGAATTGGAGAGAAGTGCTTACCCTTGTTCAACTGGATCGGCGTTTTGTATAGATACCCAGGGAATTCTAATTGGTTTCAATGCAGTTTCCAGCCATTTCGAGTGACGGAATTATCCAATCCTAATATTTTCTCACACTATTGCATATCTTGTCGGTTTTCACCCCATATAAAGACATACATCGATCTTCTGAATTTACAGAATAATCGCAATATAATGTCACTTTTTTTCCTTTTATTAAGCAAAGCAGTTTCGTAGTTTCTGTTGTTCGTCTGTGCTGAGTTAGTATTTGGTAATAACAATGTACGACAACAAACGAAAACTCGATAGTACCAGTGAATTGCCAATATCTCTTCACGATATTGTAACAAAAACAGGACCTGGAAAACCACCTCACGAACCATGGTGAGATCCTATCTACATTCTAAAGATTGAACCGGTTTGGGCATAAAGCTCAATCCGGCAATCTTGTATTCTATTAATTCTCGTATTGATTTCGTTGTTCAGATACTTTGGTTTTTCCTTTTCATTAGTCAATACATATATCATGCACATAGAATATTGACACTGCGAGATTCCATGAAAGATGCGCCATCTGGGATCCCAGTGATGGTCTATACATCATCAGGGGAAAATTGTAGAGGGATGTTAGTCTATTCTGAATCAGGTCCAAAAGTTATGTTTGATGATAATCAGCTTTCAAACAATGGAGAGCTTACTTCTTTCAGTTTCACCGACTTATCTGTTGAACCTCATAATCAATTGAAAATTATGTCAGACACGAAATTCAAGTTCTCTCCGGATGCTGTAATCAGGTTGGGATATTCAAAAAACATTGAAACTATTGATACACTCTACCCACCAAGTACTGACGGATGGGTATCACATGTGACGCCAGATGACTCAAACTCAGTCTATACAATTCAACAGTTAGAAGAGAGTAATAATTTCCTTCTTACAATTGTTGATATTCAAGCCAATACCATTCTTGATGCACACATTCTGAAACCATATGAACTGGGCATTCTCATGATGAAGAGTGATTGGATTGTTCATAAGGAAATCTTGAAGTTAATTCCATTTACCGAGGAATCGATAATTAGTGATCTTCTTGATAATACCGAACCTTCATGGGAATTGATTTCAGAGCTTGTTGACAGTGTAACAATCCCCAACCTCAAACTGAAAGGGAATATGAGAGAAACTATGGATCAATTAGTACCACTTTCATTCCCTGAAAGTGTAAGAGAAGACGTAATGGCTTTTCTAATCTGGACATTCAAAAAAGAGATACCAAATGAAGACCCAGTAGA
>JASFEF010000136.1:0-7913 GCA_050124975.1 Candidatus Thorarchaeota archaeon | reverse complement strand
GCATTGGTTGGTCATGGAATGCCATGACAATCAAGTGGGGTTCAAGTGAATAATATACTCTAGTAAAAATAAACCACCATCAGAAACATAAGGCTGTACGACTACTACAAAAGAGTACGAGGTAGTGGAAAAGTGGCGGAGCAGAAAGAACCGGTCCTTCCTGTCATTCATCTACGGATTCGCGTTTCTCGACCATTAGATGAAGTCTGGGATGCCTTTCTCGATCCTATTATGATGCTTCAATGGTTGGGTGATGAGATCAGTGCTGATGTTCGACCAGGAGGGCAAATTCGTTTTCTCGGACCAAATGCTCCAACAACACCAGAACTCGCCAACTACTGGGATATTAAGGAAGTGAAGGAAGGGAAGGTCCTACTGCTCAGTTGGAGAATAATGGGTGTTGATACGCTTCTTGTAATAAGATTCAATCCCATCGGTCCTGGTACGATGATACAGGTGAACCATGGAGCTGTTCCTGTTTCAGCTCGCAACTACCATCTTCCAGAACATTGGAACCTCCTTCTTGCTAACTTCAAGGCCGCTGTCGAGTTGGGCGCTCCTGCAATCAGATTTGATTATTCCAAATATCACCCCTTACGAATGACGCGATATGACCCAGTGGATGTAAGATTGAGCGTTGTTTGTAAGACACCACCCTCCCTACCCTTTGACGTGTGGACAAATCCTGAGAAGCTGAAGCACTTTATCCGAGCGGATGATCCAGTTGTTGACAGACAATATGCTGGGATCTACACCTGGTGGGCGGAGGGAAAGGGACCAGTTGTTTTCAAGAAGATGATACAAGACCAAGAGCTGGAGTTCTCCTGGGTACACGGTGATGAACCAGAAACCCTCGTCAATGTTCGCTTTGAAGAGGTCAATGATCATACTCTCGTCACACTCCATCACCTAGGGTTCAAGACACCAGAATCTGTAGTAGGTTATGATATCGGCTGGTCTGGCATTCTTGCAGAACTCAAGCTTGTCTGTGAGCTAGGTGAGTCTGGAATCGAGAGAATCAGCGATTGGGGATAACTCATTTCTATATGATTGGAAACAGAGCAATTCCAGGAAAGAGAAACCACCACATCGTGAGGGCAGTTATCATTGGTATGAAGAAGTTGTCAGTCCAACCAATACTAAGGAATTCAGCAGCAGTTGCACAAACAGCAACGATGAGAATCTGAGGTAGAACGTTGAGGATGACAGTGTCTGGTGAGAACACTACTAGTGATGTTATTATTGACAAAGTGGTGAAGAGTAGGACACCAATACTGCCCTCGAAAGATTTGTCTCTATACTTTCGTTTGACAAACCTTCCTCCAAAAGGTCGGCCAATTACCTCCCCGGCAGCATCACCCCATGACACAGCAAGGATTGAAGCGACAAAGATCTCAGGTCTTGAGAGAAAGACCAGAAAGACTGTAGCAAACGATGCGAGTCCCATGAACCCAGCAGCAAATGTATTGAGTCGTGTTTCACCTTCACGACTTCCAGCAATTAGTAGTTCCCAAATCAGTTCACTCTTGTGCGCCCATGCATACATTAGGATTGTCAAGAAAATACCCACAGCGAATGATGGCCCACTCAAATTTGAGTAAGCCACTACCGTCATGGCGATTACAGTGCCCATCACGATATGAACCAGTTTCCGAGGCTTCCAGTGTTGCATACCCTTAGCTGACATATAGTATGCTGTTGTGAGAACCGCTGATGCAATCAGCCCAGTTGCTATCGCCATGCCGATATCAAGTAAGGCTAGATCCCCAAATACAAGGTCCACCATCTTAGACAAAACAACTGGGGTGACGGTACTATTTCATTATTGCTATGTTGTTATCGTAATGGCTCTATACAATGTCCGGGTCCTTTTGATGCATGCGGTGAGTCGAGTTTGCAATGAATCTTAGATATGTCAATTGGAACATAACAAACGCGCATCCAGCAATGAAGCCTGCAAGAAGAGCAGTTAGTGGGTCAAAAGGTATGTAGCCTCTGATAGAGAGACTGACTGTTGCTATGCAGGTGACAATGATGAACATAATGATGTACAAGTACAAGCCTAGTTTTCGTCTTGAAGGAGGATTGGAATCCGGTTCCGCCATCACCATTTTCGTTCACGAAATACTTTCTCTCCGTTAAATAAGAGGGGTATCATCTGAGCAACATCTATCCGGAATTGGCTAGCAGACCAGATATCCTCATCAATGCAGTCCTATTCTGATATGACCTTCAGAGCTTTCACATAGACATTCCTGACACCGTTGTTCTTCTCTTTCTCGATGAAGTCTTGAAAGATAGGTATCAACTGTTTATGGGTATCAGGATTGTGCTTAGCTATTTCTGTAAGTCCATAAGCTGCACACCATCTCACAACGGTGCTACCATCCTCTGTGTTCCCTAGGAGCTTTGGAATTGCTTTAACGACCTTCTCAGGATATTTGCTAGCTAGGTTACCAATTGATTCTGGTGCACCCCATCTTACCCTTGGTGCTTTGTAATCGATGTATTCAATCAATGTGTCAAGATATTTGATAACGATTTTTGGATTCTCTTTTGAAACGAATTTGAAGACCTCCGCACTGGTGCCTCTCTCAACATCTGTCCCAGTCTTGAGAAGTTCAATCAAATCTCTAACCACTTTTGGACTATTCTTCGCGAGCTCCACTATAGCTGAAACTTTCTCCTTGTGTTTCTTTTCTGATTTCAAGATCTCTAGAATAATTTCCATATCACTCACCTCTAGGTCTAAGACTATTAATCATCCGGCGCGTTTTGATTCTAAGAGATAATCTGAAACACATCAAGATACGGTTCCTTGCCCGAAATGCGAGGTCTCAATGGCTTTCTCCAATCTTCATTGGGTGAATACATGAGTAGGATGACCTCCCGTACACGTATGAAGAAATCAAGATGTTCGAGCCATTTGGAATCCAGTTGGTTCTCAGTTTCATACCCTTCCATGAAGAGAGAGACAAAGTCACGCACAAACTTCTTCTGTTGTCCCTTGTGATTTCGAAGTTCAGAAAGATAAGTTGGATAGTATAGTGCAATTGCCAGCTCGGAAATGAACCACTTGTAACACGAGCGATCGAAATCTAGTATCGCGGATATCTTATTGTTCCTCACGAAGAAGTTACCAGTGTGGATATCAGAATGGACAAGACCATAGGAATCATTGGACTTAGGAAGTTCACCTAACTGTATCCAGAGACCATCTATGTACTCTCGAATCTTCTTGCTCTCATTTTTGTAAAGGAAAGAATCCAATCCTGGATTATAATCGTAGCGTCGTGATGACTTTGGTTTGAAATCCTTTGTCACCGAGTGCATTCTTCCAATGACTCGTCCCCAATCTCTAATCATCTCTCTATTCCACTTCAGGGGTTCTCGTCCATCTTTGATATGTTCTCCCTTGGCTTTCTCAAAGGCAACGACATTGTAGGAAACCTTTCCCAGATCAACTCTCTCTACATAGCCATCAGCAACAGAAGGAGCCGGTTTCACCGCAGGAACTCCTTTTTCAACAAGATATCTCACCCATTCGATCTCCGCCTGAACGAGCTCGAGCGTCATATGTTTTGAGCTTCCTACGCGGAGGAACAACTCCTGACCCTTCTTTGAAAACGAATAGACAGAGTTCTCAAACCCACCAACAAATATGAGTCCCTTTGGTTCGACGCCATATCTTTCTCCAATCTCTTTCAGATGTGTCCTTGGGATGGTTTCTTGAACGGACATGATTGTCGCATTGTTGTTGAATGATTAAGGAAATTTCGTACTAAGCAAGAGAGCTTTCCTTACTTCTGACAATGAGGACATAGGTAGACATGTCCACCACCATGTGCAATTTTCTCTATAGCCGCACCACAAGCCGGACAGTTTTTATCTTTCATATTTGGTCCCATGACTGGGGTATGACGACCAGACTCACCATAAAGGTTCACCCAGTTGTCCTTTCCTCCTGAGCAAATACGTGCATTGAGAATCTGTTTCATTGCATCGTACACATCATGCTTTTCGTCATCGGTCAAAGTCGAGGTATTTCTCTTTGGGTGAATCCCAGCTTTGTAGATGATTTCCTGAAATGCAGCATTGCTTAGTCCAACAACCACCGCTGTCTTACCAACGATAGCCGCCTTGATGTTCTGACCCTTCGCATCAAGCAATTCTATGAAGCGCTCAAAGGTAAAGTCATGTTCTCCAACAGGAGACGGTACATCAGAGAAATCACGTTTGATGACATAGAGGTCTTTCACTTCTTGATCGGTGGCTGAATATACTAAACCCATTCCAGTTTGTCTTATGGTGAGAAACGTTCCATCAGTAAACTCAATCTTCAGGTGATGCTTCTTGGGTAGCGTTTCCTCACTCTTGTGAAAAAGTATCTTAGCCCCATAATCAGGGCACAAGACAAGATTCATCTTCTTGTTCATCTGGATTCTAATTGTATTCCCTCGGAATGCGACTTCCTTGACCTTGCATCCCACGAGTCTAGCATAGTCCTTGAGTTTTTTGTTCATGAACCCTATTTTTTGCAGTTTCGCAGAGTCCTGAATATCATACGATTTGATCTTCTTCTCAAGCAATGTGTGTGTCATCTGTTCGGCAAGAATCTGTGCTTCTGGAAGTTCAACACTCACTATTCTCCACTTCCCAAACGCGATGCCTTCTAATAGCAGTCGTGACTTAACAATTTACCTCAAGTCTAGTTGTTGAAAAAGAATCAAAGTAATCGTCTATGTCGCTGATTCATCTTCAATCTGCAACCAGACGCTTCAAGATGTTCAATCCATTCCTCTAATCCGTTAGGAAAAGATGTGAACTTGTTCCGGGTGATGTTTAGTCCTTTGAGCGTTGTTAGCTGAATGATTGTATCAGGGAATGTTGTGAGATCATTTCCCTCGAGGCGGAGGTTCTCTAGACTAGCAAGCTGTCCGATGCTGTCAGGAAGGTGTGATAGTCTGTTGTCATGTAGTGACAGTTCTTTCAGAGTTGTCAAATTGCCTATTGTTTCTGGGAGTTCAGCTAGTTGGTTCTTGTGTGCTCCCAGTCGAGTTAATCCAGACATCTCACCAATTGAATCAGGAAGTGATTCAAGCTTGTTGATGAATATTGCCAGATCCCAACAGTTCGTCAACTTGCCTATTGACTCTGGTAGAATCTCCAACTGTACATCCATGAGTCCTAGCCGTTTCAAACTCTTCAGATTTCCGATAGTTTCTGGAAGTGTCTTGATGAAGTTCCGTGAGAGGTCTGCCCTCTCAAGTTGTTTTAATTTTCCTAGAGATTCAGGTATGGTCTCTATCTGATTATTGAACACATCAAGGTCTAGTAGATTGGGAAGTTCACAGATGCACTCAGGTATTGTTTCCAGCTTGTTATCTCGTAGATAAAGGCGTTGAAGATGACTCAACCTCTTTAGTGAGCTAGGTAGTGTTGACAAGTTCTTCCCTCTAAGACTTAGAGCTTTAATGTGGCCGTCCTCTTTCGCATATCCAAAGCTGTAGAATCCTGTGGTTCCGCCCTTTATACTTCGAAGTTCTGGTATCATCTCGTCTATGTATTCTTCAAGATCTTTCAATACCTGTGATTCAAGATGCAAGAGTTCTTTGTTCAATCTTCAGTTCCTCCATGGTGGGTAGAAACATACAAGTACACTCGCGAAAGAAAGGAGATGTGGAGCATAGACGCCCTGCACTCTTCAGCCCGACGGGTGTGAGCATCTGTGTTCCACACCTATGTTGTTATTTTGCGATGGGCATGTATAAGTCCAGCAGCAAGTCCTCATCCGGTTTGTTTGGATTAACAGACTTCTCCAGCCACTGATGCTCAGCCTTCTTGTACCCACTCGACTTGAACCACTCACCGAGCTTTGCCCAGCTCTCTAGCATGCCATGCTCGTGCAGATACGCAGATGTCGCTTCCTTTGTGAGGTTGCACCTGGTCACTGCATAGAGACCTCCATCGAACTTCTTCTTGACAACACCCTCTTCCAACTCTGTCTTCGGATCGATACGGATCCAGAATTCGTATCCGTACTCTTCGTTTCCAGCTGATGGATTCGGATTGTTAAAACCGAAGATCGGGTTCTTCTTCAAGTCCTTCAGTAAACCTCGAGGTTCTGCGAAAGCAACCATCTTCTTCCATGCATCATCCTCTGGGGATTTACTAATAGCTTGAACGCTTGCTACAGTCATGGGATCGAGTTGTACAATCTCTACCTGTAGTTCCTTCGTCATTTCTTCATCACTTCTGGGGGAATAGCGCTCAAGGATTCTCATCTTCTCCTCCTCCTTGCTAATTCTTGACTTCTTGTAAGTGTCAAGAACAACTCTGAGGACGTGTTTCCCGTCCTTTGTCAAAGCGTAGTGTCCATGACTCACCCTTTTGATGAGTCGTTTGTCAGAGAGCTTTGTGAGTTGATTTGAAAGTGCGGTCTTCCGTATACCTGTCTTACTAAGCAGGTCCGCGAAGTCCATGCTTTCTTCAGCAAGAAGAGTGAGGATCATGATTCTTTTAGGATGAGATACCGCGAGAAAATAATCCGCTATCGCTTCCGCTGACTGAGATATCTTCTCTGCTTTTCCATCATCGTCTTGATTGTTCATCCTGAACGCGACACCCTCTCCAGCCAAGGAGGGATGTGTTATAAATATTCCGTTTCTTGATGAACAATATTCCTATTTTCTGTGAACTTTCTTTTCATTCAAACTGACTAGGTTTTCGTCTCCAAACGACTATAATGACACCAATGACCAAGATTGCGGCCCCTCCTCCGATGACAATCACCATATTATCATCGAGAATATTTCCAGATTCTTCTAACTCTTGAGAGAGGACCATACCAGCCGCCTCCCATGCATCAGCAATTGCTAACATATGTATGGATATCTCTTCTAGTTCGTTAGAGAACTCACCAATTGCCCGATCCAAATCTGGTGAAGCTTCAAAGCTACTTGCCATATCAAAGAAAGTGTTGTAAAGCAGAGTGTCCCGAGGGATGACATCAATTCCACTTGTGATTGATGCATTATGACTTAGAGATTCCATGTGAGGTAATGCCTCTGAAGCCGCCTGAAGGAATGGTTGTAGATTCTTTGAGGGTAGGAGGTCTGGTAGGGATTCCAACGAACTCCGAAATGCGAGATACTGCATTGTCATCATTACTTCAAGATTATGTCCAAGTAGTCGAATTGCAGTAGGCTTGTCGACTTCTAGGTAGTACGTGCAGTAATCCCGAATCGCTTCAAAGGTCATATCAAGAGCCATTCCCCTGAATGCGTTAGCTCCAGTTCCGAGGTAGAAGAAGTTCTCACCTCCTTCGAAATACGAAGTGCGGTTTCCAAGCAATCTCTGAGTAATATATGACGCAAGTCGCTCTTCGAAGTCCTCAACAGGTCCGGTTCCATTAGCAACTCTGAATGTGACATAACCAGCACTCTCCCATGCATCCTGAAGCTGACTGTAGGACATACTGTAGTTCCAACGACCATCATCAGGATACCCGTAGTTCTCTCCTAGAAGGCCAACACCAGGATCATGGACCTGCACTCTCTGAGTTGTGTCATTGTAACCTATAATCGTAATTGCATGTCCAACACCACCAGGTTGCAATGGTCCGACATGGTCACGGATGATATCCCAGTCTTCAGCAGGGAGGTAGTATGTGTCGACAGAAATCGCGAGTGGATATCCGTTATCAATGGATTCACGCATCACCCTCATTGGTAAACTCAGTGCTGAATCTGCATAGTCTGTGAGATCGTAGCCTAAAGATACCAGCATCTGCTTTGCGTTCCACCCATAATCGTTTGAGGAGTCTAGATAGAACTCCATTTCTAACCCAAACAGGTCTGTGAAGAACTCAAACCATCCGATTTGTCGTACCATGACACCAGGGAGAAGTACCA
>JASFEF010000135.1:0-8004 GCA_050124975.1 Candidatus Thorarchaeota archaeon | reverse complement strand
AATCATGAGCATCATCGCTCCAGAGCTAACATCCGATAGTTGGGATCGTTTGAAAGGTCTGAGTTTTGTAGTAATGCGTGATGATGGAACATTTGCTTTGCATGATCTTGCCGAAGAGCTTGTTATAGCAGAGCTGGGACATAGAATGGATGCAGTAGTTGACGACGTGTCCGAGTTGTTAGAACGGAAATATGAAGAACTCAAAGATAGCAAACTCAAAGGCTTTTCACTTTCGGTTAAATCTTTGAAACAGCCAAAAGCAGTATTAATTGAATTCCATGAGGTTTGGGAAAATCATAGCTGGAGGGGTAAATTTGCAGATGGTCTTGCTCTATGTGAAGCAATCAAATTCCACACAGAGGAGGGAATGGCATTTCTCAAACTCTGTAAAGCTTGGTTTCTCAATTTTCTACTAAGACTAGCTGAAGCAGAGCATCATATTAGAGAAGCACTTGAAGAATTCAATCAGATGACCGAGATATCAGAGATTGAGCGCACTAGATATCGTGGACTTTCAATCCAAACTTTGGCAGTCCTGTTTGTTAATATAGATCGTGATGAGGAGGCTACTGAGAAATATGAAGAAGCGATTAACCTTCTCAAAGTGGTTGACAAAGACCCTCCAGAACACATTCCACCTGGTGAAATCAACCTTGAACTCGTCGGAATGTTATGGTGGTATGGGAACCAAATGCTCGGTTTGAATAACCTGAAACAAGCTGAGAGAGCATACCTTGACGCAATTTGTCAATGGGAGTTGTGGAAGAATAAGACTGAGAATCCTCAATCCGAATGGGGTACGAGGTGGTTAACTCCTATACTGAATGGTCTTGGTGAAACATACTATCTAGCAGGAAAATTGATTGATGCTGAAGCTACTTGTCGAAGAGCACTCGAAGATATCCAAGAACCTTTTGCAAAAGTGATATGCTATTCTACACTTTCTGCTATATTTCAGAGATCGAACAGACCTATTGAGGCACTTGAATTCGCGAAAAAAATAGAAGAGATGGTTGGCGAATTTCCAGAAGAATTCCCCATATTACTAACTACTCACAATGTATCTTCAAGCTCTTTACATGCAATTGGCAGATATTCCGAAGCACTAGCGGAGATAGAAGAAGCAATTCGGATATCAAGAGAATTGATGGAAAAATCACCCGAATCGCATACTGTCAATGTGGCAGGTACCCGACGAAGTCAAGCAGTGATGCTTAGGCAAACTGGAAGTCTCGTAAAGGCGGAGGAAGCATATCTTGAGGCTCTTCAATTACGTAGAGAGTTAGCGAAAAGCTCTCCAAAAGGCTATGAAAGGGTGGTTGCTTGGACACTAAATGATCGGGGTGTGTTGTATAGTAAAACTAGCAGGAAATCTAAAGCTTTGAAGGATTATAACGAAGGATTAGAAATAGGTCGAAGAATAGCTGAAAAGTATCCAGAATACTTGTGGAATATTAGATGTGTTTCCTCCATTCTGAACAACTTGGGAGTACAGCAATTTGAAAGTGGACATATTGAGGAAGCTCAAGAAGCATTCGAAGAATCGCTTGACCTATGTAATCAACCATCAGAAGTATCGGTTGAGATGTTTCTGAGAGAACGAGGGTTTGTTCTAAACAATCTTGGTGCTCTATTAACTTCAAAGGGAGACCTCTCTGCTGCTGAGAAGACACTAAGAGAAGCACTCAGCATACGAGAGGAATTAGAGAAGACGGGTATTGCATATCACCTTGTGTGCATAGGTTCAACCTTAAACAATCTCGGAATTCTTCATATGAAGAAAGAAGAGTATTCTAAAGCGTCAGATCTAATTCGAAAGGCGGTAGAGATTCTGGAGAAGATTGCTTCAGACTCATCTCTTGATTGTAAAGATGAATTGAGAAAAGCTCTCAGCAACCAATACATACTACTTTCGAAGAATGATTCAGACAAGAACAAACTAGAAGCCATCCAAAAACGATTGAGTGACCTTGGTATGAAGACGTCTGAATCTGAAGAATGGATTCTGGATGTTATGGAATCAGCATAAGTCAAAAAACCAGCGCGCTTATCTATGACCTTCTCTAGTGCACTCCATTACGAGTATCAAATGAGTGTTGGAAAAACTCCCTTCTTACAACTTGCTAGGTGGGTGGCTGTAATAGTCTGGAAATAGTCTCTTTACCAGAAGTTCACATAGGTCTGTGAAATAGGCGTACTTTCATAACATGTGTTTCAGTTCTGGTTTTCGCTGCACGAACTTCGGGTGTTTCAAGTGCCTTATCCATCGTTAGTTTGAGCTCATCCTTTGAAACCTTGAGTTTTATCTTATCACCAATAGACTCGATTGTCTCAGCAGGAACAATGATATCGATATCATCCTTCAGACCAATCCTCTCTAACGATTCCTCAATCATCCCTCCGCCTACGGTAAGAGCTGCTGAACCATCCAGATCAAAGTCAATATCCACCGCTTTTCCAACTGAAACATCATCCTTGTCTACAATGTGCTTCTTTGACAGCTCAGACCAACGAATCTCTCCCTTTGGAATTGCATCTTCATCAAGAGTCGTCTTCAAAGTATTGACATTCGAATCGAGCTGGACCTTATCACCAATCCGGCGAATCATCGACGCATCGAACAATGGATCTTTGTCAGGTTTCACTTTGATGGATTCGAGAAACTCCTCCCAGTCTGAGCCAGCAAGCACAAACTGTTCAAGTTTGAATTGACCATCAAATGTGAAGGTCATGTCATTGATACGACCAACCTTCTGACCACTTGAGTCAACAACGTCGCAATCCCTCAGATCCCTGCAGTTCAGGGGTTTTGTCACATCCACGAGATACCACCTTAAAGTGTGCTAAAGTGAGGAGACTGTTAAAGTCTTCGAATTATATGTTTTTGTTCATAGGTCAAGAATCGTTGTACAATTCCTGCGTACGGAATATAGGTTTATTAGAAGGAGAAAGGTCTGGAGGTAGTCATTCAGGAGGTTTGAATGAATTTGGAGATACAACGGAGTGAAACTGACTTTAGTGAAGTCACAAAGGTGGCACTTGCATTTTTATTCATTGGTTGTAGTTTCCTTGTCTTCAATGTTGGGGGATACAACAGTTTCATTCCCTCAGATCTGATACTCCTTTCGAGGTTTGCCGTTGTAGTGATTCTATTCATTCCCACATTCATTCTGTTTCGACTAGAAGGAACCTGGAACAAGTATTGGAAGTTGTCATTCTCCTTCTGGATCTCATCAGTTGGAATGCTACTTGCGTGGTTCTTTGGTAGATGGTATCAACTCATCCCGGGACTCTCGACAAGTACAGTGCCTGGCGTAGCAGTGGCAAAGGTTTCAGAGGTCCTTCCTATTATCTCTGCTATACTTGTAGGGATGTATTTGGTTGACAAGGATTTCAGTTCGATATATTTACGTGGGGGAGACCTCAGAAAGAGTATCAAACTTGGTCTGATAGCTTCATTTGCGGCACTAATCCCCTTTGTACTCGTTGGCGGTCTGGGTCTCACTGTTACTCCATCCACGATTCTAGCTTGGATACCATGGATGTGTGTATTTGCTGCTAGTAATGCATTCATGGAGGAACTCATGATCAGGGGAATATTCCTGAGAAAGTACGAGTCCATCTTTGGTGAAAGACAGTCGTTACTCCTGACATCTATTATCTTCGCGATATTTCATCAGGCAATTATTGGATATACTGATTTCATCTCATTCTCAGTTTTCATGGGCATGACCTTCTTCCTCGGTTTGATATGGGGATATGTCATTCAGAAATCCGATAATATATGGGGCGCTGTGTTCGCACACACGATTGCTGATATCTTCTTTGTCCTTGCAGTCTTTGGAGTGTAGTCATTAGATTAGTCAAAACTTATGCATGCTCTCCAAAGAACATGAGATAATCGGTCCCTGGAACTTCTAGTCCCATCTGGCTGAGGACCATGGCTAGTTGACCACGATGATGAGCTGTGTGTATCAAGTACTGCAGGAAGAAATCAACAACATCAATCTCAAATGGTTCATCCTTGATGTGCGTCACTGGAATCTTGTCTTGTGGAATCTCCTCGATGGAGTGACTGAGGCGTGTGTCAAGGATTTCCCATCGTTTCAGGAGTTCCTGACGTGGAAGTCTCTTCACTCGATCGAAGACCGACTTGTCCTTCTGATCTTCAATGAAGTAAAAGCAGGTCTCAAGGGCAAGGACAATATGTTGTACGAGTTCTCGTGGACTTGTTCCAAACACCTCTTGAGAGAAATCGTCGGTATCCAACCCACTGAGTAGTTCCCTCATTTTCCAACCTGCCCAGAGATGGTAGTCTGCCAGGTGTTTGAACACCAATTCCTTGACCTCAAATTTCACATATACACACTTACGTATTAGTCTGCCGAGATACACCCAGAAAGCTCATCAAGGAGTCCAAGCATCCACTGATCAAGAGGTTTCCTGTTCTTCCAGGTTTCTTGAAATGGTGTCATTATCAACTCTCCATTGACCTCTCCCACGAGACCTCCATGTTCACCACCTTGAAGACATTCTATAGCAAAGGCTCCGAGACGTGTTGCAAGGATTCTGTCGAAATGCGTTGGATTTCCTCCCCTCTGGATATAGCCTAGGACTGATACCCTGCATTTTTCACCGACTCTCTTAGAGAGCTCTTTTCCAATCTTCTCAGCATTTCCCAGTTCATCACCCTCAGCCACTACAACCAGAACACTTGACTTCGCCTTATCCTTTGCCTTAGTGACTTTTTCAGCGAGCTCTTCAATGGTTGTTTTGGTTTCAGGCATGAGGATTGCTGAGGCACCAGTGGCAAAGCCAACATGGAAGGCAATGAATCCAGCGTGACGCCCCATTACTTCAACAAGGAAGATACGCTGGAATGACTGTGCAGTATCTCGTATCTTATCCAATGCCTCTAATGCATTATTGACAGCTGTGTCAAACCCGATTGTGTAGTCAGTTCCATAGAGGTCGTTGTCAATGGTCCCAGGAAGTCCAATCGACCAACCTTTCCAATGTTTACTGAATGCATCAAGCCCACGCATTGTGCCATCTCCACCTATAGCAATCAAAGCATCGAAACCTCGGTCGGTCAGAATCTTTGAAGCTTTCTTCTGGCCCTTTTGAGTCTTGAACTCCTCAGACCTTCCAGTGGTGAGAATTGTTCCTCCTCTATGTAGAATTCTCGAAACAGACCTAGAGTTCAGCTCATGGATATTTTCATCAAGAATTCCCTGAAATCCGCCAAAAACTCCGAAAACCCGACAATTTCGGTTTATTCCGACACGGGTGATAGCACGAATGGCTGCATTCATAGCAGGACTGTCGCCACCACTTGTGAGAACTGCAATCTTCATGGTTTATCATTCTAACCATCCGATAAATAAGTGCGTCTTACGTTAAGAAGAAGGTCAACATAGAAGGGAAATGAATGCCTGAGAAAGAACATAGCATTGGACCGGATGAACATGGTAAGATAGTGAGAGAGGGGTATAACAAAATCGCCAAGGCATACTATGCAGATAGAGACCAGTTCATGAATGAGGAGGAGATTCAGGTATTCATCTCACATCTTCCGGAAGGGGGTACAGTCCTGGATATTGGCTGCGGGGGAGGTATTCCAGTTCTTAGGACGCTTGTAGACAATGGATTTGATGCCAAAGGTATCGACTTCTCGCAGAGCATGTTAGACTTAGCGAAACAGAATGTTCCAGAAGCGGAGTTGATTCTAGGAGATATTACTAAGATCGACCTTGAGTTTGAGTCATTTGATGGGATCATCTCGACTTATGCGTTCATCCATATTTTCAGGACCCAGCATCCACTTCTCTACATGAAGATATACAGCTGGTTGAAACCTGGGGGCGTCATGCTCGTAAGCACTGCTTCAACCGAATGGGAGGAAGTCCATGATTACTTCGGTGTCTCAATGGCATGGAGTCACCCAGCAGCAAGAGAAAGTCTCCAACTAGTCCATAATGCGGGTTTTGAGATCATATATGATCGCTTAGTAACCATAGGCGATGAAACTCATTATTGGATCTTAGCAAAGAAACCTGTGTACTAAACGAGTCCTTTTCGTCTAAGGAAGTAAAGCAATGGTAGTGTGATGAATAGGCTGAATATGATTATCAAGAAGAAGGCAAGGGGATCGCTCTCCAAGGGTAAACCTACATTCATCCCGTATACGCTTGCAATCAAGGTTGGGACACTGACTAGAAGTGAGATTGAAGTGAGTGTCTTGATGACACGGTTCAGATTATGATTGACAATGCTGTCATACGCATTCATTGCATTGGCAATGAGTTCCCGGTAAATTGCACTCAGCTCAACTTGCTGCTGCAAGTCGACCTCGAGCTCCTCTAGCCTATCCACGTCGAGAATCATTCTGCCAACGACATTGAACCGCTTCAAGCGTCTGAGTACCTTCATATTGGCCTTCAGTGAGGTTTCCATGAATATAGCATCACGTGAGAGTTGGAAGAACCACTCCAGCTGGGAGGGATAGATCTCACGCATGATGACATCCTCTGTCTGGTTGATGGTTTCCTCAATCAAGTCGAGTGTATGTTCGAAGGCGTGGATTATGACCTCAAGCCAGCGATAGATAACCTCAGTCGCTGTTGTTCCGAGCTGGATCTTCTTCCTAAGTCGAGTCTTCCTCAATGGAACTTTATCGTTCTGAATGACAATTATATCGCGACCATTGGTGAAGATACCGATTGGGTTTGTAGAGTACTCTCGCCCCTCAACACGAATGTCGACAGGAACACGGAAGACCATCATAGTGAACTTGTCTTCTATCTGAAGTCGAGGTCTCTCGTCAAGGTCCTGAACGTCCTGCAGGTCCTCTAAATCAATCTCAAAATGCTGGGAGATTTTGGCAAGGTCATCCGGTCGTATTCCGATAATTTCTATGAGCAACGGTTCGTCAGGGGCATCCTCAAGGGTGGCATACTTTATTCCACTCTCCAATGCCATGATGGAGAAACTTCCATTGTCTACTCTGTCGCTGCTCATATGATCCACCTCGGTTGGGAGGATGTTCTTCGTCCATCGATGATAGCCTGCCTTAAAGCGGGTATTTCTATAAATCTCACAGAAAATTGCCGCGTCTGCCTTTTAGGCTTTTGTAATAGAGTGAAAATGGCGCTAGATAATGACGCTCTCGACCTCAACATCTCTGTCCTTTATGCTGAGTGTGTTTGCGGGTATCTTTTTGCCACCGAAAAGCTCAGCCTCAGCCTCTCCACGATAGAGGGCATCTGCTATTCGACCCATTGCGTCTGCTTTCATTATCCCCGATCCACTCGCTCCATTGACCACAAGCACACCACACTCAAGATAGACAAAGGGAATCCTGTCAGGACTGTAGTTGTATCCTCCAGCCCAGCTGTTCACAGGTCGCGCACCAACAAATGCTGGGAAGTACTTAGAGAGGACAGGA
Organism: Candidatus Thorarchaeota archaeon; assembly: GCA_050124975.1. Taxonomy (GTDB): domain Archaea; phylum Asgardarchaeota; class Thorarchaeia; order Thorarchaeales; family Thorarchaeaceae; genus SMTZ1-45. The sequence goes on along the minus strand of JASFEF010000135.1, from coordinate 557 downwards.
TACATACTGTTCTCATAGTAGGCACTCTCAGGGACCAAGTCCTCATCAGTCTGGACATATTTGTACGCACGCCCAACCTTATCACCACAACCTATCCAGAAACCCCGTTCTTGGAGTTGTGGTCTGAAGTAGACACCAGCAGAAGGAAGGATTGTGAAAGGAATGCATCCCAAATCATTGAAGCCCTTGACATCCAACAGGTCTTGTAGGTCTTTCTTGTCTTCTGCATGAATGACGAAGAGCTGGCGTTTCTTTCCCTTGGTCAGGCTGTCCATGCCTATTGGGTCTAACAACTCGTTTGTCCAAGAGCCTGTTGCCAGTACTACAACATTAGCACGTAGTGTACCCTTGTTGGTGACAACTCCGTTTACCTTCTTCTTCTGCCAGGCATAGGGTTCTCCTGGGAGGTCGAGTTTGGGATCAGCCTCAAGCAAGAGCTTCTCAACTTCAACTCCGAATCGTGGTTTGACATGTGAGAGCTTTGTAAACTCCTCGAAATAGTACTCGACCAATCTCGTGGGATCTAAAACACCACAGTCTCCTCCGAAGAGACCGTA
>JASFEF010000134.1:0-8025 GCA_050124975.1 Candidatus Thorarchaeota archaeon | reverse complement strand
TACCAGAAGTGTCTGCAAATGTGTACCAATCAGAAACCAGCCCATTTGCCGCTGCATAAATGTAGTTCGTAGGTTGGTCCTGTGTATTGAGATACGGAGTCGTACCAACCGTTGTCCAGGTCGGTGTTGTGACGCCATCAACATATCTGTATTCGTTGATATCAGGAGTCCCGGTATATTCCTCGGTCATCGCGTCGTAGTTTGAACCAAAGTCCTGAAGATCTGCAAAAACATCGTGAGTCCCAAAGTCTGTCGGGAGATGGAGATTGGAAACTGAGTCAACATAATCCTCCGTATTATCACCAGGAGCTGATGGTGTGTACTCCAATTTAGGTAGATTATCTAGCTGAATAGAAATCGTATCATTATTGGTTATTGGAGTTATCAGACCAATTCCAAAGAATGCTACTATAAACGCCAGGACAAGCACGTTTCTCTTCATTGTTAAGACTCCATTTGTCTGGTGGCGACCGTAATAAGGCCTTAGAGGAGGGGAACCGGCCAATTTGTCCTCAGAGTTCTTGCTAGGACCCATTAGCAAGATTGGAGCGGTCCCTTCTTCACTTGCTGATTACAGCGCACGCTCAGCCTCAAAACTGGGCTAATACAATGTGTAGACATTTGAAAATCAAATAAGACAATCTTGCATGAATCGTGTCGAAAAATCAGTATAGCCTATGGTGTAGAGAAAATACCTACTACCATGTTGTTCCCAAAGCCACCAATGTTGTGTGTAAGTCCAATGACCGGGCTACTGACTTGCAGCCCCTTTGGAGCTCTTTGCATGAGCTGATTGTAAATGTCATGAATCTGAGCTACACCAGTTCCCCCAGTTGGATGACCCCGAGCCTTGAGTCCACCCATTGTGTTGATAGGAATTTGTCCGCCCACCTCTGTAGAACCATCTTTCACCATTCTAATTGCCCGACCTCGTTCAGCTATTCCGATGTCCTCCATATTTACTAATTCAAGAATTGAGAACGCATCGTGCAACTCGCACACATCAATGTCCTTGGGCTCGATTTTAGCCATAGAGTAGGCTCTACCAGCAGCTGCGATTGTTGCTCCAAAGGAGGTCAGTGACAGTCGGTGTTGGACAGCATGATAGTCGGACCCATGTCCAACACCAAGAACACGAACAGCTTGATCTGACAATCTAAAATCCTTCACTATTCTATCAGAAGCTAGGACAACGGAAGCAGCCCCATCACTGGTCGGACAACAATCGAATAGGGTGAGTGGGTCAGCAACAACTCGGGCATTACTTACCTTTTCCACTGTGACTTCCTTCTGAAAGTGAGCCAATGGATTCATTGCACCGTTCCTGTGAGCTTTGACTGGAACGAGGGATAACTCATCACGAGTCAGTCTATAATCATGCATATAGCGGCGAGTGACCATAGCTCCTAATGCTGTGGGTGTAGCGCCATAACGAGTTTCATTCTCATAGGACATCATCTTGGCTAGAATTTTCGATGCTGTTCCGCTGTCCACCTCAGACATCTTCTCAACACCAATCACAAGAACAAGCTCAGATTGTCCGGAGGCAATCATGGTGAATGCTGTTTCGAATGCACTTCCACCAGAGGAGGGTCCGGTCTCAACCCGAGTTGCTCCCGCGGGGATAATTCCCAATCGGTCAGCCATGAGCGTGGAGAGATGACCCTTGTTGATGAACTCATCAGGATTCTGTGTACCTATAACAAGATGATCGAAGGGTTGCTCCAATGTCTGTGAGTCACTCATAGCCTTGAACGATGCCTCTTCGGCCAGTTGAATGAGTGACTCTTCAAGAACACCAAATTGGGTCATTCCGGCACCAATGACATTCACTGGTTCCATGACCATCAGGCCTCACTCAATGAGTACAAGTAAATCGTCAGGGGTCACCATCGAGCCAACCTCGAAGTTGACTTCTTTTACAGTCCCTGAAGAACTAGATTTCAGCTCATTGAACATCTTCATTGCTTCAAGAATGCAGATTGTGTCACCATCTTTCACAGAGTCGCCAACTTTGACCCGGAGTTCAGTGATTTTGCCGGGCATTGGGGGATAGACACCTCCACTGACCTTTGGACCACCTGGAGAGCCTCCAGCAGCACTCTTCACAGCCTCTTGTTTTCTTACTCGCTCCCACTCAACAGCACGTTCTTCACCATTTATCTCTAAAGTGACAGCTTTTCCTGTTTTCTTCAGAATCTTCACTGCGTAGTCCACTGCAGTGTCATTTACTACCCAATTACCATCCTCATCAAGCGTCGGCTTCATGGTGTAGCTCTGGTCTCCCACGGTGATGACAAGGAGGCCGCCCTCATCAAGCATCTCCACATCTACTTCGTAGGGACGTTCATCCAAGGTGACCTTATACTCTGGACTCATCTCATTACCCCCTGCTTCTTCCACGCATGATGTCCTTGCGACCTGCTGTGGACCAAGAGGAAGAAGACCTATCCCATTGTCCTGGACTGCGCTGGACAGTTCGGCCTTCAACAAGATCAGACCTACCAGCATCACCCCATGTCTGTGCACGACCAGCTGTCGCAGTCAATATTCCAAGTCCTGCTCCATTCATATGAAGGACCGCAGCAGCAAGCGCCACCTCGAGCTCAGGCGTCATTGTGCCTCGACTCATACGCTGCGCCTTACGTTTCATAAAGTCCAACGCATACTGTGGATACAGAGCATACGAAACGAGGTCTCTAGGAACATGTGGGATATCCTTCAAAGCCTCACGTGCAGCTGGTAATTCTGGCTCTAGTTTGTCTGCAGGTCTACAGTCAAGAGGTTTCTCGTCGCCTATGGCTTTCTTCTTGATTTCAGGGTCAATCTCAGCTGGCGGTCGACCGTAGTATCCTCTGATGTACTGTTTGACCTCTGTTGGGATCATGCTGTACCTCTCGCCAGTCACCACATTCAGTGTCGCTTGTGTCCCAACAATCTGACTTGAGGGAGTAACCAGAGGAGGATATCCCATCTCTGCGCGTACTCGTGGAACTTCTGCAAGAACTTCGTCATATCGATCCAATGCACCTTGCTCTCTAAGCTGGTTGTCTAGATTGGAGAGCATTCCACCTGGGATTTGGAACTGAAGGACTTGGGGATTGACTCCTTGAAGGCTTCCTTCGAACTGTCCATATTTCCTTCTGATTTTCCTGAAGTAGTTTGCAATCTCTGCGAGTAGGTCCAGGTTGAGACCAGTGTCCCTTTTCGTGCCTTTTAGTGCTTCAACAATGGACTCAGTTGCGGGTTGTGATGTTGCCATAGATAATGCAGAGATTGCACAGTCAACTATGTCAACCCCGGCCTCTGAAGCTTTCAAGTAAGCCATGGCTGCCATACCACTGGTGTAGTGGGAATGTAAATCGATTGGAATATCAACTTCATCCTTGAGCTTTGTGACCAGGTCAAAGGCAGCCTCGGGAGAGATGAGACCTGCCATATCCTTGATGCAGATCGAGTCAGCACCAAGTGAGTACAGAGTCTTAGATTTCTCGACGAATTTCTCATTATTGTGGAAGGGGCTCAGAGTATAACAGAAACTTGCCTGGACATGACCACCCTCACGTTTCACAAACTTAATCGCAGCCTCCATATTGCGAATGTCATTGAGCGCATCGAATATCCTGAAGACATCAAGTCCCGCCTTGACCGCTTCAACGACGAAGGCCTCAAGCACATCATCAGCATAGTGACGATAGCCAACCACATTCTGGGCCCTGAGGAGCATCTGGAGACGGGTGTTTGGCATGGCATCACGCAGGGTCTCAAGGCGCTCCCATGGGTCCTCATCAAGGAACCTCATCATAGAGTCAAAGGTCGCTCCGCCAAACATCTCAAGGGACCAGTATCCAACCTTGTCGAGCTTCTCGCAGATTGGAATCATGTCCTCAGTGCGCATTCTTGTTGCTAGAAGGGACTGATGGGCGTCTCGAAGGACAGTGTCTGTAATCATGAGTTTGGTCATGGTCAGTCACTCTGGTTGTAGTCAGTGATGTATTTAGTAGTTCTGATGTGATTAATCCTAGCAGGAATCACTTGGAACTGAACCTTCGATACACAAGTAACGGTATGAGAGCAAAGATGATTACAAAGCCGCCCACAAGAAGAATCCATTTGATCGATGTGATTGAACTTGCAATCAGAATCACAGATGCAGAGAGATTGGGATAAGCAGCAATTTGTGTTAGAATAATGATATTCTCAACATAGTCACAAATCCCAGCAAGTAGTGGGATAAGAACCAACTTTTTTGAAGTTGAATTGGTGGGAAACAACCTCCTGAATTCCATGTTCAGACCAAAAGCCATTGCGAACATATAGGTCAGAGGAAAGACAAAGTCAAGCATGTGAGCCCAGACCCAGACATTGAGACCTGCTTGACCTAGAGTGTTGAACACCTCTGTGATCTCCGTGATGGTGTATGTAAATCGGGTGTCAGGCATTGTCACGTCACCATAGACATCGTAGACCAAAGTTTGAGTCAGCATGGCCATGACCATGACGACCACGAAACTTGAAACTATCATCAATAGGAGATTCCGTAGAGAAGATTGTTTTTCGATGAAATTAAGTACTGACATAGGAATAAGCTCCTGTGAGTAGCTATTTTGAGATTATCTAACCTGCAATTTACTCGCACTAGTTGAGGTGAGTGGTTCCATCATCAATACACTGTGACAGTGAGAACACTATATCTGATGTAACTGTTAGTACCATCATCATCAATCGTAATCCAAATTGTCACAGTGGACTCTCCAGCCGTACTAGATACGTAGGAGTATCTCATGTAACCGTTAGTGGCGATATTGTGATCATCATACACGCGAATCCGTGTTGCGGGTAAAATTGTGTTGTTGATATCAAAGAGAATTCCAATTTCAGTATACCCAATTGGATCCAAGCTAATTTCACAGTTGAACTCAAGCAGTACTCTATCGTCAGGTTGCACAGAATATGTGACGCTCAGTTGCGGTGGATAATCAACCATACTAATGCCATCTAGGTAGTATATGTCATCATATTGTGTGACATATATCAAGGGCCCCTCAGAACTTGGAGCGAGAATCAACTGATACAAACCTATGCCCAATGCTCCAAGCGAGATGATCAGAGCCAAAGCACCTAGTGTTCGACCTGAAACCTGTTTCTTAGTAGACTTCTTCTTACGAGATTTCGACATCACAATCGCCCTAATGATTCCGAAAGTGCAATCCAAGTATTGAATTCTATGTTTATTCACACAAACCTTGAATCGTAACACTTATTTACGTAATATGTAATACTATTACACAAGTAATAACTCGTTTGAGGAGACGAGGTGAAGAAATGGCGAATCTGAAAATACCCATTGAGAACGCAACTCTCATGGTCACGAACGTAGAAAGCCGCGATGGCACTATTGGATTTGATATTGAGGTGTCAGCACATGTTCTGAGGAATATAGGCGGCACACAGGTGAGCGTCTATGTCCATGACAAGAGAGGTGCGTAATCAAGCTCTTAGTCCCAGTAATGGACATGCAGATCTTATGACACAATTTGTTTCTCTGTCTATGTCGACCTTCTTTTCCTAATCAGAACCACAATCACAATAACGACTACTACACCAACACTGCCAACTAATAGCCAGGGTAGCATTACCTCAAGGAAGGGTCTAGGCATTATTGTGACAATTACAGTGTCAGACACCGCATTTCCATAGGCATCCATAACGACGATTGTATAGTTGAATATTCCAGCTTGATAGTTCTCAAGAATCATGGAGAAATGGACTGAGGTTTGTGTTGAGGAGTCGGAAGTAATCTCTGCCCCATCCCTTAGAACAACATAACTCAGTGGGCTTAGATCTTGAGCGTTCCACTCTATCGTTTGATATTCTTCTCCGACTCTGAACGAGAAGTCGTCGGGGCCTGTTATGATTGGAGGAGTGGTGTCTCGTACGAAGACAGTAAAGATTGCCTCAGTGAAATAACCATAGACGTTAGTCACATTTACCAATAGCGGATAGTCACCGACAGCTAATGTAGTGCTGCTAGAGAGTGTGGGCACACCCGTCCAGAAGTTGGTTGAATCATTTACACACACAACATAAGGTGCAGGACAGTTGATAGCAATGTTGTAATCAAAGTATGATCCAAACTCTACATACTGGTCGGTTATCAGTTGTGCCCATTCAACCGGGAATGGGGGAAACATCAGAGGATGAGGGTCAATATCAGAAAATATGTAACTGGTATCTCCTATGCCATCATAATTTCCATCTGAACCCCCGTAGTCTGACCAGTAATTATAATCCCATATTGAAGGTACGCCATCTGTTAATCCATTGGCCACTGTATTATTAGCGAAGACATTCCATTGAATGGAGTTGTCGTTTGACGCAGTAGCCCAAATACCTAATTCATTTTCATTCGAAGTATTGTTTTCTAGTATGTTCTCGATTGCACTTTGGAACCGAAAACCGGCGTCTGCATTCTCATTGCAAATATTGTCGGTCACTATAAGATATCTAGAGAAGTATGTCAATCGAATTCCAAATAATCCATTTCCACTACAATTATTTCCGCTGATTTTTCCATAATCTGATTCCGAGATATAGATACCTGTGAAGAAGTTGTGTGAACAGTCATTTTGTGTGATCGTAAGATTATCGGAATTGTCCCACCAAATGCTATATGAGTTGTAACTGATGTTGTTCCCGGTCACAACGAGGTTTCTACTCCCTCCAGATACGTTGAGTGCGTGAGCGAAGTTAGTTATCATATTATTGACGATTCTACCATATGTTGAGTTGACCAGATAGATACCATAGGATGGAGTCGCCGCAGGACCAATCAGGTTGCATCCTCGAATAGTGTAGTTCACACGGGTATTTGTTATGTTAATACTGGCTTCATACGCAGGTCCAATTGTGATATCGTAATTTTCGATGATATATGGGTCTTGATCTGAACCATTGCCAGACCAGCCTTCAGCCAAAGCAGTTGCTGAGAAGTTAGCATCTCCATCAATGACGATTGGTCCATGTGGATTGTTCATAGCTACACTCTTTGTTCCATATGTTACTTTGACCCGATCTGTTTCAGCTTGAAACAGGGTGGGTTGAAAGCTAAATAGCATTAAAATGATAATCAGCAATATAGAACAAGCTCTGTTCCTTTCCAAAGGCTTTCACTCCTGATTTGCGACGACGAAATCATGGATGTTTGAGGAGCCAATCAGAGGGTGTTGGTGTCGTAGTAAGTCTTCTTTCCCTCGCAATAGGAATACTACTCATCAGATGCATATTAATGTCAGCAAATAGATGATGCGTAACCATTATCAGATGGAGAGAGTTCCAACAAGGACTATGGGCGCTCCACTTTGGATGGTCGAACTCCTGAAGAAGACATTTCCTAACAGACGTCTCATTGCACAAGCAACAAAAGTCCCAATTATTGGGAAGATTGTAGACAAGTTGCTATTTGATGGTGATGACATTATCTATCTGCCAAAGGACAATGTTATGGAGATCAAGATAGGACAACAGTTGGAGAGACCAACTGAAACCGCACTCCCATCAAAGATTGTCCATGAGTTCATTGACAAGGCTAACTATCATTGGATAATGAACTACTGTATCTGTAGAGAGTCTGAAACATGCGAAGACTATCCTATCAATTACGGATGTCTGTTCCTTGGCGAAGCAGTTCTTGATATCAACCCTCATCTCGGAAAACTAGTAACAAAAGAAGAAGCTCATGATTACGTGAGGAAGTGCAGAGAAGCAGGCTTAGTGCATCTGATTGGTAGGAACAAACTGGATGCAATGTGGCTTAATGTCAAGCCCGGCGAGAAACTCTTGACGATTTGCAACTGCTGCCCATGTTGCTGCTTGTGGAAGATCCTTCCAGATCTCAATTCTGAGATTGGGAGAAAAATGACAAAAATGCAAGGAGTCGAAGTCAATGTCACAGACGCATGTGTAGGTTGCGGGACATGCACACAGGAAGGTGTGTGTTTTGTTAATACTATTCAGCTAGTAAAT
>JASFEF010000133.1:0-8046 GCA_050124975.1 Candidatus Thorarchaeota archaeon | reverse complement strand
TCTTTTCAACCCCACAATCCCAATTGAGAGCATTCCACTTAGTGCTGAGGAGGATGCGCCCTCAAGAGCCACTGTAGTTTTCTATTATAGAGATTCAGATACATTGCCATTCAATCACAGGATAGATCTGTATGAAATTGATACCACTGGTGAGCTGACAGAACTCATCAATCTTGCAAAGGTTGAACCTAAATTGGACTTTGCTGACTTCGATGGAGATGGTGATCTCGATTTCGTTGTATCAAATGGATATGTCCACATGGCTCGAAATATGTGGTACGAAAGCGGAGCTTTGAACTTCACTTATGTCCGAGGTTACTTCGATGAAATTAATGCAAAGGAAACCAGCAAAATCTGGGGCCAACCTGAGTTGGTGGATATTGATTCAGATGGAGACCTTGACATCATATTGAGCTATGCAAACAAGATGGGTGCAACTTGCTGGATAAACGAAGGAACTGCTGAGGACCCAATCTGGGTAGAAGACAAGAAGATAATGTCCAATCCACTTCCTGAAACAAATATGAAGTACCAGAACTTCACCGATGTGCGAATTGTACCAAAGCTCGGAGGATATGTCAGTGGATATACACTGGAGAGATGGTACGAATTCTGGGGATGGGACATGGACTTCAATTGGACTCTTGCTGGTTATAGAGAGTGGAATCAGAGAATTGCCTGGGCTGCTCCAGAGTTCGATACAACCGAAAGCTATGTAGTTGCAAGCTATCCCAGAGTGGCTCAGCTGGACTTCAGTCTGATGAGCGGTGGTGTAATTGGATGGGAGATTTATAGCAATATCGGCTTCCATGTTCATGAGTCATGGAGTAATGACGATGACCTAAAAGAGTGGACTCTATCCATTGCAACCGGAGACATTGATGGTGATGGAAACGGAGAACTGATAGTTGGAGACTATGACAATAATGTCTACGTCTTCGAACACCTAACGAAGACCAACTACAAGAGAATGTTCCGTTCCTTCGATCTTAATCATACCGTGGTGACAGATATTTCTCCATACCTCTACGAGGAGCTAGAGGGTATCTCTGGAGACTTCAATAGAAGAATCTGGGATCACGCGAAGCATCTTGTCGCAGATGTTGACCTTGATCAAGATGGTTTGAAAGAGATAATCGTCGCGTCCGACCTTCAGATCTATATCTTTGAGGATGCTGGGCTGTATGGAGGTGACTTGCTTACATATCAGTACTCAATCGATTTGCGTGCTTCGGAATGGGCTGATAGGTTCGCGTTTGTCAATCTCGTGACAGAGATTACTGCTATGGCTGCTGGTGATGACCTTGATTACAATGGAGAGCTTGAGCTTGCTGTCGCTGCTGGACCATATCTCTTCATCTACAATATCCCTGTTGGTGAATTCGATGGCTTTGAAGACAAGGAATTCTTCGTCACAGCCCCAACGCTGGAAGGAAGATACTATCTCGTAGGAAATCCAGAATTCTCTGAGTTCCGATACTACTACATCAACGCGATTACCCTTTGTGATACTGATCAAGATGGTTACAAAGAAGTCATTATAGGTGGAATCAAGGATACTCGACTCATTCGTCAAGATGGTTTCGTAAACATCTATGAATGCCAGGGTGGGACTTTCTACAAGGTCTGGGAAGCTCCCAGTGAGGTCACATATTGGAACCCAATTAGTGCGTTAGCACTTGATGATCAAGACATGGATGGATCCCAGGAGATTGTGATTGGTCACACCAATGGTTTTGATCTTTGGGAATGGATGCCAGGCACCGATTCCCAATATCAGAAGGTGGAATATGTCACTGCATCCCCAAATTATCCTGTTGTTCCCCTACGATCAACAGCTTTCGACGCGGGTGACTTACCAAACGCGGTAACTACAGAACGTTCTATCAAGGATATGGCTCATGGAGTGTATGGAGCTCAGGATGGCTGGATTTTGATGGTTTATGAAAATGGCCAGGAGATATGGTGGAAATGGTACGACGAAATTAATGATCAGTGGACTGCTGGTTTTAAGTGGATGGACTTGGCGGGACTTGCCTATTCGGGCAACCTAAGTACCATAATATCAGAAACTCGACCCAGCGTTCTGATAACCGGCATCGGCGACATCTATACCTCCTGGGAGGTATGGGATTCAGGAGGTCAGCATTATATTGCCTTGAGTTGGGGTGATGTATCAGCTGGAGTATGGCATGGACCAATCCTTTGGCCTGACACTTATGGTATTCAGCCTATTGGGACAACATTCTATGATCGATACTATCCGAGCCTCTTTGAATACGACTCAGGGAACGTCGGTATCGTATTCATGTATGACGCTTGGAATGCGTTCTCTGGAAGTGTGTATGGTAGGGTTGGGGCAGCTTACATTGCCAAAGACCTGCTTGGCGGTTGGACCAACAACCATCCTGACTTCAATGACAAGACATACTTCCAGGCTCATGACGTTGATGTGGTTGAGCTTACTGACGGCGATTTTGCCATCGCCATGTCGGCAGTCTATACACGTTCCTCAAAGGCGGACAATGATGTCTGGGTGGTAGTGGGGAACAGTGACTTCAACTTCACTAAAGCAAATCCACATCAAGCGACCACATCTTACGACGATGAGATGTTTGTGTCGATTGATGAACTGAAATCTGATGAACATGCAATAGTCGTGACATATGAGTCCATAGGAGTTGAGCTAGAGGATAGGATTGGAATGGTTTCTAGTACCACAAAAGGTAGAACATGGAGCCTTCAAGAAACACTCAACACAATTCCTAGATACATCTCAAGGACTGAGATGCCAGGTGGATATGTCTACTACTATATCGAGGGAGCTGCATTTGCAATATATCAACTCTCAATCTTCTCACCCACTGTGATCGCTACTGATCAAGGTACTGGTGACGCTGGGTTCATGTATACAGCTACATTCAACTACAAGTTCTATATTCCACCAGGAGTGGTTTCTGACAAGGGCTTCTGGATGTGTGTACATGACATCGTATACGGAATCAATCCTCAGTCTGATTGGACATTGAACCATCTAAGAGATGTAATCGACCTAGATGTTGGGGATACTGATTCTGATGGTCGGAGGGAAGTGGTTGTTGGTTTTGACAATCAGGTTGGTGTTTATGAGATGAAACATTCCACTAACGGAACAGGATTCATGAGTCATGAGGAGGCTTGGCTATCCATCCCCTTTGACAACCCAATCACAGGTGTGAGTGTCTATGACACTAATGGCAATGGTTGGGAAGAGATTGGTATTTCATCTGAGAGGGGTGATGTATACATCTATGAATACCTTGATCCTTCAGAAGGTGCAATCAACCTCTGGTATTCAGAGCAACTATGGACCTACTCAGCAAATGGTGATCAAGACCCATTGTTTGATGGACTGCTATATCCCGACTTGCTTCAAGCCTGTGACTTGGATCAAGATGGGAGAGAGGAGATAATCCTCGCATCCTACACTATGGGCACAATTGAAGCAATCGATGAGTATGGCAACCAAATCTGGGAGAACGCTGATGATGTGACTGACGGATTCTCAGAAGTTATCCTCAGTGACCTCGATGCAGATGGAAAACCTGAGATAATTGGCACCTCAAAGGACTCGAACCTGTATGTCTTCAATGCTACATCAGGGAATATGGAGTGGTCCTATATTGATGCGGGCAATCCACTGTTTTCCGTGACAACGGGCGACCTTACTGGTGACACAATACCTGAAATCGTCTTCACTGACGACTTAGGGCACATACTTGTCATCAATTATACAGGAGATCTCCTGTACAACTATTCCTCTGGAGGAACGTACGTTTGGTCCCCTGTAATCGGGAACTTCACAAATGCACCAGAACCACAGCTAGCCTTTTTGACTATTGATGAGGAGATTGTCGTCATGAATCCACTGAACGGGACTGTCTTCTACAAGAGTCCCATTGATACAGCCACTCCATATGCAACGCTTGTTCCTTACGACTTCAATGAGGATGGGTTTGAAGACCTTGCTTATGTATGGCAGGAAGTTCACATTCTTGATGTACTGACTGGTACGGTGTTCTATAACTCTACGATAGATATAGGTTGGGCTCATGAAATCCATGTTCATGATTTCGATGGAGATAACTCGATGGAGATACTTACTCTGACTCTAGATCAGGGTCTATACTTGGAGGAAGTGGCATCTAAGAGTCTTCAGTGGCATTACAACCTTGACACTGAGAACCATGTCATTTGGGATCTAGGCTTTGGAAATGCAAGTGGAAACGGAGAGCTTGACATCTTTGTAGTTGCATCTGAGTATCTCAATGATGTAGGAATTGTAGCCGCCATAGATGGGAAGAGTGGTATACCATTATGGTTCAACTTCACCGGAGGTGACCTCGGAGAGGTCATTGGTGCAAGGTTGAATGGAGCAGGATATGATTCTCTAATAGCTTGGGACATGCAGAATGAGCAACTGATTGCTGTTTCAGGAGTCGAACCAGTTGAACTCGTTGAACCTCCAGCATACGAGAACCATGAAATCTACTGGGACATGGAAGTCAATGCTATCTATGGTACTTGGGTAGACGACATCTATGGGGACTCTCTTGACGAGATTGTCGTTACTGGAAGGAACCAGGATGGTAAATACAACCTAGCAGTCATTGATGGTCTAACAATGCAGGTAAGGTGGAACATCAGCTTTGATTATAAGATCTCAGAAGTCCAAATTGGCTACATTAGTGACTGGTCTACTAAAGACCTAGCAGTTTGGTCCGGTCTAAGAGCGGTCTATATAATTGATGGCTTGGATGGTGAAGTTCTACAAGAAATAAAACCACTAGACACTCATGAGATCAGAGGCGTCCGAGTCGCAGATTTCAGTAGTGCAGCTGGCAACGACTACGAGGAAATTGCAGTCTTGATGCGTCAGTGGTCTGGTGGAAGTGAAGTATACATCGAATGGTACGATGAGGCTGGCAATGCACTCTACGACACCAAGGCTGATGGCTTCACATCCACTGCAACCTCATATCGCATGGTGGTTGGGAACTTCAGAGGAGGTACAACAGTAGACATTGCAATGGGTGCATCGATATTCAATGCTCGAATCTATAACGGTGGTAGCGGTGCTCTCTTTGCAACCATGTCACCAACATCAACATATGGTCTTGCTGCAGGAGATTTCAATGGAGATGGATCTGCAGACTTGGCAGTGATGGACTCGGGATCAGACATTCATATGTTCGAGTTTGTCGGAGGTGGCAGCCTCACTCTCAACTTCGCCACAGGCATGGTAAGACAATTCTTGGCTGGTGACATCTATAGCAATGACAGCGTGGATGAAGTTGTGGTAAATCTTGAAAGAGAGGGCGTAATTGCCTACAGCTTCACCGGAACAGAGGTTTGGAGATACAATGCCCCATTGGTGTTGGGTGGGAAGGACACAGTCATTGTCATTGAGGATATGAATGCAGATTCATGGATGGATCTAATTCTGACTAATAAGGAATACATCAATGTTGTCGATGGTGCTACTGCCCGGCTAATGTGGCACTACTGGAATGATGATCTCGGCGGTAATTGGAACCCGAGAGTTGGTGCAATCTATGATACATCCAGCCGCGATGTGTTGTGTTATGGCAACGATAGGCTCTATGTTGTAGCACATGACATTATTGCCCCACCGGTTCCGCCACATATTCCTCCCTTTGAAGCAAATGCGGCATATGTTCCACTGGACACCTCTCTTCTTGTGGGACTTGTCTGTTTCCAGCTTTTGCTTGTGGCAATTTCCTATCCGAATGTGGTCCGGCATAACAGAAAAGAGGAGGAAATGGAGTAGGTAACTGAAGCTAATGCAGAAGAATCGCATCTGCATCCGAACGTAGAAAAACTCAGGTAACGTCTCAGTAAAGAGTTGGTATTGCAGGTGGCAGAAGGAAAACAATATACGATGGTTGATGTGCACCACAGTCTGGAGTTCGGAATGAAGCTTGACATCACACCACGTGCAGCGAACCTCCAGTATGCAATTCGTGACATCGTAGTTGCAGCAAAGCAGTACGAAAAGAGAACTGGAGAGAAACCACTCTACCTCAATATTGGAGACCCCATCAAGTATGACTGGAAGACACCGCAGTACATGGTGGATGCAATCTGCAAGGCTGCTGAGGATGGTTGGAATGGATATTCTCCGTCTGATGGGGAGGAACAACTTAGACTCTCAGCAGCAGAGAAGGAGAAGCGTGTGAATGGTATCAATGTAGATCCAGACCGTATGATAGTGACCTCAGGGGTTTCTGAGGCAATTCAGTTTTTGTGCGGAGCATTGGTTGAGAGCAGCTCCGAGCTTCTAGTTCCCGGACCCTCCTACCCTCCTTACATAAGCTACGTGCAGTTCTTCGGAGGGAATCCAGTCGCCTATAGAACCATCGAGGAGGAGGACTGGAATCCAGACACAGATGACCTCAGAAAGAAGATCACTGACAAAACGGTTGGAATCCTTGTAATCAATCCGAACAACCCAACTGGTTCAGTTTACAATGAGAAGGCTTTGAGAGAGATTGTAGCTATTGCAGGTGAGTATGGACTGCCCCTAATCTCTGATGAAATTTATGACCAACTGACCTATGATGAACCACAGACACCGATAGTTCGAATTGCTGGGGATGTTCCAGTCATTGGATTCAATGGTGTGAGTAAAGTGTATTTTGCACCTGGCTGGCGAGTCGGCTATGCTTACTTCTGTGACTCGAATGGGGAACTCGACCCACTCTATGATGCTATGATTCGACAGGCAAGAATTAGAATCTGTCTGAATGCCACAGCCCAGATCGCTTCAGCAACTGCTCTAGCTTGTGACGGGAGCCATCTGAAGGAAACCATGAGCCGTCTTCGAGAGAGGAGAGACCTAATCTACAAGCGACTCAATGAGATTGATTCCATCTCAACAAGACTACCCGAGGCTGCATTTTATATCATGCCCAAGATTGAACTGCAAGATAGATGGAAGGATGACTACGAGTTCGTGTTGGATGTATTATCTGAAACTGGTGTTGTTTTCGTTCCAGGTCGAGGTTTTGGTGAGGAGTATGGTGCAGGACACTTCCGCAGTGTGTTCCTACCTCCACCAGAGATGATTGAGGATGCTATGAACCGTCTGGATGGCTTCATGAAGAAACGATAGGAGAATCTAATTTCTGAATAAAAGAAGACCCCTGAGCTCCGATAGCTCAGGGAATTATTTTCCACTGAAATCATCGCTTACGCATGAAGACGATGACGACGATCAGCAGAACTGCAACTCCAACTCCCCCGAGTATGAGTATCAAGTTTTGATCGAAGGGTGCTGGAGTTGTAGGGGTTGTTGGGGTGGTAGCAGGAAACTCCACTGTGACACTCACACTATTTGAGAGATACGAATAACCAAATGGACCTATTGCTGCGACAGCATACCAATGTGTTCCTTCAACGAGTCCTGTGTCATTGTATTCACTTTCTGTTAAACCTGTAGCAATTTCAATCGCTGATTCTAGATTAGCCTCAGTAATCAAACTAGAGTATCTATAAACGGTCCAGTTCTTTGATGCAATATCGTCATTCCAGTTGAGAAGGACATTCCCATCCGAATCTGGATTTGGGGATATGACATCGAGTATCGGAGTGTTTGGTAGGTCCCACCCCTTCATGGGCATTGAGTAGTAATGATAGTTCACATTACTTTCCTCTGGTATTCCTGTGTGAACACCATTGGAGAAAACCCAATTATGAGTACCTGGCCATGAGGCTAGAGTTCCATAGCCTCCAACAATAATACCTAGATCAGTTTCCGTTTCATATCCTTCAAGCTCACTCTTCGGAATTCGAATTTCAAAAGAGCGATGATCACTGGCATTGTTTTCAGTTGGTCCGAATGCCCATGCGATGTCGTAGTTTCTGATAGACGCGTAGGGTTGAACAGTATTCATCGCAATATTGGTTTTTTGATCAACGAAAAATCTAGCTACCACGTAGTCGAATGAAGTATAGAAGGGAGCATCGTATACCGCATTAATTGAT
>JASFEF010000132.1:0-8086 GCA_050124975.1 Candidatus Thorarchaeota archaeon | reverse complement strand
AGCTACAGTCTACCTCAAAGAAGCCACCTTTGGTCGAGCTATTGTCCTGTACGAGTTGACATTGGGTCTAGATAGCAAGCAGGTCAGTGCTTGGATAAACATGGGACTGTCGTATCTCATGGTTTCGAGCCCCAGAGAAGCCATTAGTTGTCTTGGTAGTGCTCTAGCAATGAACCAGAGAAACGCCCTTGCATTGGTGTATCTGGCGATGGGGCAACTCAAATTGGGAGAGCTTGAAGAGGCAAATACCAACCTTGATCGAGCTATCTCTATTGACTCAAATATGCCTCGGGCTTTACTCGGAAAGGGGGAGCTCTTCCGTGCGAAGGGTGAGCTTGAGGTGGCAGTTACATGGTTACGACGTGCTCTTACCATGGATCCTAACTTCATTCCAGCGCTGATGGAGCTAGGAAGCGTCTATCTTGCCCTCAAGAAGTATGAGGCTGCTAATGATGCTCTGAGCAAAGCCTTGGCGCTTGATCCCGAGCAGGCATACGCGCTCTCAACCATGGGAGATATTCATGCTGAGCAAGGTGAACTCGAGTCAGCTCTGTATTATTATGACAAGGCAGTGAGCATCAAGTTTGATGACCCAGACCTGTGGATAAAGAAAGGGGATATTCACAAGTCTCTGAAATCATATCAACAAGCATCAAATGCATATCAGAAGGCAATCAATGCAAATCCAGAACATGTGGAATCTTGGGTGAAGAACGGTGCTGTGATGTTACTTCTTGATGACGAGGGGACAGCACTAGAGTATCTCAACACAGCACTTGCCTTGGAGCCAAAGAATGCCGATGTTGCGCATCAGAGGGGATTAATTTACTACTCCCTTGAACGTCATCAAGAGGCTCTGGATGATTTTGATGCAGCATTCTCAGTGGACCCAGGAAATCCAATGCACCTCTATTATCGTGCACTCCTGCTTGAGATTCTAGACAGAAATGATGAAGCGAAACGAACCTGGCAGGTTGCTCTCAGTCTCTTCAAGGAGATTGATGATGACATGAAGGTGGCAGAGTGCTCTGCCAGACTGAAGCGTCTTGGATAGAACTCTATTCTATTACTTCAGGTAGGTCCTTCAAGAGCTCCACTGTGTCAACATCATCTGTGATTACCAAGTAACTGGTTATCCCTGTACGCTCATAAGGCTTCAGCGCTCGTCTCTCACGGACGCCGAATATCTGTGCTTTCTCACTGAGTGTGTCGACATAGACCATGTTATCCCACTTGTAGGCGGAGATGATACCCAGAATTGTTCCGTCACTTGGACTCTCATATGCACCCCAGCTGGAGCGACCAGCGAGAAGATCAACCCCTTCTGTGTGAGGCTCATAGACCAGTCTCTGTCCGTCTTTCTCCGTGTGTACTTTGCTTAAACCATCTCCACCAGGTATAGGTATTCCCCTGAATCCTAAGAGTGGGTGTTTCCACTGGTTGCTAGCGTTTGAGATGGATACATTCACACTCAACAACGGTGTCCCTGGAAGGATGAGATAGCTGAAGGACACCTCAAGACCTTTCAAACCTGGGCAGTATTGAATGGTTGTAGAGGTTTTGACACCTACCCATGAACCGATCTGCTCATTAGAGATGTTCCAGGTTTCCTTGTGCAATCCTGTTTCCCAGTCCCAGACTTGCCAACCAACAAGCATTGGACTCAGTCCACTATACATCTTGTCCATCCAAACAAAGGGACTCACTTCTGGAAATGTATCATAAAGAACACTTGGTGCACCTTCCACTCCAAAGCGGACAAGGCTTCCACAATGCTCGGGACACGAGGCTATCGAATAACCACCTGTGTTCAATGAATGGAGATGAACGCCTTCCACCTCAGTGACATTTCTGTCAACCTTCAAAGAGGAGTCAAAGACCACAGCTGTCAAGGACTTCCTGAAGATTCTAGACTTGAAACGGATCTCAATTTCCCCATTTTTCCGGAACCAAGAATCACCGGATGTTGTAATCTTCAAGGGATATGAGAAGGGCTTGTCCAAGCCAACCTCATCGACTCTGATCTGGAGTTCTGTCTTTCCATCCACTAGAAGACCATCTGGTAGTTTCAGTTGAATCTCCACTTCTATTGGTGTTTCGTGGATTAGTCTCAAACGGAGCTCATGCTCGTTCTTTTTTGATTTGTCAACAATGATTGGACTTGGATATTTCCTCAGCTGTTTACTAGTCTTTGGTGTTATCTCCACCTCTAAGTCTGACCTGATGTCAACAATTTCTGTGACTGGCTCAGTAATTCCATTGAGTCTTCTATACAGTGAACGAACCTTTCGCCAGTCACCATCTCCAATGTACATCCGTAGGACGTTCTTCGTGATTGTTTCACCTGGATTCAAGTCAGGTAAACGATACTCGACTCTTGAAACATCCCACCCACGCAAAATTCTGGAGTCTTTCGCATGTTCAGCATCCCATATGTAGCCAACGAGATATCGCTCTTGATGGCGGTGCATTGCAACCCACGACTCGTGATATTCTTTTGCAGGTTTTGGCAGCTGCCTATACCCACTCCAGTCAACTGAGTCCAAGCAGAATATCTCTCCCCGCAGAGGTACAAATCCTCGATCGAACACTCCACCAAACCATCCAACACAGCGCAGTCCAAGATTCGCAATCTTGGAAGTACCTACATTTTCAAGCTTGGAGATGGTTTCGATTAGATTTGAGCCTGAGTGTATTCGGTAAGTGACAGCCTGGTGTAGTCCAGTTCGTTCTTCAAATTCGGCAGTTAGTCGAACGTCAGCAAAGTCACCATGATTTTCTATCTCAACCATTGGTGCCAGACGATTCCATTCGCCCCCTTCACCTGGAAATGGATATCCCGTTTCCACACCCAAGACATTCCAACCGCCAAAATATCTTTTCAATGGTTTGTAATCAAACCCAAGAAAACCAAGAGCTGGTCGTGGATTCATGATTGCACGAATATCCTCAGTTTCGAGGATTATGAGATCATCGAGACTCATGTAGGCAACGGCACCCTTCATTCCCAATACTGGAATATTGAACTTCTTCGAACTGACCCTGACTAGAGACCCATTGTCCTCTAAATCAAGTGCAAAGTCAATTGAGAGGAGCGACCCAATGTCACTCTCAATGGATATCGATAAGGACTCTTCCAAGACATCACTAGGCTTCAGTTTGAGTGATATGTTCTGTGGAGAGACTCTGACACCCTCAGGAGGTGTTAGCACTATCTTACCTTTGATCTCTTCAGTTGTGTTATTTCTTACCCCAAATCCAATCTCTTCTTTCCCAAATGGAGAAAGGGAGGGATACCTGGGTCCAAGTGTGACTGCAACGGCTTTTGATGGAATGAGTCCGTTGAATAGGGAGATTGCCTTTTCTCCTAGTTTAAAGCACCATTCCGCTTGAGTTGGAACCTTTTCATCGGCATTGGTTTCTCGGTCTATTGATCTTGTAGCTTTCAAGATTGCGTACTGCCCCGTAGCCCTCATAGATTCTCCAGCAGGAAGTTTGCCAGTTGTGCTTCCATCTAGACGGACATCCAAGTCCTTCTCGGGTTTGACCTCGATAGAATATGGGAGATCCTCGTCAAACCCATTCTCGATTTTGATCTCTATAGGAACAGTGCCGTATCCAATGTACCCAGTATGAGTTGAAGACTGAACATTAGCACAGAGGGTTCGACCATTCATTGTCAACTGAAACCCACAGATTCCTTTCGCCTCTCTGTCTATTGTGACTTCAAGCAGATCACCATTCTCACCTTCAAAGCGGTATCTGAAGACACCAAGCTGACCTTCTGTAATATCATCAACCTCTTGGTTGATTTCTCGCTTGAACGAATCATACCAGTTGTACTTCTCGAAGAAGTCACTGAACAGCGAATTACCGATAATCCCAGGAATGTGAGACTCCATTAGAACACGGGTCCCTGGAACCCAGTTGTATCCAGTACGCTTGTAGAGTGGCACAGCCTTCAGGTTCCCAGCCCATGTGTGAAGGTCAATCCTACGCTTTCCAGCCGCAGCAGCTGTCTGAGCGGACTCAATCAGTAGAGCCTTCCCAAACCCCATCTTTTGATACTTTGGATCTACACCCAAGAGACCCACATATGCAGCTTCTTTGTCACGACTAGCGTGACAAACATTAGAGTGACCCACTATTTTGTCATCAGTATGAGCCACAATGACACGTATGTCATTCCTCTTCCCCCAATCTTCTAGAACACGCTGCGCTGTGAAGGGATTGCCATGCGTGAATCCTCCCGGCCAGCTGTCTGAATCATCGAATGTGTTTAGACACTCTGCAAGTCTTCCAGCATCATCTAATGTCAACTGGAAGTCTCGAACCTTACCTCGTGTATGCTTGTCAGTCAAGAGTGCAATCTCCTCAGAAAGCGCTGACATCCCCGATTGTAAGTTGTTAATAAGGTCTATGGACTGCGTGATTCTATTTAGTACTCTACAGATTCTTCTTCTGAGTCCTTCTCCATTTCATCCTCTACTTCTGGCTTCACTGATTCTTTCTCTGCTTTCTTTCTCGCTTCTTCTGCTTCTTTTTCTGCCTTCTGCTTCTCTTTGAAGTAAGCCTGCATCTTATCTTCAAGTTCAGCAATGTATCGAATGTCTGAGAAAATTGAACGTAGAATGGTGTCGAAAAGCGCAAAGAAGAGTATTAGGACAAATGCATGGAAGAAAAGCACTCCGATATAGATCATAGACAATACCTCAAGTATTATAGCTATATCTGTTGGAAAAGTCAACATGAAGGTCGTTATCCAAGTCCAAACATACTGGCTGATGACGAGGGAGATGTAGCCAGATACTAGAAGCATGAATCGTTGTATTCTCTGATATTTCAAGAAACTATCAGTTTCGAATTCGGGTATCAATTGAACCCGGGTTAGATATGGGATGAATTCGTTCCTGTACCAATTGATTCCTGTGGCGATTAAGTAAAATCCACCTGTGATTGCAAGCAGGAAAGGGGTCAATGCGCCGATACCTGTACCCCAAGACACCCAACCTTCGGAGAAACTTAGAACAGAAATGATGATTCCGATTAGGAGATGTGCAAGAAAAACATAGAATTGGTAGGTGTCTGATGTAGGTTGCTTGAGCTCGGACCAATCGTACTTGTTTTCTCCGACACCATTGTCTTCTCCTGAATCCATTTCTTACCCTCCAATTACAGCTCAAATTGATGTTTGAAAACCTATTAACCAATCGTGTGGGTTTATGGTTTCCCTAGCTTGACGAAATAGTGGTATTCATCAATTCTCTGTTCGAGTAATTTGAACCCGACTTTCAGTGCTGGTTTAAGGATTGAGTCTGCGTCCTGTTCGCGGAGTTTTCCTCCGTAACCAGTCTCGTTCTCTAGTCCGCTGGGAAAGGTTGTCTTCAAGATGATGACAAATTTGTCTTTGTCTTGTTCCTCAGGAGGGATCCGAAGAACGACATCCCAGATCAAGACCTCGCCTCCAGGTTTGAGAACTCGCCACAGCTCCTTGAGAATTACCTCAAAGTCTTCCTCAGGGATGTACATGAATGTGAAGTAAACTGTAGCGATTGTGAAGGATTCATCGATAAATTGCAAATCTTTGGCATCCATGACCACCTTAAGTGCATCATTAGTGGTTTCAGCCAGCTCCTCCATCAGCATATCTATGGCAACAACATCCCTGCCCTTCAGGAGTCCAATGATGCCCTCTCCTCCACCTCCAACATCAAGAATCCAACCCCCCTTGTTGTCTATGCCGGGGAGTGTGATTTCTTGCCTTGGTAAAACATAGAATTGGCTCAGGTCGATTTCAGGATGCTCATGATGGTCGGACATAGTGAATGTCAAGCTTTGAAACGCAGAGATAAGTCCACTGGCGAGAATTGGAGAAAAAAGAAGAGAGAAGAGGGGAAACCCCCTCTAAATCGATATTATGTAAAGACGGCTGTGATGCCACCGGTTGTTGCTTCTGCGATAACAGTTAGTGTCTGGGAAGCAGTGTCATAATCCGAGGATTCGTAATGGTTCGAAGTGATCTGTGTCCAGCCTGTAGCTGTGATATCAACACCGCCGATAGTAGTGGCGCATTCCACACTACCTCCAACACCTGTTGGGAGATCTACTACAATAGTAATAGCACCAGTTGTAGTGTCCAAATCAAATGTGGCATTCCCAATAAGGACGACATCATCAGTCATCCCGAAAGAGATTCCACCAGTTTCTGTTGTGATGGCAATATCACCAACATGGGCACCATCGACTAGTTCAACATCAATGCCGCCGGTCGCTACATCAACATCAAAGGTATAGTTAAGACCACTACCGAGTGTGATATTCACACCTGCGGCCGTATAGTCAAGTCCAATCGTGTTACTCGTAAAGGTGACTGATGGATCTCCATCCCTCTCCAGAGTGCTGTTCTGAACCTCTATATCGATGTCGTATAGCAATGTAGCATCATCAACGAATGTTATTGCGACACCGCCTGCTGCCAGGTCAATGTCCAAGGTTACTGTACCAGTGGTGGCTCCGACCTCTGCATCGAAATGGAAGTCGGTACTGGCTGTACTCCAGTTTAACCAGTTAGTACCATAGAAGGATAGTGCTCCTACTGCAATGGCTCCAACGATTATAACTGCAAATATACACACAACCATGCTTGTGTTTCTCTGATAATTACTCATTTCATACACCTTTTCTATGAGACCTAAGAAACGCGTGCCAGTTCTTTCGTAGGTCTCTATATTGCGAATCTTCTTCCAGAGCAAAGCGACGCATGATTCGCGACGCATCGCCTCGTACGGAGGAAGGTAATTTGTCCAGATCCTCCTCATTTACGATAAGATTGCGAGAACTAAGCTCATTCTCACGATTTATCAACGCCGTCATTAGATCCACACCCTTCTCAACCTGATTCTCTGGAACATCTATACCATAGACTGAGAGGCTTCTAATTATGGACTTCAGGCGTTTTGTTGTATCATCCCCAGTGGCTTGTACCATTTCACTGATACCCATCCTATACTCACGCGCAGATGCACGGTAGTACCTCTGGACTATGCCAGTCTGGGTCTGTTCTGTTCGTTCTTCAAAGACAAGACCAACTTCCTTCAACTTCTGTATATGGTGAAGGATAGTTCCAGGATTCTTGCCTGTCACTTCTGAAAGTTGTTTGACTGTCATTGAGTCTTTCACAAGATAGTCAAAGACTATCTTTGCTCGAGTTGGCTCCATTAGTAACTTGATCAAATTCTTGTCTTCGATGACTTCCATGTCTTTGATTCGTATCTTTCGTTTTCTGGAGCCACTCATGTTATAGACCTCCTATGAAGCTTGGACCACTTTCATCATCACTCTCTTCGAGAATGATATCCTCGTCGTCAGCAGTGAGTATCATGTAGACTCTTGTGAGTCCTATGGAAAGAGCTGGTAAGACCACGAATGCTAGGAATAGGCCCATAATAACACCGTAGATTCCTAAAGGTACCATAGCAAGCATGGGGGATTCCCACATGAATGGAATTGCCATTATGAACAGTGGTGACACAAGAGCCAGTATCAGCAGAATATATGAGAGCCAAGCTCCGAACACACGATCGAAATACTGAATCCCCAGCTTAATTGACTTCCTTGTTGCTTCAACAACAGAATGTCCATCGATAATAGCAGGGAACAGCATTGTCATTAGTCCAGTGCTAATAACGAACCAGATCACACCGAGTGCACCAATTAGTGGGTTCAGAGTGTTTGTTGAACCAACACCTATGAATGCAACATTTAGAATTTGTTCTCCAAACAGAGCTACTGCTCCTAGGATTACTAGCATGACAGGTCCCAGGATGAACAGAAACAAAACAATGCCTCCACCAGCCAGTGAGAAGAACTTCTTCCTATACCAAGTAAAGACACCCTCTGCAGATGTTCCTTCGCTCTCAACAATTTCTCGAGCCATTCCAAATAGTGCACCGCTGGCTACAAAGAAGGGAGCAACGAATGGCAGCGCAATCAGGAAGATTCCTGTAGCTATGGTCACACCACCAGCTGCGAACCACCCTTCGAGTGACTCAGCCCATATTGTGAACGCTTGGAGACCCTCAGGCGT
>JASFEF010000131.1:0-8093 GCA_050124975.1 Candidatus Thorarchaeota archaeon | reverse complement strand
CATAGTTCAATGCCATATCCAACGAAAGTGATCATCTGAGTTTCAGGTGCGGACCTTCCAAGACCATCACCATCAACACTTGTTATTCCTGCTCTAGCTGCGAGGGATAGCATCACAGTTGTATTGGTCCCACCAAGTTCGAAGGGAACAAGGTGGTCAACTTTCTTTCCTGTTATTCGTTCAGATATCTTCATAGCTTCATGGAGCTCATATCTGGTTTCCCAAGCTTGAAGCATGTCACCAATTGATGTGAATGCCTTGACTGAGCCCATGTAACCTCCGCACACTATGAACGCGTCATCCTTGATGGCATCGGGAGGTGTAATCTCATAGACTCTGCCTTTGTCATAATCCCAGTCTACCATGGGTTTTCCAAAAGAAACAGGGTCCCCACCACCACCAGTTCCAAGAATTCCAACACCTGTAAGCATATCATACGCGTTCTCTTTTGAAAGCTTCATCGCCTCAAAACCCCACTAACGTATTTTTTCTATTTTGCTTCTCTAGTTCCTTCCATTGAATGAACGTATTTGTACCAGCGTTGTTTTGTACCAACCTTGGCTCTTCGTTTCCAACCGCGAGATTTGGGTACGTCCTCAATCATCTGATGCAACTTCTTTGCCCTTGATATGACCAAGTCCTTCTGGCTTTGGTCAATCTCATTCACTGAAGGTACAAAATCAATGAACTTCTTGATGTTCTCTGTAACGGTGTAATAGAAGCCCCAATCATCTGAGAGCATCTTTGCGATATAAGCACCATTTACTGCATCATCATCGTCAGTTTCAGCCACATCATGTGCCAGGAACGTGATGATTAAATCCTTCAAGTCCTTTGCATTAATCTCAACAATCTGTGTCTTCTCTAAGAAAAGTTCAGCCAATGGGATTGTTGGTTCATCGACCTCGAGGCGTTTGTTCTTTTTAAAGTCAATCTTGTGACAGAACTCCAGATGGTCGTAGAATACATCGATCTTCCTATCCCGCTCTTGGTCTATGAAGAGGTCTCTGAGAGTTGTCGCTCTCGCAAAACTGGGTGGAACCCAATGGTATCCAAGATCATCTCTGAAGAGATTGATTAGCTTTTGTCGATGTTTATAGTATGACATGAAGTCTATATCTGTAACTTCTCGACCCATCTTGATATGTAAATCTGCGAATTCAGGGCTCTTTATTCTAAAAGCAAGGCAGCCAATGACTCTCAATGGAATTCCTAGTTCAGCTGCAGCCTTCTCGATTCTTATTGCTTCATCCATGAAATCATCAAGAATTGGACCATATTTGTCATTCACTTATGTTGCACCTCTCGGTCTGTATCTACGACGATGATGTAGTATGGCATTAATATCTTGCGTCGTGCCTGTGTTTTTTTCCAATTTTTCAAAGTCATATTAAAGTGCTGGGTTATCGCTATACCATTAAGGATTTAAACCAGCAGAAGGAGAACTCGCATACAAACACCCGAGGTAACGAGATGAGAATTTTCCTAGCAGCCGATCCACATGGAAGCCAGCAGACTTGGGAGAAAATGTGCAGAGCTCCGAAAGTCTTCAAAGCTGATGTTGCCATGATGTGTGGTGACCTCACTGGTAAGGCAATCATGCCAATCATTCAAGAGAAAGAAGACCGATGGTATGCACAACCACATGGAAAGAAGAAGACCTTCAAGAAACAGAAGGATCTTGATAGATTCGTCAAATTCACAGAAGATGAAGGTTACTATCCTAAGATTCTGACTCCCGATGAGCTTGCAAAACTCCGGGAAACCAAAGGAGCCATCACAAAACTGTTTCAAGATTTGATGGTCGAGAGGATTCAGAAATGGATGGACATGGCCAATGAGAAGATTCCTGAGGAAGTCATGGTGGTCGTGAATCCAGGAAATGACGATGATTACTCGATAGACGAAGTCATCAAGAACGACCCACGAGTTATCTATCCTCTTGAGAAAGTTATAGATGTGCGAGGATATCCTATGATCAGTTGTGAATGGGTTAACTCCACTCCGTGGGACACTCACAGGGAGTGCCCTGAAGACGAATTGTTGGAGAAACTTGAAATCGAGTTTGCAAGACTCGAAACAGATGACTACTCAAATGTGCTATGTAATTTCCATGATCCACCATTCAATTCTGGACTAGATACCGCCCCTCAGCTTGATGAAGAATACAAGGTGAAGAAAGCTGGAGCTCATGAGCTTCTGGGTCCCGTTGGTAGTAAATCAGTCAGAGCGGTTATTGAGAAATACCAGCCTTTGTTGGGGATGCATGGGCATATCCATGAATCGGTGGGTTATCGTGAGATTGGTCGAACACTCTGTGTTAACCCGGGTTCAGAATATAGAGAGGGAATTCTGAAAGGTTTCCTGATCACAATTGAAGATAATAAGGTTCAAGCCGGTCGAGTTGAACTCTAATCCTCGTAAAGTGGAGAGTGCGTCTGCACTTTCCAACTCTCTTTTTCCATGAATTCCATCGAAAATATATAGCAGCGAGCTTAAACCAGATTTAACAATTTAATCGGGAATGTGTTCGAATGACGCTTTTCTTAAAGACCAGGATTGATGTTGAAGACCTTACTACTGGTTGTACGTTTTTTGGGACAGGTGGCGGCGGCACCAAACAGCTAGGTCTCGACATGCTCTATCCTCATGTAGATGCTGGGAAAACTATTGAGATAGTGGATTGTGACACTGTCAAAGATGATGACTGGGTTGCCTGTGCATACTATTCTGGAACCATAGCACCCCCAACGCCAGAGATAGAAGCACTACGCACCCGTTTTCCGTGGGACTACTTCGAGAAGGAGTTAGCCTTGGGCTTAGCAACTCTTGAGGATCACATGGGAGTAAAGTTCTCAGTTGTTGCGCCCTTTGAGCTTGGAGGTGTTAATACTCCAGCACCAATAGACGCTGCAGTCAAACATGGCATTCCATGTGTCGATGGAGACTACTCTGGGCGAGCCGTACCAGAGATTTGCCAAAACACTGTGTGTGTCAAAGGATTCTCAATGGCACCAATGGCACTCATAGATTGGTTTGGAAACAAGAGCATTGTCACTCATGTGATAAACTACGAGATGGGTGAGAGGCTCTCAAAGGCACTCAGCGAGGTTGCGTGGGGTAGACTTGGTAATGTTGCATTCCCACTCAAAGGAAAGGACTTCCATGACGCAATCATTCCCAACACTCTGACAAAGAGTTACAATGTCGGGAAGATGATTCGTGAGTGTAGGGAGTCGGGAGATGACCCCGCTGACAAGATTGTTGAGAAAGTTGGTGGATGGGTCCTGTTCAGAGGGGAAGTTGTTGGAAGAACCTGGGAGAACAGAGAGGGGTACATGTGGGGAGAAACTGAAATCAAAGGTTCAGGGATCAAACCTGGTGAGAAACTCAAGGTCTGGTTCAAGAACGAGAATCATGTTACATGGCTTGATGGAAAGCCTTGGGTCATGAGTCCAGATATTATTGAAATCATAGACACTAAGAGTGGGGAGCCTATCACGAACACTGACATTAAGAAGGGGGACAAGGTCAGCGTGATAGGGATGAAGGGTGAATCAATCTTCAGAAGTCCTGAAGGCCTCAAGGTCTTAGGCCCACGTCATTTCGGATTTGATCTTGACTACAAACCAATTGAGGATCTAGTATAAGATCATGGGGGCCTGCAACGGTTTAAGCAGGCCCTCACACACCTATTCACAATATCTTGACAGTATAGTGTTTTCTGAAGGTTGAGGGCTCTTTGATGACTTCTATAGCTGTGTAGTCATCATTGAAGAACTTGGTCAGATGTTTCTCAGGGTCCTCTCCACTCTTACGCATTGTACGCGCCACGTAGTGAATCAGGGTCTGAGTCCAAGTCTTGAGGACTGCATTCTCCTTAGATACCAGATCTGGATTGGCCTCCAAATAATTATGTATAGCCCAGGCCACTCTTCGATTGTATATAGCTCCCACTAAGAAGTTGACCATCATCAGTCCTACAGCCAATAGTGCGAGTGGTATAGCGATTGGTGTCAGAAAACCAACTTGAAACACCCAAGCTATTAGCAAGATAGGTACAGCGATCGTAATGAAAGCAAGAGAGAGAAAGGACATGTATTGCTTTTTGTTTAAGTCTTCTTCAACTCCTGGAACCTTTGGACCAATTGCTGCAAGCTTATGAAGTACTGCTCGAATAGTTCCCCATTGTTTTACGAAGGTCTGAGGCAATTCACCTTTGTTTATCGCCTTGTCCACGAATGTGAGGTCGTACGTCCTGTGTATTCGATAACCATCGAGTACAGTTATCAGATTCCGGGCAAATTTCAGTTGTAGTCCGTTAGGATCAAATTTGAAATCTTCCAAGGGTGCTGGTTTTCCTTTCGAACGTTTTGACCGACGACTCATTATCCGAGGACCTCAAGACTGAGCGACATGTGAACAGCTAATTAATAGTATCGATATAATTGGATATTTCTGAGTCAATCGGTTAAGAACCTTTAAGAACGGGCTATACTGCTGAGTTTCAGAAGCACCCCATATGCAAGGTGACGCCAACAGAATGACAGATGTTGAAGATTTGCCTGACATTGAATATGAGGGGATGTGCCCCCACAGTAAAAGATTGCATGAATTACAATTGAATAAGGACATTGCAAGATTCATCCTCCCTCGTAAAAAGAAGAAGCAATGGTATCGAGCAGTCTATGATGCCCAATGGGAAGAAGTGATCTCTTTTGAGGTTAGTGAGGTCCATTTCGCGAAGGATGGTGAAACATGGCCTATAGGAGAAGAAATAGTTAACGAGAAATTTAATCCAATAGACTCAGCAGGGATTGTGTTTCTCTATCTTATGCCTGATGGGAGAGGAGTGTTTCCAA
Organism: Candidatus Thorarchaeota archaeon; assembly: GCA_050124975.1. Taxonomy (GTDB): domain Archaea; phylum Asgardarchaeota; class Thorarchaeia; order Thorarchaeales; family Thorarchaeaceae; genus SMTZ1-45. Next base: position 3,231 of record JASFEF010000131.1, on the reverse strand, counting down.
TCTGGACTACGATACCAATAGAGGATGTCCCAAAAGTTAGAGAGTTTATTGAGAATCGGTTGGACCGTCCATCACTTCCGGGATTGGCTCACCACGGCACATCTGCTGCTGTGAAATACATCCTGGACCATTGCGAAGTCTATGATCGTATCAGAGCAGAATGGTATGACTGGGCGAAGAAAGGGCGAATGGCAAAACCAAATCCTAGATTCAGGGAGCGAGGTCCAGATTACGTGTATTGTAAAGAAGGAATGGCTATAGACTTCTATGGTGCTGGTGAGCAACTAGAGCAAATGTCTACTTTCTGGCCATGGAGAAGAGTTCACAGCGTTTTTGCTGATGACCATGACCTTGTCGTTCGATATCAGTGGCATGAAGATGCATACATGTACAATCAGCAGGTTCTAGAAGATGACAAACGTCATGTGTTCAGTGCCGCTGCAGTCAAAGCTCTGGATGCATACAACACCTCAGATGATGTTGATGAGCTGCTTATGATCAGGCCTTGGTCATTCCCATCAAGATTTCATAGAACATGGGATAAGATTGAGGCTTTTTCAAGCAAGGCCAGTCGAAACAAGTTCCCACCAATCTTCGACTTCGAAGAAGAATATTGAATTTTATACAGCATTTGGCCTTCAGAATACTTTAGGAAAAAAGAAAGGGGTAGAAGAGAGCTTGCGGCTCTCTTCATTACACTGCAGATTACTCTGGTGGGAGTTGTCCGAAGATGGCGGACATCTCAATGCCCTTAGCCTTGTTCTTAGCACCATAGTACATGTAGGCCAGTTGGCCAATCACGTACACAAGCACCGTGAACAGGACCTCATATGGCAGTCCTGGTACGTAAGCGATGATAGCCCAGAAGAAGACCGCACCTGCTACGAGACCACCTAGAGAGATCAATGGAATGCCTAGGAACTTCCAGGCGCCACTGCGCTCCCACAGCGTTGGTCGATAGTATGGTAGCGATACTGCTGCTAAGGCCATCTGCCATCGTATGAAGACGTAGGTGTATGCCACGCCTATCAGTGATGCCAGTGCTGTACCAAAGTAGAACTCAAGGGCAGTTGCATATGCTACTGTGCCAACTGAAAGGATCAGCCAGAACCACAGAGTGATGTGTGGTACGTGATACTTCGGATGGACTCGAGCAAATGCCTCTGGACAGAATCGGTCCATAGCCATTGAGTGCATTGGTCGGGTTACCCACAGAGCATTGCTTGGTGAGTCTAAGACGCTCGCAAAGATCGGACACAGGATCACGAACCAGGCGAGTGGATTAGCACCGAGAATGACTGCTGCGTAGTTTCCGAATCCTGGGAATACACCACCGACGAGGTTGATACCGTAGAGGTATTCACCCATGCAGCTCTCAACTGCGAAGCCTGACAACAGGAAGAATGCAGCAATTCCAGCCCATCCACCAAGGTTGCTTAGTGGAATGTTTCTGCTGGGTTGCGAAACTTCACCTGCTACGGGCATAATCAGATATGGCCACATTCCTCCTACTGTTAGGAGGAGTGCCGGTCCTACAGCTGCAGGGTCGAACGTCACGAAGGCAGAGTTGTCAAAGGCTGCAATGGCATCCCAAGAGCCAGCACCCATTGATGCTTCCCAGACAGACTCCGTCATAGGAGTTGCTAGCATCACCAAGTCTGCAACTAGCAGCGCTACAATATTGATGATTCCTAAGATAATTACAAACCATCCTAACCACTTAACAGACAAGTAGCTGAAGATGAATCCAACAAGAATCATCGCAACAGCTGCTGTGAACAGCAAGATGACGTTGCCACCCAAGGCTGCTGCAGCATTCACAAGACCTGTGTTTCCTGTAGCAGTCCCTATGACGGTCAAACCACCTGCGAAAATCTGTACGGCGAAAAAGCTTCCAGTTCCTCTAAAGACAGGGTTGGTAATCACACTTCGCCAGCCTTCCATGACTCCGAAGATCGGGCTCAGACCACGTCCAGTGAAGTGGTATGAAGCGCCAGATCTTGGCATCGCAAGCATCAAACACATGAGGGCAAGTGCTTCAAAGAACACTGTCCCAGAACCAAGTAGATACATTGGAACTAGGTGAGCACCTGGGTTCCAAGTTGAGACCTGGGGTCCGAAGTAGTGGAACCAAGGTCCGAGTGTTAGTGCTATTGGAAGAAGAAGTGCGAATCCCGTGCCAACTTCTTTTACAAGGCCGGAACTCTCTCGCACGAAGAGGAGCTTTTCTTCCTCACTCAATTTGCGTTGTTCTCCTTTTTTTCTCTCTCACGACAAGAAAACGAATCGTATCGTGATAACGATGTACAGGGTTTCCCTGATATTTAAACTAAGGGGTGCTTTTTTGGGGTGCTTTAATCAACACTTTAAGATTAATAGTTTTGAATAGTATCGACAACGTCTCATATGGCATTGAAAGACCGGTGAACGTCGAACATATTTATGAGCATTACCCAAATTTGTCAACCTGGAAAAACCCAGTGAATGAAGAGAATCTTGATCATGAAACCTATGCTGAGCGTTGAAGTCTACCGAAGAAATCATGATCCAGAAGAAGGACCTCAACACTCTTCGCACGAACACCGGTTCGGCTCTCTAGAAGGACATTGAGTATGATATCGATGTCCATGATGTGAACTGGAGGGACTGATACCTTGATTTCTTTGCTGGCATACCCGAGTGCCTCTTGTTTTCCGTCAGGAGTGACAGAGCCATTTGTGATCAACACACCCTGATTCGCCTGATAGGTTGGAAGAGAACCTCGAATCTCTCGGATGAGATCAACTCCAATCTTTTCATCATAGTCGCATTTCTTTGCATAAACGACAACTGGAGATCTGCCGCCATCATCTCGCCACGAAGTAAGCATCACGACAGTCCCATTGTATTGATGGATCTCAATAGCTTCTTCGACTCGAGCACGAACATTAAGCAGCACAATTCTTGCGAGGTCATTGAAACCTTCAATATCCAGTTTGGCAATCTCATGACGCATCTCACGTCGTGTTGCACGATTGAAATCATCGGCACGAGAACGAACCTCGGAGATTAGCTCCTCATCAACAGCACCCTCACATAGGTCGTTGTATTGATAGAGCCCTGGTCCAGTTCTAAGGAAGTAAGCAGGTCGATTACCTTCCTGAGCCTGTTTACCCTCTATAGAGAGAGAGGCTGAAACTGAAGCAGGGTCGCGCTCAAGTGCTTCTGCGATTTTCTTATAATGTACAGGCT
>JASFEF010000130.1:0-8194 GCA_050124975.1 Candidatus Thorarchaeota archaeon | reverse complement strand
TTCTACATACCCAATTTAAACTTTAAGCATATCTTAAATCATCCCTACTTTGATAGAGTCTTTGAAATTACCTAACAAAACGATAGATACAGTGGTCGTCGCCCCGCATCATACATTTTGGTACAGTCATTGATATTCCTGGGTCTACAGCCTGAGCAATTCCCTCGTCTATCTTCGTTACCCAATGACAAATGTCCTCATTCGCACCCTTCGCACGAAATGTGTCAATCCACGGACATCCAGTCACTTTGAGGTCAATTTGTTGATCATTCAATTCCGCGATTTCGAGTTCGAAACCAAAGAAAGGATAGGCAGCAGCAAAGAACTCATAGATTGACTTCAAATCGCCCTCTCTTAGTCCTCCATCTTTGACACCTTGTTCGCCAAGTTCCAGTCCATGCAACCGATTAGCCTCTCCTAGGGCTTCAAGACCGGACTCACCGAATTTCTCCCTCACAGTTTCTACGTAGACAGTGTGTGCAGCAGCAACGGTTGACATTCCAACAACTCTGACTTCATCAGCAGATGGTTTATCCATTTCACATTCCTCCAACTAACTAGACTTTGATGTCTTTGCTCGCTTCTTGATCAGCTTTCTCATAGCTGATTCCATTCCTTTGTCAAGTGGCTCGATTTTGTGTGTCGAGAGTATTTCCTTCGTCTTTTCTCTAGCAACTTCTTCAATGGTCTTTGAACCTCTTTTCTCCCACTCTGGACGTGAGGTCCGATTGCTAATCAAAGGATGCCATTGTTCATCAAGAAGATGTTTCTTCGTAAATCGAAGTGCTTCTGGCGTATTCAGATGATTCCTATCATGTCCTACATTTACAATGAGGTCTGCAGCTAAGGTTTCCGGAGTCACTTTGATACCCTTTGAGATTCGCTTGATAGCTCCACAAATATCATTACTAATTGCAAACATCTCGTAACTAGCTGTGACACCAGCCTCTACAATTCCGTATACCGCATCGTGAACCACATCAGCGCCTGAAACTGTAGCTAACAATGCATTCATCATGTTCTCGTATGCAGCTTGTTGATCCGGAACCTTGGAGTCAATAACACCAGCAGCTCCGTAATAGGGAAGACCATAGTAATGTGCCATCTGACAGAATGCTGCATGAATCAACCCATTCTCGGGGGAACCATATGCTGCAGTTCCAAATCTTTGATCCATTATAGTTGCACAAGACCCCCACATAATTGGAGTTCCAGGACCAATTAGTTGCGCCAGAACTACAATTGCATGATTTTCTGCAATTCCTTGGACTATAGTTCCAGCGAGCGTGACCGGCCCACTTGCACTCGATAGTAAACCAGTACTAATGTCAAATGGGATTCCATATTTGGCACATTCTAGAATCATATCAATAATTTCACGTGTATACTTTAGAGGTGGAACATTGTTGAATCCTGTATCGATGATTGATGGATTTTTCCTAAACTCCTCTTCTCCTCCCGCATAAATCTTTGCCATTTCTATGACATCTCTCCAACCTTCAGGAGTCAATGCCACAAGACTGAGGTGTTTCTCAGAACTCTTGAACATTGCAAGAGCCATTTCTTGCTCCCAAACTGTTTTTGGAACATCCTGAGGTAGAATATGGGGTTTGATGTAGTCAACTGTTGGGAAGTAATCCGCTAGAAGAGTAAACTCCTCTAAGTCCTTGATTGTTGATAGTCGACGTTCCCCTGTTTCTAAATCGATTGTATAGTGTGCACCAAATGCATTTGTGAAATAAGACTCACCGTCACCTATGACAATGTTGTACTTTGGATTTCGAGCTACAAGCTTATGTCTTCTCGGACTCTTCTGAAGAGCATCATGAACAAGATATTCAGGGATTTTGACTGCCTTCGTTTTGTTATCAACAATTGCTCCGGCATCAGCAAGTACCTTCAAAGCTTCATCATGTTGGATGACTACACCCACTCGTTCAAGAACCTCCATTGCTGCTGCATGCACAGCAAGAATCTCACCACGACCTAGTATCTTATACATGGAATTCCTCCTTTTTCTTCATTCAATTTCCGACTAGTTTTTTCACCAGACTGACTGCATCAACTGCATCTCCAGCCCAGCCGTCCGCCTCAATTTCATCTGCCCATTCTTGAGTGGTTGGAGCCCCTCCAATGATAACCTTGACATCTCCTCTCACCCCAGCTTCTTTTAGCTTCTCAATCACATCTTTTTGTGCAGGCATTGTTGCCGTGAGAAGAGATGATAAACCCAGAACATCAGGCTTGTGTTCTTTCACTTTCTCAACGAAGGCTTCAGATGAAATATCCTCACCAACATTCACAACTTCAAATCCATCAGCCTCAAGCAGCGTTCCAACAATATCCTTTCCAATACTGTGGATATCACCAGCGACTGTTCCGATCATCACCTTTCCCGCCGATGTCATTTCAGTCTTGGATTCCTTTATCACAGGGAGCAAAACAGACATCCCAGCCTTCATGGCATCTCCAGCCATGACTAATTCAACAAGGAACACTTGTCCTGCGCTAAACGAATCACCAACTTCTTTCACACCCTTGGCAAGACCTTTAGTAATTGCATCTAATGGTGGAATGTTTGATTCGAGAGCTTTCTTCGCAAACTCTGTAGATTTCTCAGAGTCCCCTTCAATAACAGCAGTTCTCAGTTCATCAAGAATTGAAGATGTCACTTCAAATCTCCTCCTCTGACAATCCGAATCTACTTACTATCTTACTTATATCTCTACTCGTGGAAGTTAATAAAATCAAAATACGATGTTTAAGATACTTTATGCAAATTTCAGATTTTGATGATGAAAAAATAAAGGGAAGCCTGAGGATAACCTCAGGCTAATAATTCGTCACTCTGGCGATAGCGACGTATAGATTGCATCCATGTCGATGTTTTGTTTCTGCATTCGTCGAGCAAAGTAGACAAACCACAATGCCGAGAAGCCATATTGCACGCACATCGATATGATTGATAGAAATGCTGCTCCTTGGAAGAATCCAATCAGTAGGAACAGAGATGTTGGAAGCAATATTACTCCTAAGAGAGAGAGTAACGCATATCCTCCGATCTCAGGTTGCGGTCTAATACTTCCCTCATACAACGGCCGTCTCAAGAACGGCAATTGTAACGCCGCCATTGATTGGAATATCATTTCTACACCCCATAGACCTACCAGTGACGTCACCACAGCTAGGAATCCACTAAGACCAGGCATTGCGTATGCAAATGCGAATGGTGCTCCGAAACAAAAGTAATAGAGGATTGCATAGGTGGGTGTGTGATACTTCGAAAGCTTGCCGAAGAATGAAGGCATCATTCTGTCAAGAGAAGCTTGGAAGAATCCTCTGGTGACCCATGCCATGTTTATTGGTGTCGCAGTTAAACCAATCACAACTGGAGATAGTAATATCCAGGCAGAAACTATTGGGTTTCCTGCGATTGACGCAGTCATCGTTCCAAGACCTCCTTGGAACACAGCTGTTTGCGTCAGATTTCCTGATGCCGCTGCTACTCCATATTGACTTGAGAAAGTCCCGAATGTTCCCTGGAACAGCGCAGCGCCTCCAGCTAGAAGACCAGCCAAGATAAGACCACCAAGTACTTGAGAAAGAACAAGGTTCTTTGCTGGATCCGCAACCTCACCGCCATATAGCAGAATGAGATACGGCCACGTTAATCCTATGGGCCAGATAGTAGCCAGGAGGGTCATTTCCAGACTAAACGCCGGTGCCGCATATCCTGCGGCAGTCGCAACTGTTTGCACCTCCGCATATGCACCTGCACCCCAGACTGCATCCCAGCGGGTGTTTACATTAGCGGCTGGTGTTCCTATCAGTACGAATAATGCCATTATCCATCCGATAGTTGAAAATAAGCCTCCGAACATTTGTATCCGCGGTTCCATCTTTAATAGCGGTCCGAGGTATGCAATTATTGCAAATATGGCCATGAGGAATATTGATACAAATACCAATACCATTGGATTCGCAGTTGAGAATGTCGTTCCCAAAGAGGTCATTGCGGCGTTGTTATATACAGCACCGAATTGTGCGAATGCAGCCCCCAAGAATACAAGGAACAAGTAAAACTCACTTGTCTTAATAATTGGGTTTGCAATTATCCCACGCCAAACTGCTATAGTACCTGCAACAGGGTTGAAACCTCTTGCGGATATTTGGTACAGTCCTGAGGATCGAGGCATGGCCATCGACAATAATGTCATCATTACTGTATAGATGAGCATGAACAACATACCTATTCCCCAAGTAAGCCCAGCATTGATTCCGGGATACATGTCCTGAAGGATACCAACGAATAGCCATTGATATGTTCCTAGGCTCGCACCTAGGATAGCAAATAGGGACGTCCAAGTACCGAAGTACTTAGTCAGCCCTGATGTCGGTCTAAGAAATAGTACTTCTGACATCAATCTCTCCTTCCTTTTTCATTCTCCTCTCTTAAAACACTGTCAGAGAAGATGAATCATCTGTGAAGGAGCGGTGTGATATAAGACTTTGTGTCGAATTTAAGCTAGTGCTAACAAGTTAAAGAACAATATATTAATGACAATCATCTTGAATGAGAACAGAATCATCATGTAAATCAATAGATGATTTTGCAAAGATAGTACTGTCGCCAAGGTCGGGGTTTTTTGACAATCTCGATATGATCGTAGTCAACGAGTCCGAGTCCCACAAGATGATCCTCTGGATCTTCATCGTCGTAAAACAAAATCTGTCTGAGAAGATTAATGAGATTTTGGATAACTGATTTCAATTCTCCGGAGCGCAGTACTTGAGCATCTGGATTATCAATGAAGTATTTGTCTATATTCTTTGCAATCCGGTGGCCTAGCAAGTACCTACCTAGTAAACCAATTATCATAGAGGAAAAGGCAATAATCATAATGTAGGGTGCAAGTGCACCTATAATGGGGGTTTGAGGTGCAACCAATCCGATTATGAGCACAACGAACACTATTGGGACTGCTACTTGATAGAGTCCTTCTGTGTATGATTGGTAGCGAGCAAGCCGAATGCTTTCTGGGTGACTTGTGGCAGATTTAGCCATTTTTATCAAGTTACGTTTAAGTCGCTTCCAGTTTTGTCCAAAGTATTCTCCAAGAGTCCCTTGATCCACCATTTTGTTGATGAAACTTAGATTATAGTAGATGTGTGACCGATATGCGTCTATGTGATAAATTGCTTTTCGAATGTCATCAGGGTCAGTTTCAGCGGCCTTCGAAGGTTCAGATTCTCTCCGGCGTTCTGCTCTTCGTCGCTTGCTTCTTCTTGACACTCTGTCAATCTCCCTTAACTGATCTATGCAGATGCAGCGATAGCAATAACTTCATCGGTGGGACTTACAGGTAAGTCAATGACAAAGGCACTGAGCATACCTTGAGTATATGATGATCCTGGATTCACACAGAGAGTACGTCCAATATGTTCTAGACCAGCGGATTCGTGAATGTGTCCATGTAGACCTAGAAGAGGTTGATATTCCTCCATGACCTGTCGCACACTTTTACTTCCAACAGGAACCATTTCAGGAGAACCATACCTTACTTTGACCTGAGCCTTTTCATCCAACTTAGGTGCTAAATCAATCACTGTTCCGTACGGAGGAGCATGGAAATTGCATACGAGGTTTTCATGAGATTCTAAACGACTGAACTCTTTCTTGAGTTTCTCCAATAGTTCATCCTCAGGACATTCTCTTGGAGTATCCCAAGGTGTTGAATTGACCCACTCGTTTGTTATCATTTGATATGTATCATCAAGATCAACAACTTGGTTAAGGGGAAAGACAATCCTGTCACTAGCCTTGATCAGTTCGTCAATGTCGAGAGCATCGTCGTTTCCTGGACTCACAACAACCATGACATCTGAAGGTACTTTTTCTTCAATGAGAGTAATCCATTCTTTCATTCGTTTGAGCATCAATTCTTGAAACAAAGCAGTGACTTTCTCAGGTTTAGCCTGAAGTTCCTCTAGCTCTGGTTCAGTCGTGAAAAACCAGTAAAAGCCTCTTTTTTCGTAGATCTGTTTGGCTCTGTCCAAGTCCTTTTCTGATTTGTACTTCTCCTTACTCCCCCATGGAGAAGACCACCACAACCCAGGTTTTTCTTCGACAATTGGAACAACTGCTTTACCGGTAAGGTCTCCGCACATCATGACAATGTCACATTTGTAAGCTTCGTGAACCCTCACCATTTTTCGTTGCACGGGAACACTACCATGTGCATCACAGGCAAAGAAGATACGGGTCAAAGTTAAACCTCTTAAACCGGCGGCCGAAATAGATATTTAAAGGTTTCAGAAGTCTGGCTTAGATTTTGTAGTTTGAGATGTGTCTACTATGGACATTGATATTGAAGATCAGAAAAAATTCACCCCTGAAGCACTGAGGATTATTGAAGAAGCAAATCAACAAGGAATTATCCTCAGGTTGATGGGAGCTATAGCAATCAGACTTCACAGTCCAGAACATGCATATCTACACGAGAAACTTGGCAGATTCATAACTGACATAGACTTTGTTGCCTACGAAAAACAGTCTTCCAAGATAGAGAAGTTCTTTGAGAGTCAAAACTATTCACGGAGATTGTTGTCGTTTAGCTTTGCACTTGGAGGAAGGATGATTTTCATAAACAATTCTGACGGGAGACATATCGATGTATTTCTAGATCGACTTGAGATGTGCCACAAAATCGAGTATAAGAAAAGACTCGAGATTGACAATCCAACAGTTCCACTTGCCGAGTTGTTGCTCCAGAAGATGCAGATTGTCAAAATCAGTGAGAAGGACATCATAGATACAACAATGCTGCTACTAGCTCATGAATTAGGAGACACAGATGAAGATACTATCAACTCCAAATATATCGCTAAGATTCTGTCAAAGGAATGGGGATTCTATTACACCGTAACAACCAATCTGAAGAAAGTGGCATCTCTAATGAGGAAGTTTGATGTGCTTGATGAGAAAGACAAGGATATTGTTAGCAATAGAATTGATGATCTCCTAAGGATACTGGATGATGAACCAAAGAGCAGATCTTGGAAGATGAGAGCTAGAGTGGGCACATCGAAGAAATGGTATAAGGATGTAGACACTCCTGGAGGTTAAGGCACAAACCTATTTCTTCTTCTTTTCTATGATAACTGTGCAAAAGGCACCGCCCTTCTGGAGATGAGTTTTACCAACTTCTGGAGGTGTCTTTGTTTCTAGTTCAGGATTCCAACCCTCGACAAATCCATTATCGAAAAGTTCCAAGATAGGACAGACTGTCTGTAGATAGTCTTCAGAAAGTCCCTCATCTTTGAAAGCTGGTACAAGAGTTGGTACTGGACACCTACGCCAATGAATCACTGCACGATCCTCAGTAATCTCTACAATCTCTGGGTTGAAGACCTTGGTGCCTCCAAAAAGTTCTCCCAGTGTTACTAAATCGTTCTTTCCAATGGCTTTTGCTGCACTCTTACCTGCGTAGTATCCAGCATCGTAATTCGCTTTCTTGAGATCTTCAAGTATCTCATCACCATATTTACCGGGAAGTCTATGGATGAGATACGAAACTATCAAACAACGTGTAGCAATCTCTCCCGCAACTAGTTCATTACATAGGTCCCAAGTAAGTTCTTCATCTGACATCATATACACCCTTTTGTTCTCATTTCTAGAAAGTAATCTGAACTTTGATCGATTGTGTGCTGCCCTTTTCCAGAGCTACTTCAAATGCCTCTGATATTTTCTCTAGAGGAAACTTGTGAGTGATCAATGATTTCGCATCAATTTTCCCACTTTCCAAGAGCCCCAAAGATACATCAAACTCCTTCAAATGATTCCAATATGCATAACCCCATGCACCAGTCAATCTTGCTTCTTTGGTCACTAGTGAAAACATGTTGATGGGAATTTGGTCCAAAAAGATACCAGTGGCAACGATTATTCCCTGACGTCGGACCATACTGATACCTTCGTCAATTACTGGTGCTGTTCCTCCAACAGCCTCAATCACCTTATCAACGCCTTTGCCAGAGGTCAGCTCCATAATCCTCTCAACTGTATTCTCATTTCTTGCATTAATCGTAGCTGTGACGCCGTAACGAGTAGCTGTCTTCAACTGAAAGTCGTGGGTACCAGTGACATAGACCTCTCGTGCTCCAGCTAATTTCGCTAATTGAGCAGAAAAGA
>JASFEF010000129.1:0-8290 GCA_050124975.1 Candidatus Thorarchaeota archaeon | reverse complement strand
TCGCCAACGCTAGCACCAACAACAGAGTCGACCACACTAGCAATTATCCCTTGAGGATCCATGAAGAACGGAAGGTGCGCATTGTCGTGTAGTGTTGTAAACCCAAGCTTCTCAACTATGCTCTCTGTGTACCACTCCAGACTTGATTCCTTCATTCTGAGCTTGCTGGCAAACTCTGTCTTCGTTAGTGGGTTGGGATGACTCCATGGATGGCGTGTCACCATGTAGAGAGCAGCGCCAAAGAATGGATCAACCTCTCGAGGTACCCCTTCTCGAGATACGAACCTACGTACAAGATCAAGAGCCATGTTCTCGTAGCGCTCATCCACTTTGTTCTCCTTGAAAAACTCGTGAGCATCTCTGACAACTTTGACGATTACATGTGGACTCACAGCCAGGTGTTCATCGTCAAAGTGTGTGACCATTGCCTCCGCTCCAGAAAACTATCTCTATGAACAAAGCGTCGCTTGAAGTGCTGAGGCCGTTCGGAGTATTTTACTCTTTTGCAATAGAAGGTAAGGTAAGGTAACTTCCGCGCGATTCTATCTTGCACGGTATATCTTTTCTAGAGTCCATCGAAGTGTTCGTTGAATCTCTTCAAGTCGGGATTCATCACCGAAGTTTTTGATAGAGATCTCCTCCAGGATTTTGTCATCAGACTTGATCTCAAACTCAAAGGTGTCTTCCCACTCTATCTCACCACTCTCAACACGAAGACGATCCTCTTGCTGGAATTTACCGAGTATATCTTGAACAAAGAATCTTGCAAATGCTCCACGGGTGATATTGTACACTGCATGGTCAGCTGGAACTATCCTCAGATTCTGCTCGATGACTTCAATTGTTGCTAATTCCAAATCACCGGGTTTGTTTAGAACTACAATGTTGCGAGGCTCACCAGATGCAGCTAGTGTTTCTGTAGGAGTCATCTCAGGAGTTTCCATTGCTACATCTGCAGTTGTGAAACTACCCTTACCGATTGTTGCATCCAAGGCTTGGATGAATTCTTCAATTTGATCAATCCGTGCTTTCAGACGGTCCAATTCTTCACCGAGCTGTGTTCGTAATTCTAGCAACGCACGAATTTCTGGATTCGACACTATACACACCAACATATCACGCGGACACTCTGAAGTGGTGTCCAACCCTATATGTTTGATTGTATTATTAATACCCGTAGAAGACTGATTCTCTCGGGCAAAATGAGTGATAAGACTGGGTTGACTGTGATGGCTTACTCATCAATGGCTGAAACGGATATAGCAAAATCAGGACACTCCATCTCACACAACTTACAGACCTGGCACGCTTCCAGATCAATAACTCTGGGAAGAAAGAAACCACGATTGTCAACAACTTCAGATTTTTTTAGGACACCATGTGGACAGACGGAGATGCAAATGTGACAGCCCTTGCACAACTTTGGGTCGACAACGATTGCCTTTGCCTTCTTCGCCATTGTGTGGTTCTCCGAGCCCTCCCCCATGCTAGTTGGATATAACAATATGCATCTGAACCAATAGAGAGAGCATTATATACAGTCCATCATGACTTTCTAGTAGGTGTATAATCATTGAAGCCCTTCTTAGTGTTCATGTGCTCGAAGTGCCGCAACTTCACCAATGCACCAGCCGGTCAGAAAAGGAGAAGGTGCAGCTACTGTGGGAGTATTATTGACATATCTAAAGCAGCCTCAGCTCTCTTTGACACACCTGAAATGGCATCAACTGCAGTGAAAGAGTTCAACGCATCAAGAGGGGGAGATGAATTTGACAAGGCTGTTGAGAGGTCTAGAGAACGTATACTGGCACTCCTGCCAAAAGAGCGCTTAAGTGCTGAAGAAATCTCAAGTAAGGGCGAAACATCAAGACCACTAGGTAAGAGAAAGCGATTGATGCAGCTCCTTCACAAGGAAGCAAAGGCAAGTCCATGTTCATTAGATCACTTAGAAGCACTGTGTCCGGACTATGAACTGGATTGGAAATGGGTTGAGGGACAACTAGAGGGTCTTTCGAATGATGGAACCCTGATATTTCCCAGACCTTGGTCGGTACAGCTCGTCGTTACTGAGGACCTCACAAAATCCGAGGAGTCAGCAAGTAAGGATGTCACAGTGGAGATTCTTGCTCTCCTTCAGGAGCCAGAAAAGATGTTGAAGGTCACTGACATCATCTCAAGGTTTGGCCAGCAGGGAATCTCAGAGAAATCAGTAGAAACCTCTCTTGAGAAGCTAATGCAAAAAGGGGAGATCTTTGAACCAAAAAGTGGCTATGTCAGTCTAGCATGAATGATTTCGATTAGTTAATAGGACTCAAGCGTACAAGGATATGAGAATCATGCCAATTGTAGAACTCGTAGCCAAGAAGACTCTGGAGCTCAATCCAGAGATTGGCCTCGATGTAGTGGACCTCATTGTTCTACTCTGGATGTATTCAAATCCTTATGACAGTAATCGTCGTCAACTTAGTTCTATGCGCAACGTTCTCAAGATGTCAGAAACCCTACAGGTTCCAGGCGGCGGATTGGATGTTACAGAGGATGAACTCACACAGATTGTCCTAGGTAGCCTTCAGAAGCTCAAAAACAAAGGACTTGTCTATATACGCTCAGCCGGGGTTCATTTTGTTAAGGGGACCTTAACCGAAGCAGGGGTCGATCTTATAAAAAAGTCAGTGAAAACACCTGTACTCAGACGTGTCACGGCAGAGTTCGGAGATAATCCATGATTCACGTCTTCCGAATTCGGACAAGTGACAATGTTTAAATGTAAAACTCTTCCGAAACCGGACTGCTGCTCAACTGAGACAGCTGTTTCTGAACCGATGGAAGCAGTGCAGACATCTAGTTCTGCTCGCGAGAACAGTCTGTATACGTGTGCCGGTAGGTTCGGGAGTGGTTGCGAGAGCGGAATGATGACTTTACAGCTTACAGAGTAAGCAAGATGAAGTCCCCACAGCGGAAGTGAGGCATTATGCCAACATATGGATATTCAATCATAGGCATTGACCCGGATAGAACTGCTATAGCAAGCGGTAGGAACATGCGGGTTTCCCCGAAACAATGTAGAGAGGTCTGCAATCACATTAAGGGAATGATGCTTGACAAGGCGATCGATCTTCTTGAACAGGTGATCGAAGAACAAGCCTGGATCCCCTACAGACGCCACAAGAAAAAGCGCGGACATCATTCTGGAATGAAGAAATGGCCAGCGGGTGGTCATCCGGTGAAGGCCTCTGAGCACATCCTACAGGTCTTGAAGAATGCAGAGGCAAATGCGGATACTAAGGGTCTTGACATTGACCGTCTTAGGATTGCTCATGCTGCAACTCAACGTGGTCGAACCTATAAGAAATACATAGAGCGAGCATTCGGTCGAAGTACGCCATACTTTGAGAACACTTCCCATGTGGAGATAGTATTGGAAGAGGTGGGATAATTGTCGGCTGTTAAGTACTTCATAGAACAAAACTCGCGTAGACTGGCAATTGACGAGTTCTTAGCTAGTGAACTCAACGCGGCTGGATACGGAGGTGTTGAGATACGGAAGATGCCCATGAAGACAGAGGTTGTGATTCATGCCTCCAGACCAGGTGTTGTAATTGGTCGTCGTGGTGCAAAGATCAGAGAACTGACATACATTCTGGAGAATGAGTTTGGAATAGAGAATGTCCAACTAGAGGTGAGTGAGATAGAGAATCCTTGGTTGGATGCCGCTGTAATGGCGTCAAGACTAGCCAGACAACTAGAGAGGGGTGTTCGCTTTCGCAGAATGGCCTATTGGATCCTGAGACGTGTGATGAGAGCTGGGGCAGTAGGCTGCGAGATAATTGTGAAGGGCAAACTTTCGAGCAGAAGAGCCCGATATCAGAAATTCAAGCAAGGAACAATCGCAAAGACTGGGGAACCCGCTGATGTCTTTGTAGATCATGCCAATGATTTAGCAGTCCTGAAACCAGGTGTAATTGGTATAACAGTCCGCATCATGAGACCTGATGCTAAACTTCCTGGAGTAATTCACATCAAGCCGCCAAAGCCAAGGAAGAAGGAAGAGATTGAGCTTGTTAAGAAGCCTGAAGAAGAGGCTGTTGAAGATGTGGAGGTCGTGGAGGATGCACTCGAGGGAATCACTGACATAGATGAACTCCGCGAGCTAGAAGAGCTTGATGGGCTCGAGCTGGTTGAGGATTCTCCTGAGGTGAAGGAAGAAACCCCTCCTGAACCAGAGAAAGAAGAGGTCACTGAGAAAGAAGAGTCGAAGACTGAAGATGAACCTGAAGAGTCAGCCGAGGAGGCTATTCTTGATGATCTCAAGGAGCTTGACTCCTTAGATGAAGGAGGTGCAGAGTAGTGCCGGGACTCAATGCCAAGGAAATCAGGAAGCTCACTCCAGCGGAGCGCCAAAAGAAGCTAGAAGAGCTGTACAATGAGATGTCCTCCATCAGAATTGAATCGGCTACTGGTGGCGGAACTGAGAACCCGTACAGGATTCGTAACGTGAGGAAAGCGATTGCTAGAATCCTAACTATTCAGCACGAAGAGGAGATGGAGGAATCAGAATGAGAATCACTCCTCAGAATATTGCTAGGCACGAACTTGTGGGTCTATCCACACACATTGTCAAATCAAAGGACCCCAATCATGTTTGTAGAAATGGAATCATCCTAGGCGAGTCCAAAGAGATGCTTCAGATTGGCACAGAGGAGGGCACAATAACTGTTCCCAAGGGAATCTGTGTCTTTGAGATGACTCTTCCAGATGACACTGTGGTCAGAATCGATGGAGGATTACTCAGAGGAAGACCAGAGGACAGAATGAAGAAGCGTTTCAATAGGAGTTGGTGATTATGGCTGAAACTAAGAGCAAAGTACGCAACATTGGCATCCCGAACATAGAACCTCCTGAGAAGACCTGTGACGACAATAATTGTCCGTTTCATGGCAACCTCTCAGTGAGAGGTCGTGTCATGGAGGGAATAGTCACTAGTACTAGGATGCACAAAACAATCGTCTTTCAGACCGACTATCTAAGTCTAATCAAGAAATACGCACGATACGAACGTCGTAGATCAAGAAAGCTGGCGCACCTACCTCTGTGTATTGAGGCGAATGTGGGTGACACAATCAAGGTTGTAGAATGCCGTCCACTGAGCAAGAATGTTTCACGCGTGGTTGTGGCAGTCACACCTACTGAAGAAGGAGCGAAGGAGGAGTAGTCTGTGTCAAGGAAAGTTGGAAGAGGAATTAGAAAGTTCATCCCTCGAATTGCTCGAGGACTCCCAATCGGTGCAAAGATCATGTGTGCTGACAACTCAGGAGCCAAAGAGCTCAAGCTGATCACAGTCTTTGGATACAAAGGCAAACTGAGAAAGCTTGGGAAGGCTGGAGTTGGAGACTTGGTCAATGTTTCAGTCACTAAGGGTAAGCAAGAACTGCGGAAACAGGTGCTTCAAGCAATCATTGTTCGACAAAGAAAACCATACAGAAGACCTGATGGAACCTGGATGCAGTTTGAGGATAACGCAGCAGTCCTGGTAAAACCAGGCGGTGAGCCACAGGGCTCTGAGCTGAGGGGCCCGATGGCAAGAGAGGTCACTCTGAAGTGGCCCAGAGTTGCCGCTATCGCGTCTAAGATTGTGTGAGGGTGTAGATGATGGTAAAGAAACCTAGCTCAAAATCTCCAAGGAAGCAGCGTCGACGAGTACATAGTGCAGCGCTACATGAGCGTAAGAATCTGCTCAAGTGTCGACTAGATGAATTCCTTCAGGAAGAATACGGTTTGCGTTCGCTTGTGATCAAGAAGGGAGATCTTGTCAGAATCATGAGAGGTCAATTTCGTGATACAGAAGGCAAGGTCACCAATGTTAGCTACAAGAAAGGACTAGTCTATCTTGACAACGCTACTATCACCAAGGCAGATGGAAAGGAAGCCTCTGTTCCAATTCATCCATCAAACCTTATGCTAGTGAAACTGGAGTTGGATGAGGAGAGAAAGTCCATCATAGAAAGCAAAGTAATGCAAGTCACGGAGAGTGAGGATTAATGGCAAGAAGAGGTCAAAAGAAACACCTGAAACGGTTACCAGCGCCAAGGCACTGGCCAATCAAAAGGAAAGAAGCCAAGTTCACCACACGGGTGATACCAGGTCCGCATCCAAAAGAACACTGCCTCACACTTGCTGTGCTGCTGAGAGAAATACTCGGTTATGCAGAAAACATGCGTGAAGTGAAAGCAATACTCTCCAGTGGTCAGGTCAAGGTTGATGGCGTAATCCGAAAGGAAGGTAGATTCCCAGTTGGACTCATGGATGTTGTAGAGATTACAACCTCAGGAGAGCGGTTCAGACTCCTACCCAAACTGAAGGGGGGACTGAAACTAGTCAGTATTGGTGATGCGGAGGCCAAGTACAAACTATGCCGGATTGAAACCAAGACAATGGTCAAGGGAGGCAAAGTCCAGCTAGGTCTTCATGATGGTAGAACCCTGTTGCTTCCAGAAGATGAGGAGGCTTCGGATTATCAAACACTTGACACCCTCAAAGTGGGTATTCCTAAGCAGAAACTCATGAAAACAATCAATCTCGTTAAAGGAGCATATGCCATAGTTTCGCGTGGTAAAAACGTCGGAATTGAGGGTAAAATCCTCGAGATTGAGAAACGACTTGGAACACATGCCAGTACAGTTACGCTGCAAGACCCTGATGGTAACAGGTTCCAGACAGCACTTGACTATGTCTTTGTTGTTGGTAAAACAAAATCAGAGGTCGCTCTAGAAGCCAAAGGAGGTAGTTCTGAGTGAGCATCGAGAATGAACAAGTCTTCGTTGAAGATTGGAAAGCATATCCAATGAGAGAGCCATACATTGCAAAGGTTGTCATAGACATCTGTACAGGTGGTGGCGAACCTCTAGGTAGGGCAGCAACTATTCTTGAACAACTGACTGGACAGACTCCAACACAATCAAAGGCACGTCAGACAGTTCGTGACTTTGGTATACGACGGAAGGAGCCAATTGCAGTTAGAGTTACTCTTAGACACAAGAAGGCTGAGGAGTTTCTTGCAAGAGCCCTAAAGGCAAAGGATGATATTTTACTGATTAAGAATTGGGACTTAGATGGTAACTTTGCCTTTGGAATCGCAGAGCATATTGACATACCTGATGTGAAGTACGATCCAGAACTTGGAATCCAAGGTATGAACATCACGGTTTGCATTGAACGACCTGGCTTCAGAGTGAAGCGCAGACGGAGAAAGAAGACGAAGGTTCCATACAGGCATCGCCTGACTCCAGAAGAGAGTATGGTCTTCGTTAAGAACAAGTTCGGAATCGAGATTCTTGAGAAGGAACGTGAGCGGACATATCTGTTCTGAGGTGAGCAAAGATGAGTGCAAAGAAAGAACGGACTAAACGAAGCAAGAAAAGTGGCAAAGGGAACAGAAGATGCGTTCGCTGTGGTACACATCAAGCCATAATCAGATCATATAGTTTGAACATGTGCCGACGATGCTTCAGAGAAACTGCGGTGAAACTAGGTTTCCGTAAGTACCAATGAGGAGGTTACACAGAAAATGACACTACTAGACCCATTGGCTGATGCGATGTCAAACATCTACAATAGCGAGTTAGTGGGCAAACCTGAGGTGGTAATTGCCCCAGCATCACGCCTGATTGAAAAAGTATTGCAGGTAATGCAATCGAAAGGCTACATCGGAGAGTTTGAGCGGATTGATGATGGGAAAGCTGGAAGATTCCGCATTCAACTCATGGGCCGTACAAACAAGTGTGGTGTAATCAAACCAAGATTCCCTGTTCGACGAGATGGTTTCGAGAAATTTGAGAAACGTTTCCTCCCAGCCTATAACTATGGAATTCTGATTGTCACAACACCAGAAGGTGTGATGACCCATCAGGATGCTAAGACACGCGGGATTGGAGGAAGACTACTAGCATATGTATATTGAGGAGATCTGACAGATGACTGAAGAAGTACTCTACGAACAACGGATTGAGATACCTAGTGAGTGTCAGGTTTCCCTTGAAGAAAAGACAGTCACGGTTAATGGTCCAAAGGGTTCACTTGAACGGTCCTTCCCAGAGCCGCAGACCAGAATTAAAATGGATGACAATGAGTTAGTTGTTACCACTCATATCAATAGAAAGAAGACCAGAGCTCTTGTTGGAACAGTCGTAGCCCATGTCCGGAACATGCTCATTGGTGTACAACATGGCTATGAATATGAAATGAAGATTGTCTATAGTCACTTCCCAATCACTGTGGAAGTACAGGACAAGAC
>JASFEF010000128.1:0-8358 GCA_050124975.1 Candidatus Thorarchaeota archaeon | reverse complement strand
AATGCTTTTAATTCAAAATGGACTCGGAACTGAGGAGTTAGTTGCCGAGGCTCTCAACACAACCAAGGTCCTTAGAGCAACAACCTGTATGGGCGCACTTAGAACAGCACCCGGAGTTGTCACAGCCACAGGTTGCGGTCTCACAGAGATTGGTTCGAGACATCTTGAAAACCAGGAACTAGTAGAGAAACTCACTGAGATGATGAAGGAAGTGGGTTTCGATGTTCGGTCGAGTGACAACATAGAGGGAGTCGTTTGGACTAAGACCCTCGTTAATTGTGGCATCAATCCAGTAGGAGCTCTCACTGGTCTAACTAACGGTCAGGTCTATAATAACAAAGCACTTCGTGGTCTGATTGTCAGGCTAGTAGAGGAAGCAGTGAAGGTTGTCGAAGCGCTAGGCATTGAGCTCACAACAGAGGACCCAGTCAGATATGCACTCGGAACAGCAAAAGCAACTGGTGACAACATTAACTCGATGCTTCAAGATCTTCAAGCTGGAAAGAGAACTGAGATTGATGCAATAACTGGAGAGGTCATTAGGTTGGCAAAAGAGCACGGGATTGAAACACCATCAAGTGAAGCGGTCTATGCTCTTGTGAAAGCACTAGAGTCCAAGTACATCGAAGAGGGTAAGAAGCTATCCGAAGTAGACATCCTCGCTGCCGATGATCTTGTTGAAGCAATTACTAGGTGATTGTTTTGGTAGAGCACACATCTAAGCTCATCAAAGGAAGCCTAAGCAATCTACTTGAAGGAAAGACAATAGCTCTGGGAATCACTGGTAGTGTAGGCGCTGTAGAGTGTGTTTCTTTGGCTCGAAAGCTGATGCGCCATGGTGCTGAGATTGAAACAGTAATGAGTCGAATGGCTCAGACAATCATCCATCCATATCTAATGGAGTGGGCAACTGGCAATCACGTTGTTACAGAACTCACAGGCCAAATTGAGCATGTAACACTTGCAGGGAAACACAAGGATCATGTTGATCTACTTCTCATTGCACCATCAACAGCCAATACAATTGGGAAGATTGCGAATGGCATTGATGACACACCCGTTACCACTACAGCATCTTCAGCCATAGGTGCTGGAATTCCAGTCATCATTGTACCGGCGATGCATGAATCTATGTACGACCATCCTGCTGTTATTGAGAATATAGAGAAACTGAAGGGCATGGGCATCATAGTCGTTTCACCCCGGATGGAAGAAGCAAAAGCAAAGATTCCTGATGTGACAACTATCGTAGACCATGTCTTAGCAGTGTTGGGTCCAAAGGATCTTGATGGCAAGCATTTCGTTGTCACTGCAGGTCCAACAAGAGGATGGATCGACAGGGTCCGATTCATCACTAATCCCTCGTCAGGAAAGATGGGAATTGCAGTGGCGGAAGAGCTAATTCGGCGGGGTGCTAGTGTGAGTCTTGTGCTTGGCCCAACATCGGAAAAGGGTCCGGATCTAGCAGAAATTCACAGTGTTGAAACATCGCAAGAGATGCTTGATACTGTGATGTCGGAGCTTTCGAAACGTAAGACAGACGGATTTGTGGCAGCAGCAGCAGTTCTTGACTATACACCTGCTACAAGAGAAGATAGCAAGATGGCGTCAGGAGCAGAAAGTCTGAATATCAAACTTGTACCCACAATAAAAATCATAGAAGAGGCAAGAAAGAAGCACAAGAAACTCTTCATTGTCGGATTCAAGGTAGAGTCTGGAGTTTCAGATGAGGAACTTGCATCAAGAGCTAGGACAAAGATTGAAGCAGGTACATGTGACCTTGTTGTTGCAAACGATGCACAAAGAATGGGCGTTGCTTTCGGTACTGACACTAATGCAGTGTTAATTATAGGTGCAAAGAACTATACCAAGAGTTACGACCTTGCCCCCAAGAGAGAGATAG
Organism: Candidatus Thorarchaeota archaeon; assembly: GCA_050124975.1. GTDB lineage: Archaea > Asgardarchaeota > Thorarchaeia > Thorarchaeales > Thorarchaeaceae > SMTZ1-45. The sequence goes on along the minus strand of JASFEF010000128.1, from coordinate 6,455 downwards.
CATGTCATATTGTCGACAAAATAGTTGAGAAGATGAAATAACGAATCACAGTATCTCTAGAAGTGATTCAGCTATTCTTCGCATATCAACAAAGATTAGACCAATTTGAGCATCTGCTTTTGCTAACACTAGAAGGAGTGCGTTTTCACCTACTGATGTGAGTAGTGTATAACCTCGCTCACCCTTGACATAGACTTCCTTGAGGGTACCACGATCCAATTCGGTTGTTGCTTTCTCACCTAGTGATAATAAGCCAGCACTGATGGCTGCGACTCGTTCTTGCTCAGCTTCAGGCAGAGCAGATGATATCATCAAACCATCTGCAGAAACAAGAGCAGCTCCTTCAACACCAGGTACTGTTTCAAAATCCCGAATAGTTTTGTTGATGCTATCCACACGACTGGACATATTTGCACCCTCTAGCAATCCGAACAAAGGCTAGTCTATGGCTACTCTATAATAACTTATTGCATTTCTTGGTTTTGGGGTGGTTTGACAGTCTTGTAACAATCTACACTCCAAAGTACTCTTTCACATCAGATTTACTGTCCTTTTTCCGCTGTTCGGCCTCTTTCTTTCTGTCGCGTTGGGTATCCTCACGTTGCCACCTGACACTATCGCCACGTCTTCTCCTCAAGTAAACCCAACCACCTGCTACAATGACTACACCACCAACAAGGATGCCAATCATAAGTAGTGGGAATGGTCGAATGAGAATGAATTGCTCTAGCGTAAGAGTGAGTGTGTCATGCCCAGCTTTGGAAGCTGTGATGTGTATGTCTAGCAAACCAACATTGTTTCGAGTCCAATCACCATCCAGCGTTACCGAGTAATAACCAGAGCCGGTCTCAATTGCAGAAACTTGGCTCGAGTTCAACCACACATCCAAGTTTGCTGCATCGATATCGTTTCCTACTAAATCGGTCAGCTTTATCGTAATCTGAACTTGATCACCCGCCCAGATTATTTCCTGGTTAAGTGAAACCTCATCAAGTGTGATTGAAGGAGAACAACTCCAGGATATTGCATTCTCAACTGTTACATTTCGGTTAGTTCCTGATGGAACCGTTGTTGTCAATGCGACCTTACCCGACCCAACTGCCCCAGCAACAATCACTGGGTTTGAACCATCTGTGGCCAAGACTGACAGGTTTGCCCACACTGATGAGAAATGACCAGTATAATCTACAGTCGAACTCAAAACATTTGGCGAGTTCAGTAAGGGATGTGTCGAGTCAACGATGGTAATCGATGTTCCTGATCCTGATGCTTGATACGAAATGGACCATGGAAGCCATTCAATCTGGTCATTAACTCCAAAGATTACAAAGACCCCGCCATTTTCCACATAGGTTTTTAGTATAGTACTTGTTGATGAAAGATTCGTACTGAAGTCATCTAATGCACCGGGTTCGACTAGTACAACTCTACGAAGTGGGAGTAGCTGAATAAATTCGGAATAGTTAGAAGTTTCGTAATATCTGAAATCTACTCCTAGTGATGTCAGAGTAGTGGGGAGGTATGGAGAGTTCCCAAGCGCAGCAATCCAGCGGATACCGTGTCCAGGAACATGACTATCGAATGCGTTCTCAAGGGGATCAATAGCTGCAACACGAGGTGTTGAAGCTGGTCCATATAATCGAATAGATGGGTCGCCAAACAGAACTTGTTGATTGGCATAATCGCGAGGTTCTCGTCCAATCAAAGGATCTGAATAGTCGGAGGAAGTCATCATTAGTCCATAGGAAAGTGCCTCTGCAACGGTAGAACCTTCACAAAGTTCTTGGGTCAGAAGCACTGATAGCATTCCAGCAGGTTGGAAGTAGACGGTTCGTGGAGAGCCAGTGACTGCAACGGCACCATGCTCCATCAACATTAAGGGCATTTCAGTTCCTCCAAGAAGACATGCAGTCAGGATCACAATTGGACTTCCAATGTTGTCAATCGCTGAATCCAGTTCGTGTGTTGATTTGATCACATGATTTTGTCCTTCAGGAAATGCAACTGGATTGACAAGTTTGTTTGAATCCGAAATACTTTCTCTCTCTGTCAAACTATCCTCAAACCCGTAAGGAGCATCTACATTCCTTAATGCAAAGAATCCAACACCATAAGGCCGGTCAGGAGGGTCTCGCGGCAACTCTGTTAGAGTGCCATGTGTACTAAGAGACCAAATAGCAACTTGAGAGTCAAGACCCTGAAATACCTCATTCTGTCCAACATGGCTTTCTATCGAAAATCCTGCGGCCTCTAGTGCATCAGTTGAGTTCTCAATCTGGTATAAGAGGTGATAGTCATAATTATTGTCAACAAAGGTTGCGCCATCGGTATAGGCATACATGCTTACGAGAGAGGTATCAGCCTGCGCTGCTGTGAGGAACAGAAAACGGTGTAGGAGACCTCTGTTTATGAGAACAGATGCCACCGGAGATGTGAGGGCAGGGATACGGCCAGGATTGAAATGGGTCTGTAGCGACCTGTCAAAGCTTAATGGAAGAAGTGAAGCTGGGGCAACGACAACAACTGGTTGTGCTGAACTTGAGTTATAGGCACCCCTTGATGAAAGAAATCCTTCAAAACTGGCTTCAGACTCCATCATTGAGAACTTGTTTGGAATACGTTCATCATACCATCCATTTTCAGCTCGATTCTCGTATTTTGCTATGACATAGACATTATCGATTTCAGGGCCAATCTTGTATGGAGCCCATGTTTCTTGAGCTCGTGTGGTCAACTCGTTATCATTTCCACAGAGAGAGAACACTGGACTTCCATGAGCGGCTGCTGAATAAGCAGCAGGAGCAAAGAACTCATTCCCATCTCCAACAGGGATTGTAACAACCACATCTTGGGAGTTTGATAGACCTTTAATCATTGATGTCACACTAGAGTGGTCCTGCAGATTGTTGAGAGATCCGTATGCGGTTAGTAGAGCAGCAAGTCCAGTGTCTTGAAGGTCAGATGGGTCAACGAGGTAAATGTTCGTGACACCTAGTCGGTTGAGTGCCCAATCTGTATCAGTAGGAATCTGATCTTCATATACGTAGAGTAAGGGAGCATTGAGAAGTGAAGCAAGTACAGCTGCATTCGCTGCTGACTCCATATAATGCTGAAGTCCAGTTGGGAGCTGGGAGATTGACCATGATAACTCGATGTTATTCTGTTCCTCGTTGGCATCCATCCAGGATGCGATGATTGTCCAGTCTCCAGACATGGGATATGGAAGTTCTATCACCTCTAATCCGGGATTTGAGAGGATACTGCCAGCTGGAGCCCACATAGCAAGTCTTCCATTTGGATCAACAAGGGCAAGATTGAGATCAGTCGCTACATTGTCCCAGCTGAGCGATACGTTCAGCCAATTTGCATCAGCTGGAACAGCCACTGTTCGTGTATATCCTGGATGACAAACAACTTCATTATCCATATTGGTTGTACCTGAAGTATCTCGAGTGATGTTCATTGCCCATGTTCCATCAGAGGTCTTCGGTAACCAGAAATTTAGTGGAACAGGAGCTTGGACATATCCTACTAGTCTTGAGAAATAGATTTGATTGTAGACCGAATAGTCCACAAGCTCCCCATTAGGATCCATAAGTTCATGGGTTAGAATCTCGTTTCCTGTCCAATTGAAACGTCCCTCTATCCACCCTGTCCACGCTGGGGGCGTGAAGTTGATTACTGAGGGTGTTCCATAGGTTACTGCACCTCCAAATTCCATCAGTTCTGATGCCCGATTCTCAAATGTGTGTGTAGCACCGCCTGTAATTTCTGTGGGAGTGTCAAAATCCTCATTCAAGAGTCCAATAACGGCATTTGGGCTACTGCTCCATCCATTGACAGCAAGTAATGATGCAATCTCAGCAGCAGTTGAACCACTAATCCGAGGATAGATTTTCACGCCAACATCCTGTTGCAGCTGGGATAGATAATTTTCAGAGAAGTCGCCAACTGCAATTGCTTGAGTGAGTCCACCGTCTAGACTGAGATATTCAGACCAATCATCCAATAGCCAAGATTCACTTTCCGAACCTTCGCTGTAGATGAGAGGAGAAATGTATTGAGTATCGTTGAAGTAAAAGAGTGAGGTCGGAACTGCAGCCATGTATGCAAACTCGTCAACATAGGAGTTCGGATCTGGTGCAACAAACGCAACCCGACTGAGTGGAATTTGGTCTGTTGGTACAGCACTCAGCACATGATTTCTAGAGTGTGAGTCAAGTCCTGAGATGATGAAAGACCCAGTGATTGAGCCCATAGTTCCAATTAATATGCCCACGACAAGCAATGAAAGCAATTTTCTCTTAGAATTTACCATACAGGGCGCACTCCGATAGAATTCAACTTGATGATGAATTCTTAGTAAATAGAGTTTTCCCGTGGAAAGCTCCAAACAGTCGATGGGGTTTTTTACTTCTCATCTTGAAACTCTAGAAGTTCCTCATCGAAATCCTCATCGCCACTATCAGGCTCTGTTTCTTCAGGCAGTGCATCAATTAAATCATCAATCACGCGACGAAGTCTTCTTCGAGTGCTCTTTGGAACATCCCACATCTTCTGTTCTGCACGTTCAAGAACCTCTCTGGCAATGTCGAATATTTCAGATTCATAATAGTTCTGTGCAGCTTCAACAAACATCTCAGCCGCTTTCTTCTGATTACCTGAGGTTTCAGCAATATCACCAAGGAGAGAGCACGCATCTGCAATTCCAGATTTGTCTTCAATCTCTCGATAGACCTTTAGAGCCTTCTTTATCGTTGTTTCAGCTGTTGTCCAGTTCTCCTTGTCAACGTATGCTGCACCCATATCCATTATCACACTTGCGACACCCTGTTGATTCTCAAGTTTTTTGTATTCCTTCTGTGCTTTCTTGAAGTGACCCATAGCAGTGTCGAAGCTTCCCTGGCCGAGGGTTGCCAAAGCTAGACCATACAAAGCATCAGCAGCACCACTGTCATTGGAGGATTTCTCGAACATCTTTTTTGCAGATTGGAGAGTAGAGATCGCTTCATCCCATTGTTCCAAATTGATTTGTGCAACTCCAAGATTGTACATCGTGTCACAGACACCTGTTTCATCCTTCAGCTCTTGGTATATCTTTAGTGAGTCTTCGAAGCACTTGTGAGCTTCTTCAAATTCAGCCACGGACATGTAGATATTACCAACAGCATTGAACATCTTTGCAGCTGTATCATTGTCGCCAGATTCAAGTGCAGAAGCTGCTTGCTCTAAGATTTCAGCCGGGTCCATGTCTTCGATTTGTTGACTCATTAGGCTCACCTGCAATTATCAACGGTGGCGGGCTATATCGCTTTTGATTCTTTCTGAACGGACTCTAGCATAATAGTGAGAGATGAGAAATGAGCGCGTATGGAGAAAATGTAATCTAGCGAGGCATTAGTAGAACAGGATTTTCAAGAAGTTGACGTACTTCATCCTTTACAACAAACTGCTCATCGCCTACCTGTACTTCCAAGAGCTTCCTCAGCTCAAATCTGCGAAGATAACCTACTGCTTGTTCACGTTCTAGGTTCAAATCTTTCATCATCTTCTTCAGACCCTTCTTGTCACCACTGAATTCAGCGAATTTACTGAAGACGGAACTCCATTGCATCATGACTAGATACAGAAGGGTTCGAAGCATGCTGTCCACATTCTCTCCTGTTTTAGCTGAAACCGGGATGACAGGAAGCCCCGCAAGAAATCGGAGGTTCTTTCTGAGCTGATCAATCGGCCTAGACTTCGGAACATCCTGCTTGTTTGCAGCAACTACGCAGGGCACACCTGGCAAGAAGAAGGCTATTTCTCTGAAGAATAGTTTCGCCCTAGCATCAGACTCAGGGTCAACTGAGTCAACGACAAAGATGATTCCATCCGCGCCTTCACTGAGTATCTTTCTCATGGTGCGAAAACGAAGAAGTCCTGGTGTACCAAACATGAAGACGTTCATACCATCCACATTTGCTAGACCATGATCCATAGCAATCGTAGTTCCTCTACGCTCAACATTGATGCATGCCCCATTTGTGATGTGATGGATCATCTGGCTCTTACCAGCTTCGTAGGGTCCTGTCACGACTATCTTCATGCAACCACCAAATTCTAACGCCGAATCTGTATGTTTCCAATATTCTGATGCTCATTATAAGGTTTGTAGTGCTATTATCGGTCTAACGACTTCCGGCGCCACATGAGAGGTAAATGACACTAGGACTATCAGATTGCGCAATTGAAAAAGAAGTGAGTGATTGAAAGAGACCGGCCGCTCGCAGCGGCAGTCCTCAAACACGGTTCCCAGCGGGTTTCCAATGTTATCACGGGAACTCGGTCTCGATGAACTGAACATCCTGCGCAAGTCTAGCGCTGGGTGATCCTTTGGCTTTCACTACCTTGCCAATAGGCCAACAGGGCAGATTATCCTCAGAAAGGATACTCCGAAATTCTTCCTCCTTTTC
>JASFEF010000127.1:0-8450 GCA_050124975.1 Candidatus Thorarchaeota archaeon | reverse complement strand
GGAATCAAGGGACATACAAACTAATCCCGATTTCAGGATCACTTGAAGTGGAGCATCTTGATGACTCCATAGAACCAGATGTTTCTGTCAATTCCCTTGGACTCTCAGAGATCATTGGAGGGCTTTATCCAGCGACAATACTTCGAGGACTAGGTAGAATTAATTGTTCTACAGTTGTAGCGAATAACCTTGAGTCCATTTTTCCTGCGGACTCTTTCGTTTCCTATCAGAGATTCTAATATTGCACCATATGGCGGCAGTAAAAGGGGCCATCATGACCCCTCTATATCCTGGGAAGAACTTGATGTCATCCTTTCCTCTCTTTCTCGTAAGGTACTGCAATTCCTTTTGGTGGAACTGACCTTCTAATGAAACCTAGCGCGACGACGACAAGCAAGTAGGGAAGCATTGCAATGAAGTTCGCGAATGGAAGGAAGATCGGGAAGTAAATCTGGATGAAATAGTTCAGACCATCAAGGAATCCAAAGAACAATCCTGCTCCGAGGACACCAGAAGGCGTCCAGTTTCCAAATATCATGGCAGCGAGCGCAATGAAACCTCTTCCCGATGTCATCTCTTTTGCGAAAGCGGAACCAAATCCTATTGAAAGATAAGCTCCGCCAATGCCAGCAAGACATCCACTTATGACAACTCCAATAAATCGAGTCCACTCTACACTTGCACCTGCAGAGTCAAGTGTACTGGGATCTTCACCTGCAGCTCGTAGTCGAAGACCAAATGGAGTTCTATATAGAATGTACCAACTAGCGATAGTCAATACAAACATGAAGATAACAACGGGCGATATGACGCTAAAGGCAGGTCCAAGAAATGGAATGTCTCGAATTGGCTCAATCACAATATCAGGAATCGTATCTCTAATCAACTCACCCTGCCCTTGACGTTGCCATACAATTTGTAACATGAGTGTAGAGAAACCTGTTCCAAAGAGAATCACACCAGTACCGCTCACGATGTGGTCTCCCTTGTACTTAACGCAGACAACGCCATGCACCGCGGCAAGTAATCCTCCTGCTGCAATTGCTCCGAGAATCCCCCACCATGGGTTTCGCACATAGTATGTCACAGCTGCACCAGTGAACGCTCCCATAAGCATCATACCTTCTAGTCCGATATTGACTACTCCACCGCGTTCACTGTACATTCCACCAATTCCTGTTAACACCAAAGGAGTCGCCATTTGCAAGGTAGTTGAAACCAACCAACCTGCAATATTTTGTTGACGTTCTGGCAGAGCAATGAGTGCGATAATTCCTATTATGACTGCAGCAAGCACCCCGAATCTTCGATATATTGTTCGTCTATTCATTGCTCAGCACCCTCCTTGACAGTGTTCCTTCCGAGAAAGTGCATGCTGAGCCAGAAGGCAAATGCTATGACCGCCATGATGATTGAAGTGAGTTCTATTCCTCCACCTCCTACAAAGAAGGCTATCGCAGCTTCTAACCACCCGACGGCAATTATTAGTAGAATAGTCGAACCTCGTGGGTCCTTCGAATATTCTGTTATGAAAACTAAAACACTAGTGACTGCAACTAATAGTAAAATCACTACAGAAACCATCACCCAAGGAGTGGGTGTAGCAGTCAATAAGACAGTTCTCGCTGAACCAAGACCGAGAAAGACTGAAGCAAGTCCAAAGAATGCAGCTAAAAATCTCGGGAGTGTCTTGACTGGTTCGCTGGCCATATCTTCCTTGCTAGATTGAGCATGGTCCATCAACCAAGAAATAATTCTTGGAGCTGCAACAAAGAGAACTACCAGTCCCTGAATTACTTTTACCATTTCAACAGGAACATTCGCTAGTGTTTGCATTGTATTCCCACCAGCCTTCAGCGCACCAAAGAAGATGCCACCAGCAAGAACACCCCAAGGATTATTATTTCCAAGAACTGCAACGGTTATCCCATCCCATCCAATACCCGCACTCCAGTTGGCGATGAAACGATCATAGGTACCAATAATCTCTGTCGACCCTGCGAGCCCTGAGAGACCTCCACTGATAGCAAGAGCAGTCACAACTTTCTTCTTGCTATCAATGCCTGCATATTCAGCTGCATCGATGTTGTGTCCAACAGCTCGGAGCTCATACCCAAGCACGGTCCTATTGATCAGATAGTCAACACCGATTACTGCTAGAAGTGCAATGATGAATCCAAAGTGTATGTAATCGCCAAATAGGAGCGGAAGGAGGGCAGTTTCATAGAATCTAGGAGTCTGAGGAACCATACTTCCATCCCAGAATGGACCATTCGGACCCACCAGCCAACTTGTGAATAAGATGGCAGCGTAACTCAACATCATTGTCGTTACAACTTCATGAGCTCCTCTGTAAGCCTTCAATAGTCCAGGCACGAACGCCCAAGCTGCACCCGCTAGCACTCCGACTGTGAGACTTAGAAGAGGATGAAGAAGTATTGGAAATGAAAAAAGGTAAGCGACAAGCGCCGTAGCCATCGCTCCAATGTACAACTGGCCCTCAGCACCGATATTGAAAAGACCACATCTGAAAGCAAGCGCTACGGATAGTCCCGCTAATATTAGCGGAGACGCATACCAGAGTACTTGATCCATCTGAGTAATCGCACCGATTGCTAGCCACATGAATGCTGCCCCTGGATTGTAGCCACCCATTAACATAATGACTGCAGCTACGACCAAGGCTAGGAGAATAGAACCCAATGACCAAAAGACCTGGTTCCTGAAACCTTGACTCTTAATTTTGGCTAAGAGCTGGTCAAATAATCCACCTTCGACTACTACTACCTCCTCATCTGGGATTGGAGCATCATCTATTTCGTTCATGTTGTTGCGACCTCCTCTTCGGACGAAACATCAGAATGTCCTGCCATAAGTAGTCCAAGTTCAGTGGGTGTTGCCTCACCAGGAGCCTTGATAGCTACAATTTGGCCATCGTAGATGACTCCTATTCGATCTGCTAAATTCAATATCTCATCCAACTCTGCTGAAACCAATAAAACAGCAATTCCCGCATCTCGTAAGGCAATCAGAACCTCATGTATATACTCAGTTGCTCCGACATCTAATCCACGGGTTGGTTGTGATGCAATAACAAGTCTTGGTCCAGCTTGCAACTCACGTGCTACAACTACCTTTTGTTGATTTCCTCCAGAGAGAGTTGATGCGAGTGCTTCAGGACTTGACAACTTAATCGAATAGTCTTTAACTAGTGTGTCTGTTATCGCACGTCGTTCATCCAAATCAAGTACAGCTGACATTGGACCCTCTGAAAATGGTTTTCTGTAATGACTCCCGAGTGCGACGTTTTCCTCAACAGTGAATGGTAGAATCATTCCCCTCTTGTGACGGTCCTCTGGGATGTGACTAATACCAGTTTCTCTAATGAATCGTGGATTCTTACCTGTGATCTCCGTGCTTCCTATCATGACTCTCCCAGAAGTGGGTTTTCTAAGTCCAGTTAGTGCTTCTACGAGTTCACTTTGACCATTACCTTGGACGCCAGCTATACCAAAAATCTCGCCGGCTCTAACCTCAAACGTGATTCCCTTTACTTTCTCTAGCTTTCTATAATCAGGAACATGTAAGTCTTGAACAGAAAGAACTACTTCACCAGGTTCCTTGGGTTCTTTTTCAGTCGTGAACACTACCGGTCTTCCAACCATCATTTGAGCCAATTGAGGTGGAGAAGTATCATCTCGATTCACAAGTCCTACCAATTCTCCATCACGGAGGACACAGATTCTGTCACAGAGTACCATGGATTCCCGGAGCTTATGTGTGATGAGAATAATCGTTTTTCCAGCTTTCACGAACTCCTTGAGAGTTACAAAGAGCTCATCAACTTCATGAGGTGTCAAGACAGAAGTTGGTTCATCAAGAATGAGAATGTCAGCCTCCCGATAAAGCATCTTGATTATTTCGACTCTCTGTTGAAGACCTACAGATAGATCGCGGATTTTCGCATCTGGGTCAACAGGAAGACCGTTCTCTTTTCCAATCTCTCTGATTCTTTTTGAAGCAGAACCGAAGTCAATAGGTAGCAATGCACCAATTGTCTTCCCTCCGGGCATGCTACGAACATCCATTCTTTTGAGAACTGGTTCGAGTCCAAGAACCACATTCTCTGTGACTGTAAGTACAGGAATCAATTTGAAGTGCTGATGCACCATGCCTATTCCTCTCACAATCGCATCTTCGGGAGATTGCAAATCCACCTCTTCCCCATTGATGACAATCCGCCCCTCATCTGGTTTTAAAAGACCGTAAAGGATGTTCATAAGGGTGCTTTTTCCTGCACCATTTTCTCCAAGGAGTCCAAGGACTTCACCTCTCTTCACTCTGAGGGTTATGTCTTTATTAGCCTCGACCCCACCAGGAAACGTCTTGTAAATTCCTTCTAGCTCTATGGCAAACTCAGAACTCATTTTGTGACCTCTCCGTATGAGAACCAATAATCAGAGATGCAACTCTTGACTGCATTTCGATATGTCGTGAATCTCGTACTATTTAACCCTGCGGTATTTTAGATTTGTAAAAAAGAAGAGAAAGAGGGGCGAACCCCTCTTGGTATTCTATGTCCAGTAGATGGCATCTGGAACTACAACTGTCCCAGCAACAATCTCTGCCTTGAAGTCATCGACAGCATCAGTTACTGATGTGGGTAGTGTATATAGGGCAGTGTTGATTTCGTAGCCAACACCATTGTTTGCGAGATTGAATGTGTACAGAAGGTCAAAGCCTGTCTGCCAAGTACCATCTTCCACCCAGTCTTCAATGATAGTGTAGACTGCAATATCGACACGCTTCAACATTGAAGTCAGACACAATGTTGGAGCTGCAGGATTCTCTGGATCAGCTGTACCGTAGTACATCTGGGGTGAGTCAACACCAATAACCCAGAGAGGATCATCTGATGTCGTGTTCTTATCCTTGACACTGTCAAAGACTCCCAGACCTGAGCGACCTGCTGCTGCAAAGATAATGTCTACTCCTGCATCATACATACCATCAGCTAATGTTTGACCTGCTGTTGTGTCAACCCAATCATTTGTGTATGCAACTGATACGTTGGCTAAGATGTTTGCAGTACCGTTTAGAGTAGGATTGACATAACCAGCACCAAACACATAACCAGCAGCGAATTTGTTGATCAAAGGAATGTCCATACCACCAACAAAACCAATTTGGCCTGTGGTTGTCATAAGACCAGCAACTGCTCCAACAAGTGCAGAACCTTCATGCTCATCGAAGAGCAGTGATGCAACGTTGGGATAAACAGTTGGGTCAATGTACATATCAACAATTGCGAACTTCTGATCAGTTGATTCATTGGCAACAGTCTGCAATGCTACCTCTTGATCGAATCCTACAGAGATAATCAGGTCATAAGGATCTGCGTATCCTTGATGTCGCGCAAACCCTCTGAGGAATCCCTCATAATCTGCTATCGCGGTAGGTTCAGCATAGGTGTATGCTATACCGAAATCGGCTACAGCATCGTCTAAGCCTTCTTTTACGCCGTCATTGAATGATTTGTCACCAAGCCCTCCTGTAGCAAACACGACTGCCACATCGTATGGGTTCTCTGGAGGAGCGAAGGGGTTGAACACGATAATATACGCTCCAGCAGCACCAATGGCAATGATGACAATTACAATAGCGGCCATTGTTCCTTTACTTACCATTATTTCGTCTCCTTGCAAAGGTTCGAATAATGAACCGACCAGGGTACCCATGTAATTGGGTTCCCAAGGTTACTTTCCGATATACCTTATCCTTATAAAACTCGCTGAATTCGCTTTGGTCTTCAATGAATATTACATCAACAAATAACGTACCAAGTTTTATCAAAGAAATCTAAAAGTAAAAAAACGTGTACTCCCGATGAGTTCGCTCTCTGTGACCCTTTTATGAGAGCCTGCGCAGTGCCTTTAGATTATATATTAACTTGATGTCTGTTTCAATGGGATAGACCATGATTATAGACAAGTCTTCGACTGAATTAACAGATCTGAAAACACGATTCTATCAAGTAGTTTCAGAGGACAAGGTCAGTTCTCTGAGTATGATCTGTGACATAACTGGAACCGACGAGGAAATGGCTCGATCTATACTTGATGAACTTGTAGATGAAGGAACATTGGAAGGATCCTTCACTTCAGATGGTCAGCGTTTCTTCTTATCTGATGTCAAGGTCTCATCGGCACCTCTGGCTCCCACGAGAGATGAGGGGTATGTCATAGAGAAGGCGGACACCCGACAAGGAAAGCTTGTCTTAGTCTCAGGAATAGTCATGATGATTGGAGGTTTTATTGTTCGAGGGCTTACTGCATTAAGCACAATGATGGAGAATATAGGTGTAGCACTAATCATGCTTGGTCTGGTAGTGTTGATTGCGGGCTGGCTCATGATAACTCGGGCAGATCCTCCTTCGAACCTTAAGCGATAGCTACGGGTTGTTACTTTCCTCGGAGACCTGATATGGCGGTTCTCTATCTTGAGGAATTATGACAGATGATACTGTTAAACGAGCAATGACATATTTCTCAACAGATTACAACTGCTCTCAATCAGTCATGAAGTCAATCCTAGAAGCAAAGGGATTGGATTTTAGTGAGATATTTCAGCTTGCTGCTGGTTTTGGTGGAGGAGTGGGATTGCAAGGTCATATCTGCGGAGCAGTCTCTGGAGCGGTGGCTGCTATTGGAGTGATCAATGGAACGAAGTTTGATGATGCAAAACAGCACAAAGAGGCCACATATGAAATGGTTGCAAAGTTCATGACAGCATTCAAGGAAAAGAATGGGTCCATTATTTGTGATGATTTGACTGGTATTGAGATGGCTGATATAACAGCACATGATCGAGCCATAGAAGATGGCACATTCGAAGAAGTCTGTCCTGGGTATGTAAAGGACGCTGTACGGATAGTGCTTGATCTTACTAAGGAGTAAACAAGTTTCTGGCGAAAAAGAAAGAAGGGAGAGGGGGATAACCCCCTCAAATACACAACCATCACACAGCTGGTTGGTCATCCTCAAGATAGACTTTAGCTTCACCCTTCACAGGTTGTCGAACCCTTAGAAGGAGAAGTATCGATACAACAAAGAACAGCAGAATGACAAGCATTGCTGTTAGATGTGCCTGTGCAACTAACGCTGGATTCTGTGTTGGATTCACCATCAACAAGACAGTAGCATAGACGAATGGTCCAAGAATTGCCGCAAATTTGCCAGTTAGGGCATAGAAACCATACATCTCTGACTTCTTTTCTTCAGGGATGAACTGACCATACATACTACGCGCAGTACTCTGAGAAGATCCCATTCCTACACCGGCAATCATACCGACAGTCCACCAGATGAGTGCACCATATGCTACAAAGAGGTAGGCAACTGACAATGCAATGACCCATATGAACAAAGTAATGATCAGGGTCCTCTTTGTGCCAATCTTGTCTGCTACAACACCAAAGATGAATGCACCAGGTATCGCTGTGAGCTGAGTCACTGCGAAGAAGATGAGAATATCTGTTGTGCTGAATGCATAGACTGCTTGACCGAAAATCGCTGCGTAGTAGATCACAGTAGTGATTGCATCACTAAAGAGGAAGTATGCAACAAGGAAGAGAGGTAGCCCCTTGTAATTACGGATATTCTTGACTGTGTTTCTCACTCTTCGATATCCTAGACTGGCGAGAGATTGACCCTCCTCTCCTGGAAACACTTTAGCTGGTCTATTTTTCAACCACTTAATGCTGGGTATGGCAAATACGAGGAAGAATATTGCACTCAGGAAGAACGCAAGGGTGTATGGCAGATCAGATAGAATAACTACTAGAGCAATTACAATGGTCGCCATTGCCCCAACGTATCCTGCTGCATAACCATAGCCACCTATTCGACCAATGTTTTCCTCTGTGCTGATCTCAGGGAGCCATGCGTTATAGAAGGGAAGTGCACCCTGGAACCCAACATTAGCAACTATGAAAATGACCCATGCCCATACCCACACATCTAGTCCAAGAAACACCGGGAATGGTGATGGTCCTACTCCTGGGTCGAGTAGACTAATCTCAGATTGTGTGAGGCCTGGAAGGAAAAACATGAATGCTGTAAGAGCAATACAAACTGAAGTATAGAAGATAAGGAACTTTTTCTTCGTTCCTCCGAAGTCAGCAATTGCGCCAAGCACTGGGGCGCTCACCGCAATGATTAGCATTGTGACGCTTCCTGCATATCCCCACATCGCATCCCCAAGTGCTTCATTCCAAACTAGCACTCGGAAATAGAGGGGAAACAAAGCTGTTACTATTAGAACTGTGAAACTGGTATTTGCGAGATCGAAAAGATACCAGCCGAATCGTTCTTTTCTATCCGTAGGGATTTCTTCTCCCATTTGTTTCTACTCCTGAATTGTCTTACTAGACCAGACTCATTGACAAAAGC
>JASFEF010000126.1:0-8450 GCA_050124975.1 Candidatus Thorarchaeota archaeon | reverse complement strand
ATTGGTACCGTAATGGTCCCAGTTTGGCCAAGACTCCTGAAGAAAAGCGCAGTCTATGCTGAGAAAGCGATGTTCCTCTCATATGAGGCATCAAGTGCATTCACTATCATCCTTTCATTCCTAATCTCATGGTTCTACGTAGGTGACCTCCGATTTGGAATTTTGATAGCCGTGGGTGTCCTTCTCGCTGTATCATTCAATCCAATCACTAGTTACTTTACATCACTCAAGAAGCCACCAGTCCAAGAGATTGTTGATTCTGCTGATACTGGATATGCCACATTCATCCTATCAGGACTTGTGGCTGGATACGAATCAACTGTTGCTGCTTTGGTTGTGATTGTGGCAACCTTTGGTATTGCATGGGCAATATTCTTGGTCCCAGTTGCCGCAGCTGTTCCATGGTTTGTGACAGATGTCCACGGACACCTATGGACACTCTATGGAATTGCACTGATTGGTATCGGAATGCTCTCACACACTGGTAACAACGTCGCTATGGACTCCTATGGTCCTATCAGTGACAATGCTGCTGGTATTGGTGAGCTATCACCAGGTGACTTCGATGAAACCTCAATGAAGACAATGGCCGAGCTCGATGCAGTTGGTAACACAACCAAGGCAATCACCAAGGGTGTTGCAATCGCATCAGCAGTTATTGCTGCTGTCAGCTTGTTCGACAGCTATGTTGTCGTCGCTGGCATGGATCATATCTTCATGGATGATCCCATTGTGTTCTCAGGTCTACTACTGGGTGCTGCACTGCCCTGGCTATTCTCCGCCCTTAACATCAAGGCTGTCACACGAGCAGCTGGTGAGATGGTGATGGAGGTGCGAAGGCAGTTCAAAATACCGGGTATCCTTGAAGGAACAAAGACTCCTGATTATGATAGAGCTGTAGACATCTCAACAACTGCAGCACAGAAGGAGCTGGTTTCACTTGCAGCTCTTACAGTTTCAATTCCTATCATTGTGGGTATTCTCTTTGGCGTAAGTGCTCTCGGTGGTTTTCTTGGTGGTATCATCGTGTCAGGGCAGCTATTGGCCGTCTTTATGTCCAACTCTGGTGGTGCATGGGACAACGCCAAGAAAGCCATTGAGGATGAACCATGCGACATTGAAGGCAACACTGGTAAAGGCTCAGAACGTCACAAGTGTGGAGTTGTTGGAGACACAATCGGTGATCCTCTCAAGGACACTGCTGGTCCAGCCCTCAACCCAATGATCAAGGTGGTCAACCTCCTCGCTCTGATACTCGCACCACTTCTGGTGCAGTTCCAGTTTGGAGCTGATGGAATAACCAACTTGATTCTACTAGCAGTACTCTTTGTGCTGTTCTTGATGACAGTCTGGGCTATTCGCAAGAGCAACAAGCCTGCTGACTTCGGTAAAGGCAGTGCCGTTGAAGTAACAGCATCCCAGTAGGGAACAACATCATTGTGGTGGCACTCTGTGCCACCCACCACTCTCTTTTTTCTTGAAAAACGACAACCTTTTGTTCGGTCATTTCTAGGCTATCAGCAGCAGATATTGCGTTGGAGGAGCTGAACAATTTGGAAGGGGAATTGATTCCTAACTTACAACTCGAAGGGCATGAGTTCACAGTATGGTCATTGGCACTGACACATGATGGAATGACTATCATTTCTGGAGGACAAGATGCAACTATACGCCTTTGGGAAACAACATCCGGAAAAGAAATTCACAAGTTTGTTGGACATGATGGTCCTGTCTATGGTCTCATACTAATGCCGGATGGGAAGAAACTAGTTTCTATTGCTGACAAGGACCTTGCTGTGAGAATCTGGGACCTTGAAACCAAGACGCTAATGACCTCACTTGCCCCAAATTCAGCTCATATCAATGCCGTTGCTGTTAGTCCAGATCAGAGATACATCGTGACCGGAGGAGATGACGGAATCGCTCGTTTCTGGGACATAGACCGAGGTATCATGCTCCGATATCTTGAACACTCCCAAGGTATATACTCCATCGTAATCAGTCCTGATGGCCGTCATATGTTGTGTGGTAGCAAGAAGGCTCCTACTGCAGATACTCCTGGGTTAATCTGGGTTTGGGACTTTGAGTTGGGTGTTGAGTTGAAGACCCTTGAAGCACATAAAGGTCATGTAACCGCGCTTGCCATGACTGCTGATTCAAGGTATATTCTTTCAGGAGGACAAGATGGAGTGATTCATCTCTGGGACCTAGAAACTGGCACACGGCTAAAGACAATGACTGGACATAGCGCTGCAGTTGTCATGATTCATATCACTAATGATGGTCAACATGTGATTACCGGTTCAAATGATGGTACTGTCAGAGCTTGGCTGCTACGTGGTGGTGTTCTCCTCCAGAGCTTCACCTCAACCGAGAATGTTCACTCCATGACGGTGACTCCTGATGGTAGACAGGTCATTACTGGTTCGATGGACGGTAATGTTGAGATCTGGGATTTTGATAAATTGAGTCCTTGGATTGACAGAACTAAAGACTATGAAGAGGAACAGAAAGCAGAACTCGAGGCTTTCAGGATGTTTCAACTCAAGAAGGTCATCACAAGGTACGACACACTTCCCTTGGAGCGACTATTGGTCCTACTGAGGTTTGATAGTATGGAAGAGCTTGAGGACTGGCTGTTAGATCTTCCATCAGAAACACCAGTCAAGATTGATGGTCCTCTGCTTGTGGTAAAGAAATAGCAGCCTGAGAACGACGACTAATCCATCTACCACTACTTCTTAAGAAGAATAGAAGCCACACAATGAGAATCCAGAAGTAGA
Organism: Candidatus Thorarchaeota archaeon; assembly: GCA_050124975.1. Lineage (GTDB taxonomy): Archaea > Asgardarchaeota > Thorarchaeia > Thorarchaeales > Thorarchaeaceae > SMTZ1-45. The sequence goes on along the minus strand of JASFEF010000126.1, from coordinate 5,667 downwards.
CGAGTCTGAAACAGATTACAACGATAGCAGAAACAATCACAGGCAAGAGACGTGCCCTCTGAAAGCTGAATGGCTCAGAGGATTCAAGCTCAAGATCTCGATAGTCAAAGAGGATGGAGATGAAAGGAGTCAATATGGTGAGATAATACTTGTAGGCTCCTCGAGGGTAGAATAGCTGAATCACTAGTACAATCAAGATGGACCAAAACAAAGCCTGTATTATCAGAATGTGCGTTCTATTTGTTTCTGGCATAGAATCGGTAGGGTCATCAAGTTTGAATCTGGCAAATGAAATGTAAATCACTAAACAGGACAAACCAAGAAGAACATTGTATGCGAGTAAATATGCTAATGCAGTAGTGATGAAACCCGGAGTTCCAATCCAGAGGAAGAACGTATTGAAACTGATGGGCCAACCGGTTGAAGGGACGAATGACATAAGAAGCTCAGGAGGATATCCGAGGATAAGCACCCGCTGAATGTAGGCATCTAGATTAACAATAAGAAATGGTAGTGAAGCAAGCAATACAATACCTGCGTATATAATGCTGTACTTGAAGAAGTTGAAGAGTGCTTTTCGGATGTCAACCTTGACATTATCCTTGATCAGTAACAATACAAGTAATGGGAAGAAGAGAACTGCAAATTGCTTGTATAGAACTGCTATGGCTATTGACACCACTGAGAGTGTTCGTTGTTGTTTCAACGCGAGATAGAACGAGAGTGTGACAAAGAACACGTAAGGAAGAGGATTCAACCATAGATAGCTACCATAGAAGAATGTAATGGGGTTCAACAGATACAGCAGCATCGCGAAATTCGATCTTCTCTCATCTCCTGTCAGTTCCTTTGAGATAGCAAACACCACAGCACCTGTAGCCATGTTGTAGGCAAAGAGGATTAGACCCGGTAACCAAGCTGGTGTTGATCCTAGTGCAGCCACTGTGTATATCCAGAGTGGTGGATAGATGTAGCCCGACATCTGACTTGCTGCATCAAGCGTATATGGCCAAGCTCCCTCCCATAGTCCTGGAATCCATCGAATGTAGAAGAATCGGTAATCGTTGTACGGTTCGATGAGCCAGTCAAAGAAGAAGGGAATGCCAAAAAGATCTGGAAACCCAGAAGAACTACCTGCAAGCGTGAAAATTCGGAGGTAGAAGAACACTAGGTTGATTGCGACACCACAAACAAAGAACCTCTTCCAACCATTCAAGAACCAAGCCAATCCAAAAATAGTCACGAATGCTCCTGCAAACCCAACACTTAGAGATGGATAGAAGGTTGATGGTAGGATTGAGTAGTGATATCCACAGAAGACTTGGTAGGTGTTGCTATTCAGGATGAATATGTGCAAGTCAAGATCATCTGTGACTGTCGTTTCCCACACGTATGTTGGTGACCCAACAAACTCAGCTATATACTCAAGCTCATTCAGAGGAGTTCCTGATTCGAATCTAGTGTATTCGCCTGCACTGACCAGGTATGCTGAAAGATTCTCATACCCATAGTCGAGATTCACAGAGAGACGTAGCACATAGTCTGGGTCTCCTGTTTCAAGTGCAATATTGCCTACCGTTTGACTTGAGGGGTCTAGTCGTAGAGGGTAATCGCTTCGGATATCATTGGGAACCATAAAATGAAATGTTAGCCCAATAACTGCTATTGCTAGGCCAAGAAGAATCACACCTTTCTGAAGGGTGTTCGTTTGTGGTTTCATCATGCCACAATCCCACTAACAATAGTAGGACTTGCTCTTATGTATTCTAAGATTCACATTTTGTCAATGCATGTGTCTGAGGGTTGAATTGCGACCTCAATGTTTCTTAGTGACTATAACTGCGACAATTAGTATGACAACGACAGCTCCACCTATTATTCCAAGGGTCATCATGTCAGACATACTTCCTTGCGCGGGTGTAACTGTGACCCATACTGTGTCAGTGACAATGTGCCCGGAAATATCAGTCAACACAAGCGTGTAGTTGTAGGACCCTACGGCAAGACCATCTACACTGTGAGTTATGTCTGACCCATTCCAGTCATCAGTTTCCTCTAGACTGCCATTTTGGAGTATTGTGTAGTCATTAGGATCTTCATCCGTGACCTCCCAGACAATCTGATTCCCTGTAGTTCCTTGGATATAGTTGATGTCGGTTGATGCAAGAATCTTAGGTGCTAATCCTGATGGCCAGTGATAATCCAAAGACATACTGAGCTCAACAGCCGATGAATTATAGTCTGACACATAGAACGGTCCGCATGTTACCAGTGGAACTGCATAACTCCACCCGTCGAATCCTACACCTGTTGCTTCATTGAAGAAATGCTCAGGGATGATTATTTCTCTAAGCACCTGTTGGATATGATAGTATGACTCACTTTCCAATACAATTCTAGCTTTGTGAGGAGCTAAAACCTCTGATGATAGGTAATCATTGGTCCACCCATGATAGGCATGTGGGTTTCCATAGGCTTTTGATTCATTGATGTACATAAACGTAAAAGCTACATCATCCGCTGTGAGAGGCTCTCCATCAGACCAGACTGCATTACTCACGATATCAACTGTGATCCATGTCTGACCCTCTGGTACTGACGGATTTTTAGCATGATTTTCAATGATTGTATCCATGGCGAGGTCCGCATATGGTTCATTGTCTGGTCCGACCTTGTATAAACCAGAGTACAGATTACTCATGATTGGAATAGACACACTGTTTATAGACACGAAGGGATTCAGACCACTCGGCTCGATAGAAACAGCAATATCATAGACGCCTCCAAAGGGGTTTCCAGTCTTACTGTGAACTTTCACATTTGTCCAGGGACCCATAATTCCCCAATAGTCATCCTCAACGTGACCTGTGAGCTCTGCTGTGCGACATGCTTGATAGTCAATTCCCTCGAATACAATTATGGATGGTACATTCTCATGCAAATGTTTCTGGATGGCTGAAACTGCTTCAAAGACCTCTTCGTAAGTCACACTGCTATGAAAATCATCAACCAATGAATCGAATGTCTCATTCTCATACTGATATTGATTGAAATACGAGACGTCTGCATAATCTGACAAGTAATCGGTGAATATCGTATCTGGATCGTCTTTGTAAAACCTCTTTTGGAAGTAGGCCATGTCATAATTTGGATAGTATTCTTTTACATTGAAAAGCAATCCAGGGCTTCCTACACCATCTAGACTAGAAGCAATATGAAGCGAATCAAATGCATCCCTCAGTATATCTGGGACTCCACTTTCCATTGTTAGAATAGTGAGTGATATTGTAGTACCGTTAGGAAATTCTCTCAGATTTGTACCTGAGTCAATTGTAAAACCAAGATCATCAAGAATCTGGTTACCTATGTCAGATTGGTTCGAATAGTAATGATATGGAAGGTCTTCTTCGATACACCAACTGCTTCGCAAGGGAAAAACAGAGTCGTGTGAGGTTGCATGATTATCCTTAACTTCTGATACGACTCGATTTTTGTCTAATGCATAGGCAATGGCCCGTCTAAAAGCACTGATATTTAGTGGATATTTCCTGCAGTTGATTGTTACTAGTCCATAACCGTTATGCGGTATTGAGTAAATTCCAATATCAGGATCTGCTTCTAGTGTGCTAAGATGCGTTGGGTCAATTGGTTCAAGAATAGCATCGAGATCTCCTGCCTGTAAGGAGAGAATTCTTCCATTCAAATCAGAATTCACAATATAATTCACCGTGTCCACATACGGTCCTGCATTTGGATTTTCAATCTCTGTAGACACTACATTTATTGTGACAGTATTAGAAAGCAAAAGGATTGCCATTGTACACAGAGTAAGAATACGAAGGAATGACTGTGTTCTCATTTCATCCACCCCTTTCAATTTCGAGGACTCATCTTCGATAAATATCTACTCATCTCTCAAGTCAAGATGGTTCATTATCTGTTAGTATGAAGTAGCCCGCTAGCACATACTTGGAAGCTAACATCACCATCTGTTTCTCATCTTCAGTCAACGAGATTGATTTCACCTCAAGACGCTCCATCGCTTTTACAAGATCTTCTTCATACATCTCTTCAACATGCTTGCCAGCATCATACTCTATTCGTTGTACATCCTCTCTAAGCAACTTCAATGCCCTATCTGTGCCAGCAACAAGATACAACATAGCAGGTCCAACACCAATTCGCAATAGTTCCTTGACCACTCGAGGTTTTCTTTTTCGCCGACCATCCGAATATCTTCTTTCTCTACCTCTCATTGCATGTCCACTCACATCTTCAAGATAGATGTGTTTCAATGTTTCTACATTGTTGGAACATCACAGAATCCTAGAAGAATAAGATTTACCGGTGTAGAGGTAAAAAAGAGAAAGGATGTTTCGTATTTAATACAACACCAAATGTTTCCTGTTACAAAGGTATTTTATTAGAATACTCCTGGAATTTCACGACGGATTGAACTAGATAATGCGGAATGGAAAGAAACGGAAGACCATTGATCAGTTTTCAGTGTCACAACTACTTGATGACTTCCTAAGTCCTGCGATTGAAGCTAGTGGAAAGTCTGCAAATGAGATGGATGACAAAGAATACATCAGGATGATGCTTGAGAAAGAAAAGCAGAGGGCATTAGTACGGACAAAGAGGGCGGCTCAAATAAAGCGTTACAGGACTCCGAGTTCTCAGAAGGATATGCTTGACGAATACATCCGACGGAAGTACTTTCCATACATGGATGAGGAGCCTCCCCAAAAAGAAATATCCCCTGATGACCTCCTTGTTGAAGAGATACTTGATACTCTAGTTGTCAAGGATGTGTCTGATCTAGCATCTAAGATGAAACAGGCTGTTGATTTTGTCCAAGATGAAATGGGAACTAGTGATTAAGAAGGAAGACAGTGTTCATTCTCTCCAAGCTGAGACGAAGAAGGTATATTTGAGCAATTTAAAACACGTTTAGAATAAGATAGGTCCGGTGCAGAGGTAAAAAGGGAAAGTAGGTATCCTACTTTGTAGGTATTCGCGTGGTTAGGAGGGGAGTTTGAAGCCCTCTGTACCAGACCCTGTTGGTAATTAGGTTCATGGTATATTAAGGATTACTCTAGAGGAAATTGGAAAAATAATTTGTGAGACAGCTCACTATACCCACTATCTAGAGGTCGCGCCTTCGGATCAGTCAACCCCTGACTTTGTAGATCAGGTTTCTTCCTCTTCTAGCTCCAGGAGTTCCAACAGTTGTGCCTTGGTGAGTTTCTGAATTTCTTCCATACTCACTATCTCTTTCAGCTCATCAGGAAGCATCTCAATAATCTCCGCTTTTGATAATCGAGACTTAGGCTTGACTTTTTCAACCTCTGGTTCATCAACATCGTCTGGAACTATGACTTCTTCTGTTTCTACCTCGGTTATTTCTATCTCCTCGACCTCAATGCTGTCGTCAGCAATCTCGACCAGAGACCTCTCATCATCACTTTTCCCGCGCATGGCACCTGAAGCTCTGGAGAGTCCCTTTGCCATCTTTGAAGATGCATAGGGTATCACCAATAGAAACACCACTGGCAATAGCACAATGACACCTAAAGAGTAGCTCCTGAGGAAATCCATGGTGAGAACGGTAGTTCCAGCAAGAACAACGAGGAACATGAAGAACTTCATTCTGATGGATGAACC
>JASFEF010000125.1:0-8542 GCA_050124975.1 Candidatus Thorarchaeota archaeon | reverse complement strand
CCGCCTTTCTCACCCTCATTGCATTACCGGTTCTATGTTTAATCATATCTCTAGTCCTCGCATCATATCTAAAGGATTCAATAAATCGTACTATTGCTCTACCTATCTTAATTGGGGGAACTCTGGGCTATGTCTTTTCGATGACAGCTGTACTCTTGTTTGGTTAGTGCATCAGTTAATCTTTGAAAAAACCAGTACATGTCGAAGCGGATTACCGAGTTGACGTTTCAACAAAAACCCAGACTCTGTCGCCCATTTCACAACAGTCTTTCTTAGTGGGAAATCTGGATCAAGTAAGAACTCAGCGTTAACGAAGATTCCATCGTCCTTCAGTAGTCGCTTCACCTGAAGCAATGCCTTTAAAGGATCTGGAATTTCTGGAAGGACAGTGACTGAGAAGACCGCATCAGCAAGACCATCATCAAGCGGTATATCTCCTTCTGCATCTGCGAGAACAGGAATTATGTTCTCAACACCTTCCTCTTCCATTCTTGCTTTTAGTTTATCAAGCATTCCTTGCTGAATATCAACTGCAAAGACGATTCCAGCGGGCCGAATGGCTTTTGCTACAGCAACAGTGTAGTATCCAGAACCACAACCTAGCTCAACTATTTCCATCCCTGGTCGGACTTCCAGTGCTTCGATAATCATTGATGGTGGTTGGACTCTTGACCGATATGGACCCGCTGCTATTGCATTCCCCATCCAAGCAGGCATCGGGAATTTCCAGAAATATCGGATTGTCCTTACACAGACGCATATCCAGAGAAACAGAATAATGAAGATGATTAGAATTACTTCAACGACCCAATGTACACCAGGAAGCCAGAAACCCTCCGGAGTAAATCTATCCAATACCACCATTCTCACCAAAGGAGTTATAAGACTAACACCCGTTAGTTAACTAACATCTGTTAGCTGATTTATAAGTTGTGATGTTATGACCAGCGAACTCTCTACAAAGAAGCAGATTCTCGACTCGGCATATCAATTATTTGTGGACAAAGGATTCCGTGGCAGTTCCATGCGAGGTATTGCTGAACATGCAGGAATCAAGGCGGCTTCCATCTATAACCATTTTGAGAACAAGGAGCAAATCTTTGAAGCGGTCTTCATCGAGAAGCATCCAATGTTCAGAATTCTTGAGATTCTTGATAACATCAAAGGCGACACTGCTGAGGACTTACTGACCAATGCAGTCAACCGACTCAACAAAGAACTTCGGAGTGAGCCTGCACTGCTTAATCTCTTCTTTGTCGAGCTCGTAGAGATGAATGGAAAGCACGTTTCAAGGGCAATCAAGACGAATTTCCCCACAGACTCGAATTTCATAAAGATGATTTATGAGAAGAAGACTGAGATTCGGGACATTCCCATACCTGTTCTCATCCGCTCTCTCATTGGTACGATATTTGCTAATATCATGTTCAACTGGTTCATCGGAGAAGACAATGTGAAGAAATGGGGAAAAACAGCGGAATTGACAGATGTTCTCCTGCGTGGGATTCTCAAGTAGAAGGTCTCTCGACATTTTTAAGGACTCTCTCAAACCGAGAGATGGCATCATCAATTACTGCATCATCATCAGCCAAACTAGTGTACATTCGAGACCCTGCAAGCGTGACTATCCCTTCCGCCATATAGGCTGCCCCCATCTCCTCCATGAAATGTTGCCTAACCTTGATCTCCTTGAGAATCGATTTGATCTTGAGAAGGTTGATCTTCACGAACATAGTACCCGAGGTCTCTAAATGAGCTATGGCTCCTTGATTGTACGCTACAAATGGTAGGTTCAGTCCATCGATGATGTCTTCGAGCCCCTTGGTCAACCTGTCTGCGGCCTGCCCTGCCTTCTTACAAGCGTTTGTTCGCTCAATCTCCTGAATTGTATAATAACCCGCTGCAGAACTCAATGGGTTTGCAGCTAGAGTTCCACCAACATAGGCTCGCTTCTTCCCACCCTCAATGCCGGCTGCTACGTGTTCCATGAGGTCTCTTCGACCACCAAGTCCACCAGCAGCGGGATATCCACCTGCAACAATTTTCCCGAACATTGTGAGGTCAGGTGAAATATTGAAGTAGCCTTGAGCTCCAGCGAGACCAATCCTTCCAAAGGTGACAACCTCATCAAAGATGAGTAGAGCATCATATTGATCACACAACTCACGTATCTGCTTATTGTGGTCCCTGTCAACCGGTCGGGTTCCAGATTCGGGACCAACTGGCTCAATAATGACTGCTGCTGTTCCTCCTCGAAGCCGGTTTCGCGACATTTTCTTACGCAGGGCATCTATGTCATTTGGAAAGACTTCATGAGTGTGCTTTCTACATCCACCAGGAATACCATGAGCCTCATAACTCCCCGTACCAGGTATGTGAAGTCCATACATCATTTGGTCACTCCACCCATGGTAACCTCCACCCATCTTGATGATTTTCTTCTTTCCAGTTGCCAAACGTGCGACGCGGATCGCAGCCATGGCAGATTCAGTCCCACTACCCAGCATCCGAAACATCTCAATCGATGGCACATGTTTGTTGATCACTTTGGCAAGTTTTAGTTCAAACTCAGAGAATAAGCCTGTGACTGGTCCTCTCTCGTTGATGAGCTGAATGACCTTGTCTTTTACAGGTTTGTAGTTATTGCCTAAGATGATGGCACCACCTGACTGCAGGAAGTCAATGTATTGATTGCCATCAGCATCCCACAGATACGCTCCGTCTGCCTTGTCAATTACTATGGGAAATGGATAGTTGAATGCAAGATTGTGTTGTACACCTCCAGGAATGAATTTCTTAGCCTCAGTGATCATCTCCTTCGACTTCTGGCATTTCTGTTCAAAATACTGAAGGTACTCGCTCATCGCCTTACTAGCGAGACTATGGACTGACAAGGTCATCAGATGATTGATCTTCTCATAGATTTCCGTAGTATTGTGATACTCTGAGATACTGAAGCCGGACATGATGCATCCACACTGATTGGTGTCTTAGCTGCCAGATGAAAAGATTTGTGGATTTCGAAAACGAAATCGAGCTAGTGCTCTTTTTGAAAAACGATTTAATGAATAACAGTTACCTCAGTAATTCTCATTCGCGTGAAATTGAGAGGAGGTGAGATGGAGTGAAGTATCTAATCGAATGGAAAATGAAACCGAAGTATCGACAGCAATCAATCAAAGCAATCGAGAAGTTCAAACAACCAAAGGAAGTTAAGACAGTTTTTCCTGCGCACTTTTGTGTTGCTTCAAATCGAGGAGTAGCTGTTGTTGATGTTGATGATGTGAAGTTTATTCACAAGACACTCAGCCCAATGTTAGATTTCATAAACTTCAAGGTTACTCCAGTACTTCCATTATTCTCTGAATGACCATGTTGGTCAAAAAGAAAGGAAACGGAAGGGGATTCTATATCTCCTTCCGGGCGTAGATGTATTCTCGCTTCTCGTCACCTACAATCTCAACAAGATTCCACTTCATGAGAGCGAGTAGGTTATCAAGGATGTGATCCTTCTCCATTTTTGTTGACTTAGCAATCTCAGTGATTGTGGCAGGACCATCTTGAATCTCCTTCATTATGCGGGAGCGGTCAATCTCCTCTCTGATGGTCTGTTCCATCAGTTCTTCGAGTCTCTCAGGAGTGAGGTCTCCTCTCTGGACCAACACATCTCCCTTTCCAATCAACCATCTCAGTCGCTCATCTCCAAAAGCATCTGCTGCAGCTTGAAGTCTATCCATGTTAGCAGTTTCTTTCATCTACTCGCCACCTCCTTCCACTGGCGGGGGCACCAGAAAAGCTTCCACCATGCTCATGATCTGCTCATCCGTTGAGTGTCGCATTGTTATAGCATGACTCGGACACGCGGCTGCACAGGTCCCACAGCCCTTGCACTTCGCCTCTGTGACAAATGCCACCTGGGGCTCCTTATCAGTAAGAAGCTCTATGGCTCCATAAGGACAAGCTTGAACACATGTAGCACATGATGAACAGAGTGTTTCATCAACCCAAGATACCGTCGATTCGATCTCAACATTCTTTCTGGCGATCAATGAGGTTGCTTTGGCCGCAGCCCCACTAGCCTGCGTCGTACTATCCGTTGCGTCTTTGGCTGATTGAGCAGCACCGGCAATCATGATACCAGCTGTGTGAGTAGTGAGAGGTGCGAGCTTGATGTGTTCCTCGTTAAAGAACCCATCACCCGATCTGGTCAGGCTAAAGAGCTTCCCAACCTCATCAGTCCCAGCTGGTGGGACCATAGCTGTTGTTAGAACCAACATGTCAGGTTCAAACTCACAGTATGTATCTGAGAGGACGTCCTTCCACTTGACGATTATCTTTTCTCCATCTAGGCTGACCTTTGGTTTCTTGGTGTGACCAAACTTTGAAAACATCACATGTTTGTACCTTGCGTCTCGATGAATCTCTTCATGACCCCTTCCGAATGTCCGGAGATCATCATAGAGCACCATAACTTCATCAGTTTCATCCTTGATGTCAGATGCAGCCTTTGTCATGGCAGTGCAGCAGTACCGTGAGCAGTGCTCGTGGCCCTTCTTACCCTCTTCTCGAGACCCCACACAACCAATGAACATGACCTTCTTTGGTGGTCGACCATCACTTATTCTCAGTACAGAGCCTGTCGACTTCATCTTCTCATAGTCTGCAAGAGTGACGATATTGGGGTTGTTGCCATATTCATAGTAACCCTCAGGTATGAAGGGTTCGAATCCTGTAGCAACAATCACTGTACCGAATTTCCTCTTAGCGATCTTGCCAGTCTTCATGTTCTTTATCTTGGTCTCAAAGTTCCCTATGTGGCCATCAAAGTCGACGACAACTGAGTCCGTCATTAGTTCGATGTCATCAATTGCCTTTGCAGCAATGAGCATTCGGTCTATCACATCGACCGCCTTCTCATTGTTGGGATACATAGTAGAGAGAAATCGCAAGTGACCGCCGAGTTCAGACTCTTTCTCAACAAGAGTCACCTTGAATCCTCGAGAGCCAATGTCCACAGCAGCTCTAAGTCCCGTTACACCACCACCTACAACAAGTGCATGAGGGGCAACTGATACAGTCTTCACCTCTAGAGGTTCTAATAATGCCGCTCTGGCTACTGCCATCCGAACTAGGTCCTCAGCCTTTGTGGTTGCCTTCTCAGGCTCACGCGCATGACACCAGCTGCAGTGTTCTCTGAGGTTCACCTGTTCGAAGATGTATCTGTTGAGACCTGCTTCCTCAACCACGCGTCTGAAGGTAGGCTCATGCATCCGAGGTGAACAACTTGCCACAACAACTTTGTTGAGATTGTGCTCAGCTATCGCCTCTTTGATGTGAGTCTGTCCTGCATCACTACAGGTGAACATCAGGTCGGTTGAATACTCCACATGTGGGTAGTGTTGAGCGACTCGAGCTACAGCCTCCACATCCACAGTCCCTGCAATATTATGACCACAATGACATACGAAAACACCAATCCTTGGTTCCTCTTCTGTTCCCATTATGTTTCACCTCCTCTCGCAAGTACAATACTCGCTCGCATCGCTGCTGCACTCCCTGCAGCAACTGAGTCAGGTATATCTTTGGCAGACTCAGCACAGCCTGCAACGAACACTCCAGCAACCGCTGTGTCCACAGGATTACTCGCTGGATACTCTATTGGAATGAACCCATCCACGCTCACTTCAAGACCTAAGTTGTTAGCCAGTTCCTTCAATCCTTTTGGAGGAAGAATTCCAGGACATAAGACTAGTAACTCATGCTCATGTTTGAGGAAGTCTCCAGTTTCAGTATTCTCAGCCCACACGATGATATTCTTGTTCTTCGGAACCTCATCAACCTCACCAACTCTGCCTCGGATGAACTTGATTCCAAAACGTTCCTTGGACATGTTGTAGAACTCCTCGAAGCCTTTTCCGTACGCACGAATATCGGCATAGTAGACTGTCACGTTCTTGACATCGTCATGTCGGAGTTCCTTTGCCATGGCTGCGTTTTTGATTCCGTACATACAACATACTCTGCTGCAATAGGGTACATTCTTCTTGACGTCACGAGCTCCAACACACTGCACGAATCCGATTGACTTCGGAATCTTGCCATCACTTAGTCTCATCAGATTGCCGTGAGTCGGACCAGCTGCATTAATCAGTCGTTCATACTCAAGCGCGTTGATTACGTTCTTGAATCGACCATATCCGAGTCTGTGGTATAGAGACACATCAAACAGCTCGTATCCTGTGGCAATCACGATAGCTCCTGCTGGAATTTCTATCTCTTCATCCTCCATAGTAAGATCAATTGCCTCCCTGTCACAGGACTTGACACAGAGCTCACACTTGATACAGTTCTCATCGTCTATGGTGTAGACAAGGGGTGTACTCTGTGGGAATCCAATGTAGATCGCCTTCCTATAGCCGAGATTCTGGTCAAACTCGTTCTTAACCTGAACAGGACAATGAGGCACACAGTCACCACAGCCCGAACACTTATCCTCGAGGACCTTTCGAGCCTTCTTGAGGACTTTTACGCGAAAGTCTCCAGCTTCGCCTGTTATTCCAGTGACCTCGCTGTAGGTCAGCAGACTGATGTTCGGATGTCGAGAGACCTCACTCAACCGTGGAGTCAGGATACATGCACTGCAGTCCAGAGTTGGGAAGGTCTTATCCAGCATTGCCATTACTCCACCTATTGATGGAGTCTTCTCGACCAGTACGACCTGGAAGCCTTGGTCGGCTATGTCAAGCGCGGCTTGCATTCCAGCCACTCCTCCTCCGATGACCAGAGCGGTCTCAGTAGGTCTCATAGAACCATAATCCACTTTGTCACCTGCGACTGTCATTATGCTTCACCTCCTACTTTGATCGGACTGGGTCCGAGATGTCGTATCCTATCTGTCATCTCAGTTATTCCATCAGCCCATTGTTGTCCTTCTGAGGCACTTGCCCAGAGGAGCTTGAGCCTATCTGGGTGCAAACCCATCTTTTCCATCGCCATCTGCAGAGCCTTGAAACGAACCTCAGTTCGATGATTCCCGGTTGCATAGTGACAGTCTCCTATGTGACATCCTGTCACCATCACACCATCGGCTCCACCCTTGAATGCCTCAATCACCATAACTGGATCAACACGTCCCGAACACATGAGTCGGATGACCTTTGCATTCGGAGGATGCTGGATACGAGATATCCCCGCTAGATCCGCACCTCCATAGGAACACCAGTTGCAGGTGAACGCAATAATACTAGGTTCGAATTTCTTTCGTGTCATGGTACCAACTCTCCTTTTGCACGCGCCGCAGCTTGCACTTGCGGTAAGATCTGATGCGTACGATAGTGTCGCATATCTATGGCATTCTTAGGACATGCCGCCGCACACGTTCCACATCCTTGACAAAGCTCGAACATAACTCGACGTTCTTCTCCTGTACCCATTATTGCAGTATATGGGCAAAGGTCAGTACAGAGATCACAGTCGAAACATTTGTCGGTGTCAATCTCAGCATAGATTGGTTCTACATAGAAGACACCCGGAGCCATCAAGGCCTGAGCACCTGCAGCAGCCCCCTTACCATATGCAACAGCCTTGGGTATGTCCATAGGTCCCAAGACTGCACCAGCAAGGAACACTCCATCCTGGAATGAGTCGACAGGACGTAGCTTCGGATGTGCCTCCATCATGTAACCATACTCTCCAGTAGACACTTTCATTTTCCGAGCCAGTTCTGCTGTATCGTCATTTGGTAGGAGTGCAGTGGCAAGAACTACAAGGTCAGTTGTGGTCTCAAGACGTTCCCCGGTATAGAGGTCCTCAGCCAACACTGTCAATGACTTTGTCGTTGGATTCTCCTCGATCTCAGAGGGACGACCTTTGACAACTATGACGCCCATCTCACGTGCTCTGTTGTAGAGACCCTCATATCCAAGTCCATGAGTCCTGATGTCCATTGCATAGATAGTGACCTCGGTTTCTGGATACTTCTCCTTGATTTGGATAGCCTGTTTGAGAGAGTTCTCACAACCTATATAGCAGCAGTAGTCTGTGTCAAACCTCCGGTCTCTGGACCCTACACATTGTACGAAAGCTACCCGCTTAGGTATAGTATGATCAGATGGACGTTTTGGTTTTCCTTGTGTTGGACCAGCCGCATTTGTGAGTCGCTCCAACTGAGCATTTGTGATAACGTTCTCGAATGTACCATATCCAAACTCACGGGTTTCAAGTGGGTCATGCACCTTAAATCCAGTGGCTACAATAATGGTTCCGACGTTGAGCTCGACAATCTTGTCCTTCAAGTCATGGTCCACTGCATCCAATTTGCAAGCCTCAACACATTTCAAGCACTCGCAGCAGACTCCGCAATCAAGGCACCTGCCTGCCTCTGAAAGTGCAGTAGCCTGATCGAATCCAAGCTCAACCTCATTAAAGGTGGTTTTTCTCTTTGTCATGCTAAGTGTACGCATTGCAGGAGCATGACGCATCTGGATTGTTGTTTCGTCTACACCAACATCCTCTATTGGTGTCAAGAACACTTCTCGTCCCT
>JASFEF010000124.1:0-8693 GCA_050124975.1 Candidatus Thorarchaeota archaeon | reverse complement strand
CGCCACTGCTGCATCTGCCGCTCTAATGATTCATGCTCTAGAGAATGGGATAGTACCACAATGGGATGCGGCCAACGAACCTTCAATCAAACTGGCATTGAAGCTCGGTTACACAAATCCTGATCATTGGGAGGCTTACTATCTGAAACCTCCCAAATAGAATGTTTCATCACTTCTTCTTTTTCAAAGCAACGACTAGGACTATGACAATGATACTTCCAAGTGCAACTGAAGCAAACAGTACAATGTCAATGGGTTCGATTCCTACTTCAAAGACCTCAACTTCCCTTACAACCTCAAGTGTTGAGTTGGAGTCTTCAACCTCAATGTCCACAACGTATTGTCCACTTTCCAATCCACCGAAATGACATGTGTAGTTCCCATCATGGTTGTCATCTGTAAGTTCAACTGTATCGATTAGGGTTCTATTACCGAAACCGTAGATGTAAGCTGTCACTTCCTCGATACCTGTTGAGAGAATATCTCCTAGTGTTTCGTTCAGATTGTCAATGACAACTTCAAGGGTGAAATCAGTACCAATAGGATGAGTGTAAGATTTTAGCGATGTTGCTGATACTCTTGATAAACCGAGTACTTGTCTGACAACCTCTGCACAGACCTCTGTGGTTGGTGCTTCAAGATATCCACCAGCGTTTGGTCCTCCCCCACCCCCTCCAGTTATCATTTGGCCATCAGATACTGCATCCATACCAGTTATTGTTGTAGCTCCAGCTGCACTCATCTGAGGACTGCTGAGAGCATACCAAGCAACCTTACTCCCATTTACAATGTCATGGGCTTCAGACACAACTCTAGTAGCAGTACAGATTGACGCAACAATCAATCCTAGATTATATGCGTCTGCAATGAATGTCAATGGTACTCCTGCGGCAATTAGGGATAACCACTGAGCTCCAGACGGCACAAACAGACAGTCAAATTCAGCAACCATCTCTGGAGTCATCTCCTGATGGATGTATTCGACAATGACTGATTCGTTTTCTCCAGTGTCACGATATGGACAGGATGTGACGTTATGATCCAATGAATAGGCCACAGTAGTGACATTGACTCCCCAAGATTCGAAAACCCTTCTCGCATCAAAATAGTTCCAGCCAAACCCGTCTTTGATGAACATCAGAACCTTGACATCTGATACATCTGGAACATCCTGTGCGGACACAATCGTTGGATTTGAGAATGTGATGGGAATCATGAGGAGGACTGTGACCAATATCAATCGCCATTCCATAACAATCAAAAATCGTTCTGATTCCTACTATATTAGGAATAGGTTCAGCGCTTTTCCAAAGAAAAAGGGGGACTGGAGATTCTCTAGCAAATCTCCAGAGTGTACCAAGATCACCCAACAACTGAGAAATCGTCGAAGACAAGAGTTGGAACACTTATACCATATTTCAGAAACTGGTTGTTGTTACTCACTTCTCGGAGATTCTTATATCCTTCATAGAAGTTACCTGCGATCGAGACTGGTTCCATAGACCCCTTGATTTCCCCATTCTCGACTAAATATGCAGAACCTGCTACGCATGAGAATTCTCCAGTAGCCACGATCGAATGAGTAATCCCTAATGGATAGTCTCTAACTAGAATGGCTTTTCCATCTATGGATGCAATGATGTCCTCTTCTGTCTTCTTCCCCGAAGTGACTTCTAACCACTTCGAGAAAACTGTTGGCTTGGACTCGTAGGGTAATGCTAAAGCGTGGATCCCTGCACCCCGAGCACAATTGCCCGTTGAATCAAGACCATATGCTTTTCCAAAGTAACTATCGAACAAATAGTTCTTCAGAACTCCATTTTCGACTATTGGATTATCTTTCTGGGGAAGACCTTCTGCATCAACCGCTTCAGTACCGAGACCGCTAGCACTCTGACCACAGTCAGTTAGTGAGAATTGTTTTGAAGCAATGTTGTCACCAATCTTGTCACAAAGAGGTGAAACCCCATTAAGGACAGGACTGCCCAGAACTGCTTCACCTAGACTGGAGAGAACGAACAGACCAGCAGGCAAAGGTGTCAATATAGTAGGCATCTTAGTTGTCATTCCCAATTTCTTCGCACCAAGTAGACTGACTGCCTGTTCAGCAGCCTTTCTCCCGACACCTACAGGATTGACCAACCGATCCCTTGAGATTTCATGGTGAAAAGAACCTCTGCGCTCTTCGTTTTCAATGGCATATACATCCGTTTCACACCGACTATGGCCGCTTCGAGTTGCTTGCAGCACACCTCGTGTATTGCCTACTGCATATCCCTTCCATGAAACCTCAGCTTCTGATGCGACGACCTTCACTCTTGAATCCTCTTTTCTTGCTTCATCGATCTGAAGTTCGCAGTACTTAATGAGGTCCTCAGTTTCAATAGTTAGGAAATCGTCTGCGAATGCTCCTTCTTTTCCACTACCTTTTGGGTCCGAGAAACCTTCGAACCTTTCATCCTCAACCTTGACACTATTAATAATCGATAAAGCCTCACCTGCTGCAAGTTTTATTCTGTCAACAGTAACACCACTGGCAACTGAAAAACCGATCTGCTTCCCTTTTGCAGCTCGAACAGCTGTTCCTGCTACTGCTCCATCCTTTGCAGTCACAACACCCTGGTCGATACTTGCCAAATTCTTGTTCTCATAGTACACAAAAATCTCGAAGTCCACAGACTTGTCCAAAGATGCAGCGTACTTGAGACCTGTGTCAATCGAAGACAGTAGTTCATCTTTTAAATTGTCGAATTCCATCAAGCCTCGCCTCCAAAGGTCACTTCATTGATGAGCAATTGTGGTCCACCCATCCCGGTTGGCAATGGAAACTGGTCGCCCTTTCCACATCCTCCGAAGTATCCAGAAGACAATTTGAGATCCTTTGTCCCTCCTTCTACCTTCGATAAGAGGTCTAGGATATTACCTGAAAGTGCGACTTCCCGAATAGGATATTGAATCTCTCCGTTTTCAATCCAATACCCTCGTATCGCCTTGAACACGAAACTACCATCACCCTCTACCTGTCCTCCTGATGTCTGGATTGCATAGACTCCGGTACCAAGCTGTTCGAAGGCTTCCTCTTCAGTCAAGTCTCCAGGTAGGAAGTATGTGTTAGTCATTCTAGGTATAGGTGGAAAGACGAAGTTAACAGCACGGGCATTCCCAGTTGGTTCCTGCTCAAGCTTGTTGGCTGTACCTCTATTGTGTAGATAATGCTTCAGAACCCCTTTCTCTAAGACAGTCGTCTGACCTCCAGCAATTCCTTGATCATCATATGGCACCCAGAGACCACCGTATTTCTTGATATCTGGGACTCCTCCGTCGATTATTGTCGCATGTTCTGTTCCGAGGGTTGAATCAAGTTTCTCTGTAAGTGGGGACGCTCCTGTCACCACGAAGTCTGCCTCACTGAGGTGCCCAAATGACTCGTGTGCCAGAACACCAACAAGAATCTCTTCAACAAGCGCTCTGAACTTTCCAGCAGGACAAGCTTTAGCCTTCAGCTGTTCTTTTGCATTTGATCCAGCTATTTCGCCCATCTTCTCTGGAGTGTATTCTTCCTTCTCAAACTCCTCCAGCCCGAATGTTCCTCCCCGCCCCTTAGCACCTAAGACCATGGCTCCTGCATCTGTCTTTGAATTGACCAAGACCCTTAGGTCCGTGACAAGGAATTCCCAATCAATAATTGAACCATCACTGTTCACCAACATCTTCGGACCGTATAACTCACCCCACACACCACGAACGGCTCTAATGTTCTCCCCATGTTCTCTTGCAGATTCAATGACTCGATTCACCAAATCTATCTTGTAGTCCAGTTCTTTATCACGTGGATGAATCCTCACACTGGGTGTGTCTGACTTCTTACTCTTTACGGCAGACCTTCTCTCGAATGGTAATTTCAGTTCCGCCGCTTTAGAAGATGCTTTTGCCATCTTGTATGATTTCTCAACTGCTGTGTGAATATCTGCCGTTTCTGTACTGGCTGTGAAGGAGAACCCAGAAACCCCATCCACATAGGATGTGATTGCAAAACCCTTCCGGGATTTCACTTGGATGTCCTGCCAGATGTCGTTAATCCGTTGCAAGGCTCTCAGAGTGAGATCGTCGTATCTTGCCTCTACGAAGTCTGCACCAAGGTCCTCACCTATTCGGACACATTCCTGTAGTTTATCCAACATGTGTAGCTACCTCTATTGTCCAAAACTTGTTGAAACTGCCCATCATCTCATCTATAAAAAGGCGATTCATCAAGCGAGTACTCAAATTGTTACTTCTAGCTTTCAAGAATTCTATACCAGTATGTGTACATCGTCTTGAAACCCATAGCTTCGTAGAGAATCAATGCAGGTTCGTTGTCTGTTTCCACTTGGAGGAATATCTGTTTTGCTCCATGATCCTCTCCCCACATAGCAAGTGCACAGTTAATTGACCATGCAACCCCCTTTCGCCGGAACTCTGGAAGAGTCCTAATAGAGAACAGACCTAGCCAGTCTTCCTCAACCACTCCCAACCCAATACCTGCAATATTGCCGTGCATTAGAACTCTTGCTATTCTCTTGTCTCCTGTGATACGATGAATGATTTCCCTTCTTACTTCAATTGCTTTAGCCTCTCTAGTAGATTCATGCATCAGCGCATCTAGTGACTCATCAGTGACCTTGAACAGGTCTACTGGTAAACGTGGGTCCAGACAAGAGATTTCCTCAACTGGTGCAGTCTGAACATGCGTCACCATGTGTTTTGCAAAGCCTTTCTCTTCGAGTAAATCATCAAGTTCCTTTGGTTGACTAACAGGAGTGATTTTGAATGCAGGAGGGGTATTCTTCTCTCTATAGAGGTCAATAACATAGTCGATGACTTTTTCAACGTTAACACTACTCTCCCACACATTGGGTAGGACGCTATTTGCTCTCCAGGTGACACCATTATCCCAATGAATGATCCATCCTTTGTACTTGACAATCTCTCTTGCTGGCCAGCAGTGTGATGCCAACAGCTCCAGCTTTGCAATCTCTCTCTCCGACACCATGTTTGAAATGAGGTTGTTACTGCTTAAAATATTCACATTTTCAGTGGTATCGATGCAAAGTGAACCCTAAACAAAACACCTTTGTGATTTGACCTCACTGCTGAGGTGAGGATGTTGTTGTGAGTCCTGGGCTTGAAGAGACTGCACGGTTGATAGTGAGTGGTCTCCATCAGAGCCTTGCAGGGTCCTCACAGAATCCTCTTGAAATATCAGAGGCAGTTAGACTAGCTGGTCTGACTTATGTTCTGTCTTCAAAACAAATGGATGATGAGTACGAGTTTTCACATTTGTCATTCAAAGCTGAGAAGGTTGGGGTCTCTCAAAAATCCGTTTCCGCTCTTGTCAAAGAGGTCCTTGAAGATTTCAGATATCCGATCTCCAAGAAGATCGATTCCAATGAACTGGTCACTCTCCTTGGCATCATCCATTCTCTAGGCTGCTATACCATTCCTCTCTCCTATAATGAAGGAACGTCACAGAAACCACTGGGGGCATTTTACACACCACCAATGATCGCGGATTACATTGTATCACTGACTCTATCCCCAACTCTTGATAGATTAGCATCAAGTGCTTCAACTAAGGGACTCCCAGCATTGGAAAGGCTTCTCTCACTACGAACTCTTGACCCTGCCTGTGGTACAGGTGTTTTTCTCACATCTGCAATGCGCGCATACGACAGAGCTATGAGAACAGGAGTTCAGAATGCTATTGCAGGTGGAACGAGCCGCCGCACAGTTAGAGCTGCTGGTGTCTTGAATTACTCACAGGCAATTCGTCGCAATTTGTACGGTGTTGATGTTGATTCTGGAGCTTTGGAAGTGACTGACATATCACTTCGCTTGCTTTCTCAAACAGACTTCAACAATTTAGGACCGTCTGGTTTGAACAAATCATTGAAACAAGGGAACTCACTCATCTCACTCAAGGGATTGAAGGGAACGGATGATTATGGACACTTCTTCGAGGATGTGCTTTCTCACAACCCCTTTGAGTGGCATAATGAGTTCGGTGACATTCTTCGTAATGGGGGGTTTGATTTCGTTGTGATGAATCCCCCCTATGAGCGGTTGAAACCAAACTTGGCCGAATTCCTCAGGGAACGTCTTCTGACTAGAGAACGTGATATTCATCTCGAGAATTTCTCAAAGCATAAAGCGAAACTCCGTGAGGATGTCAGATACTTCAGGGAATCAGGTGAGTATCAGTATAGCAACAAGTACACTATTGATACCCATCGTTTGTTCATAGAGCGCTCACTCCAACTGACTAGCGAGGGGAGTAAAATTGGTTTCATAGTACCTTCAACTATTCTTGGAGACCTCTCGTCGCACGCATTGAGATCATCAATCATCAATGACAACAGTCTTCATTCAATCGATGACTTTCCTGAGACCTCGAAACTCTTCGACGGAGTCACTCAATCTGTATCTGTGGTGACCCTTGAACGTGGAGGGAACACTAAGTCATTCTTAGCACGATTCGGTCTCAATGACCTTGATGATGCGAGGTCTCGGAATCAAATCCGTATTCCAGCTGACAAAATCGAGAGAGTTGTCGGACCGTCACTCTCCATTCCCCAAGTGAACAACGTTGGTTGGAAACTCATATCTAAACTTCATGACCATCCATCCATTTCCACACTCGATTGGCTCACTGTGAAAAGAGGAGAACTTGATCTGACACTGAACCGTGACTGCATCACATCCAATACAACAGATTTTCGCTTAATTCGAGGTTCAAATATCTCTCGGTTCTCGCTAACTGAACGGCGTGGAAAAGATATAGAGTTTGTAGATATAGACCAGTTGAAGAAAAGCCTCGGAACATCATCCAGAGCAGAACACATTGGTCACCCAAGAATCGCTTGTCAACAAGTTTCAAACAGAACGCAACGTTGGCGCTTGAAGTTTGCTTCAATTCCTACTGATGCTATACTAGCCAATTCATGCAACTATGTTTTAGATAATGGCAACTCCAGTAAATCACGTCAACTCTTTCTCCTTGGAATACTCAACTCTGAGTTAATGAACTGGAGGTTTGGTCTGACAAACACTAACAACCATGTGTCTACTCGCGAGTTGACGCAACTGCCAATAGCTGTTCCTGGTACTCCTCATGCCAAGGAGCTCTACTCTTTGCTGGTCAAAGGAGTGAAGCGCCGGAAAAATGGCGGATTGGAACCAAGAATTGAAGCATTAGTCTTTGCGCTTTTCGGATTTAACGCGAATGAAACAAGAGCTGTACTAAAGATGAGGTCTACCCCCGAAGAAGAAACTAAGGCGATAGTGTACGAGCTCAAGATCCTTATAGACTGAGTCTTGTCTTACATGATTTTACATACCCTCTTTGAAACTCCTTCATTGTGAACTCCATATCTCTCACAGCATCAGAAACTGGACTTGATAGTCCTTCGAACATGCTGTATAACCATGTTTGTTCTTCTCTTAGTGAGCTTGATATGGAGATGATTAGATCAGTTCCAGAAGGGGGAAACTGGCAAGACATCCCAGCTAGGGTTGTCAACAAATCAGCGCGACTCACACAGATAACCAAATCTAGAGGCCGGACAACATACTATGGACGCTTGAAGAACAGCCTGCCGAGTTATACCATCAACACATACTTCAACCGTCCTGGAAATGGAACATTCATCCATCCAGAGCAGGATCGACTCATATCGATGCGTGAAGCTGCTAGATTGCAATCTTTCTCAGACCACTTTAGGTTCCTCGGGAGTAAAAGCTCCAGGTACAAGCAGATTGGAAATGCAGTCCCTCCGTTACTTGCTCGAGCTGTGGCTGCTCTCCTAAGACCTGGTCTAGTCATTGATCTGTTCTCAGGAGCTGGGGGTTTCTCGGAGGGATTTGTCCAGGCTGGACATCAAGTACTACTGGCAACTGACTTCAACCCCAACATGTGCAAGACTTATGCTTACAATCATCCTTCTACAAAGGTGGTCCAAGCTGACCTGCATCTCGCCAAACAGTCACAGGATCTCTTGGAAGAAATTGAGACAACTCTAAATGGAAGACATTTGGACTCGCTAATTGGTGGACCCCCCTGTCAAGGTTTTTCTACCGCAGGGAACAGGAACACGTTTGATTCTCGAAACAGCCTTGTCTTCCAAATGCTTGACCTTGTGCAGAAACTGAACCCTGAAAATGTAGTGATAGAAAATGTTCCTGGATTGAAGTGGATGCAACAAGGTGTGGTTCTAGATGCGATTGTGAATTCACTAGAGGAAGATGAGTATTCAGTCAGCGTTCTCAATCTTAAAGCAGAGGAATTCGGTGTGCCTCAAAGGAGAAGACGAGTCTTTGTTGTTGGGAGGAGAGATGGATCTATAACCACATCGCCAACCGGTTTCTTTTCACCTTTGGTACGAGGAAAAACTAGGGCTGATGTTTCGTTGGAGATAAAGAGCCTGCCACCCCCAGTGAGCGTGTCTGAGGCGATCTCTGATTTACCCTTAATTGATTCAGGTGAGGGCGAGGATATGATTGAATATATAGAAAGTTGGACTGATTCTGATTATCAAAGACTTATGCGTGGTTCATTATCTTTCGAGAATTTCATCTCTAAGAGAACCGAACAAGGTTGATTAGTAAGGATGTCAAAATGCGATTAGAGAGAGCAAGTCCACTTGCTGTGTGATTGA
>JASFEF010000123.1:0-8730 GCA_050124975.1 Candidatus Thorarchaeota archaeon | reverse complement strand
ATTTTCTCAGCCGCAGTATTGGCGGCATAGACCAGTAGACCAGTTTTCACACCCTTGCCAGCAGCCAAGACAAGGATAGCCTTCTCCCCTGCACTTTTCATGATCATGAGACCCTTCTCATTCGTTAACAGAATCTCCTCAAGGATTCCTTGGTCCATTCTCTCGGCTGCTAAATCTGCAACACCCAGAATCGATGCGGCCATGGCTGCAATTTCAGCCTCTTCCAATCCTTGTGGAACTGCTGATGATATCGGAAGCCCTTCTTTTGATAGGAGCATCCACGCTCTGATTCCTGCTGCAAGTGCAGTGGCTTCTTCCATAATCTGCCGTAGTTTTCCCTGCAACTCTTCGAAGCTTGGATCAAACATGACAGCCACTCTTTGGTTTTCTCTCTCTCTACTGTGTTGAATGACCTTTAGAAATGCGCATTAATAAAGTTTGCATGACTAATGTAAGTACAGCATTCAGAACACTGTTTCAAGCATAAAGGTGGTCTACAGTTTGAGCACAACACATAGACTAGACACCACATCTCCTGACGATTCATCAATTGGGTGGAAGAAAGGTGTGCGTGTTCTAGGCGTAGCTGAGAGTTTCGAGAAAGAAGAGCTAAGAAGTATCATGGCTGGTGTAGTCATGAGGGGTGACCTGAGAATAGATGGATTTGGTGTCTGCACACCGGAAATTGGAGGTAGTGATTCAACGAAAGAGTTAATCGCATTATTCAACCGACTCAAGAGAAAGGATATTCGGGTATGGTTACTTGGAGGGTCAGTAATTTCTTGGTTCAACATAATCGACATCTTTGCACTTCACGAAACAACAGAAACACCAGTAATTTGTATTTCATATCACCCCTCAAATGGAATTGAGAAATATTTGAGAGAATATTTTCCACTCGACTGGAAAGTTCGTTTAGAAATCCTTGAGCGCGCGGGAGAAAGAGAACTCATCAAATTAGGTACCGGATACGGACTCTATCTCTCTACAGCTGGAGTTGGTAAAAAACGAGCACAAAAACTGCTCGACAAAATCACTGTTGACGGTCGAGTACCAGAACCCATTCGTGTTGCGAGAACTATTGCCGCTGGATTGCATCGGGATTTGATCAGGTCGAGTAGCAATGAAGTTGCTGCTAAGCTTGGATGATTTTTTTCAATTCAACTCCTCTCTTGCTTGCAAAGTCTACATGCTTCTTGTATAGCTCCCTGAAGATGTCATTAACTATCTTCAACCCCAGTTGCTTCACTATATCATGAGCTTTGACAAAGAATTGATCAAGAATTTCAGGTGATACACCTGATGATTCCAAGGATATTGCATGGACTAGCATGTCAATAATGTCTGCTCCTCCAACAATTCGGGCTTCGAGTGAATCTCTATCTTCTATGTTTCTCCATAGGGTAGTTAACCAATCTCCAAAATTGCTGCTCTTCTCAGCAATTTTTTGCATGGAGGTCTTCTCAGCTTTAGCTTTCCCATCTCGAAATGTTTCCCCACCAAGTTCCATAGCTGTTCGTGGTATGTCGGATATCAATGATTCTGGAAGATCGTGAATTATGGCCATTGATAGGACTTCACCAAAATCCAATTCCTCACCTTGACCCAGAAGGTGCTTGGAGATCAAGAGAGAGAGAAATGCAGTACCAAATGCATGCTCGCCAACTGATTCCTGCCTAGCGCAATCAACGCCCGCAAGAGACCAACCGGATCGCCCAATCTTCTTTAGAGTTTCTCCCTTCATTGCCAATTCTATTATCTCTGCCTGAGCATTCATTCTAACCACCATCTAATGTAAGTCGAATAAAAAAAGGAAATTTGGGGGCTCTTGCCCCCAAGAAACGACTGCAATTATCTATGTTATCACAATCGTACCATTGATAATCATCTCTCGAATAGTAGCGGTAACATTGAGCATAGGGTCTGTAACCCAAACATCGTTTCTGAACTCTTCTAACCCTCCTAGATCAATACCCTCATTCTCAAGATCTCCAATAGTTTGGTTTACACTACCGTTTTCTAAGCCTCCTGGGAACTCATCCCAGAGAGAAGCGTTGATGATTCTGTAAATGGCTAAATCTGATCTAGGAATAATACTTCCGATGACCCATGATGGACCACTCGCAATCTCAATATTCGGATTTCCAAGATACCCCTGATCAAACTCAGCGCCGACAACAAATGGTTCACGTGTAGTTTCGTTACCAAACATCGCATGATATGAAAGATTCGCCCATTCCATTGCTGCTCGAATTCCTAGAAGACTCGCTCTTACTGGAGCAAAGATCACTGATGCGTTGCCAACATATGGATTGTACATATCTGTGGCAATTGTTTCCGCCGTTGTAGTATCATTGAATGAACCAACATATTCGGTTGGTAGAAGTGTTATTTGATGTGTAGCGTTTGCGATTGTTTCGTTTGCGTATCTAAGTCCCTGCAGAAAACCATCGATGATCTCTGTAAGGGTTGGATCTGTGGCAACCGCTGCAATAATACCAACAATTCCATTTAGGTCAGGGTTTCCAACTGATACATGCGCAGCCAATGAACCTGCTAGAAATGCCGCCTCTTTGTGTGCAAATGTTGCTGAAGCCACATTATCTAGGGGTACGGAACCGCCTATCAGTGCGAATTTTTGATTTTGATGTGCCTCTGCAACTGTTTGGACAGCAGTATGTAAGTCCGGATCTGAACCGATTACGATTATCAGATCATGCCTTCCCCTGCTAGCGATGTCCTCAAGAATATCTTGCGCGTGGTCAGTGTTATTGGCGCGCCTGTAGTCATAATTGACAACGACATCAATCATGAATAATCCTTGATATGCTTGGTCTACTATACTACTATCGCCACGTCCTGGATCTAGAACAACAACCGCTATGTTTGATGGAACATATTGGTTGGTAATGAAAACGTAACCACCAACTGCTGAAAATACCAGTATCACTATTATAATGGATGCAACGTTGCCTGACCTTGAGCTCAAAATCATGCCTCCATGGTCGTTAGGCTCGATGCTTTGGCTCGTCGATTTAAACTTGTTGCTCTGAGACGTGATGCGCTTTTGATGACGATTCTACAAAGAGTATCAGTTATAAATGCGGAAGCATGACAAGACTCCACTAGTACGTGCTGGTGGAGCTATGCCAGGAGAAACACTTGGAGAGGTTGCAACTCTTCTTGAAGAAACACTGAAAGTGCATCGATCTGTGAACAATGCAGTTCTATGTACCAAAGAGGGTGTTGTTGTCGCAGCTGTTTCTCGAGGTGGAGAAATAGATCCTCGAGTAATCGCAACTGTTTCATCCGCATTGGTCTGGGGAGGAACTACTGCACTAAGCCATCTAAAGAGTGCTAGACCTACTCATCTTATACACAGCACTAGTATTGAAAGAATCCTAACATTGGTGCAACCTCATTATCATCTCATTGTATTGATCTCAAGAGCTGACGATGCTGGATTGAACCTCGAATCCCTGATTCCGGCCTTTCAATCTCTGGCTACCCGAATGGAGCTCGTCATGGGATCAACCAGTGCATTCGGTAAACAGACTATCCTCGGAACGATAGTAGAAGAAGTTCCTGAGGTCACCAAGGGTGTATTATTGACGATTGAGGGTTTGCCATTAGGATCTGTAGGCTTCAAGGACGAAGTAGAAGTCGCTGGTCTCATAGGCTCACTTTTTGCAAATGGCTTGACCTACTCAGAAGTAACTGATTCAATATCTCTTGATACTGAGAATCTTAGACTCCTAATTACAAGGGTTGATGAAACTCGTCTTCTGGCCGTAGTATGCCCCGGACCTAATCCAGAAGAAGTTGCCCGGAAAGTTCGTTTGATTTTGGACGGCGCTGCCTAGCTCCCGCCAGCTTCAGCTTTTTCCTGTTCGATTGGAGTTTCCGAGCCTTCATCATCTATGAATTGGAACTCCCAATCTGTAAGATTGATTGTTATGAAGCAGTCCTTTCCTCGCTCGGGACAGTCAATTCTAATGGTGACATGATCTGGTGTTGACTCACGAATCTCTGGATTGAGACAACCATCTTCAAGTTTCTCCATCAAGAATAGGACATATGCTTCGGTGATAGTGTTTAGGCTACCCTTCAACAACAAGTCTCCAAGCTCATCTAGGTAGTGTCGTTTCTTTCTACCTTCTCGAATGACCTTAACAAGACCAACCTCTTCCATTCTTGAAATGTGCCAGCGAACTGTGTCATGATGGACTCCGAGAGACTCTGCCATCTGTTCCTGATAACAACCTGAGTTATTGACAATAAATGCGAATATTTTCTGTGCCGTATCACTTCTCATTGTCAGGTATGCCATCTCAGCTTCTTGAGACCTCAGCATTCTTGGATAGTAAAGTCTCTTTCCAGCGAACTTGATCGATTTGACAAGTCCTTCACGTTCGAGTATCCTGAGGTGCCAAGTAAGTGTGCCAAGTGGGGAAGAAAGAATGTCGACCAGTTCCAGGAGGTATGTCCCAGGATTTTCACATAACACCTGGTATAGTTCCCTCCGAAACGGGTGTAAAAGCAATGCCATTCGTTTTTGCCTTCCCATAGCCTGTCCTCTCTTCTCTCTTCAGATTCATTTGACTTCGGTGATATAATTGCTTCGACTCTACTGATTCTTCTTAAAAATCGTGCACTTGTCTCTCCTACGTAACTCTTAATTACTGAACCCGGAAATCAAGCCACGATGTGCGGCATCACTGGGATTGTCACTAAAAAAAGTGACACCATTGGCGAACTTCTGGTCAGATGTAGTAGTAAATTGACCTACAGGGGCTATGATAGCGTAGGCGTTGCTGCAGTTCGTAATGGAAAGGTTGACCTCAGGAAAGATGTTGGCACAATCGAAGAAGTCAATGAACTCCTTGGGCTTTCTACAATGAGGGGCGACCGTGGAATTGCTCAGTTGAGATGGGCGACCTATGGTGCTCCTACAAAGATGAATGCTCAACCTCACTTCGGTTGCGAAGAGATCTTCTATGGAGCACATAATGGCAACCTCCACAATTATGTTGAATACAAGAAAGAACTTATTGAAACCGGTCACATCGTAAGGTCTGAGAACGATGGAGAACTCTGTGTTCATGCAGTCGATAAATACTATGAAGAGACCGGAAACATGTTCGAGGCTGTTAGGCTTTCTGTCCAAGACCTGAAGGGTGCCTATGCTTACGCTGTTGGTCGTGCTGATGAACAGGAGATTTATGCAATCAAAATGGGGTCCTCCTTGGTTGCTGGTGTTGCAGACGATGCAACTATTGTATCAAGTGATCTTCCCTCAGTTCTACCTCTTACCAACAATGTCATCTACTTAGCAGATGGTGAGATGCTAGTCCTAACTCCAGAGGATGTGAAAGTCTATAGAATAGAAGATGGGAAGCAGCTTGAGAGAGCCCCTCAAATCTCAAACGTCGATGCTCGAGCTGCAGAGAAAGGTGGCTATCCTCACTTCATGCTCAAAGAGATCAATGAGCAATCAAAGATAGCTCAGGATGTCATGGGAATTCTTGAAGGTCCCAATAATGAGGAATGGCTGAAGCTAATTGAGGACGCTTCAAGGCATTATCTTGTTGCGTGTGGATCCTCATACAATGCTAGCATCGTTGGAACTTACTACTTCAATAGACTCGCTGGACTCCCCATGTTTCAAGCCATTGGCGGTCAGTTCGAACCCATGTATGGTAAAACTATGGATGAGGATAGTCTCAGCATATTAGTTTCCCAAAGTGGTGAAACAAAGGATATCCTCAATGTTCTGAATCTTGTCAAGGCTGAGAACTATGGCAAGACTCTCGGTGTCCTCAATGTAATAGGCAGTACTTTGATGTTTCAGAGTGACTCCTATATTCCAATGGCTTGTGGATATGAGGTTTCAGTCCCAGCTACTAAGACCTACTATTCCCAGAGCATCATCTTTGCATATCTTGCTGCGAAACTCGGAGAAAGAAATGGGCACATTGATCCTTCAGAAGCGAAGTCTTTCATCGGTCGTCTCCGCGATGATCTTCCATCACTGACTCAGACCACCATCGACCGAACAGGTATTCTCGCAAAGAATCTAGCTCGGACACTGATGGATGTCAAAGACCTGTACTGTCTCGGTTATGGCTTCACTGACGGCGTTGCTAGAGAAGGAGCTTTGAAAATCAAGGAAATCTGCTATAACCACTGTGAGGGTATGTATTCATCCGAGTTCAAACATGGACCACTTAGTATTGTCACTAAGAACTATCCCGTCATCTTTATCACAACGACCGAGGACAGTTGGATGGTCATCAATCACATCAACGAAGTGAAGGCAAGACACGGTAGGACCATTATAGTTGGTGAGTTTGAGGAGACCCTTAAACCATATGTTTCCAATCAACAAGACTATCTAGTAGTGCCAAAATCTGATGCACTAATCAATCCAATTCTTGATGTAATTCCACTTCAATTACTAAGCTACTTCCTCTCAGTCGACCTTGGTATAAATCCTGATCTGCCCAGAAATCTTTCAAAGACACTTACAGTTGACTAGTAAGGACTATTCCTTTTCTCCACCTGACTCTCCTATTCTGTACGCCCGCATTGCTGAAGAGGTGACAGTTCCGGCATCAAAACCATCACGTATGTTTGTCAACTCACTCTCATCTAACTCCATGACATTGAGAAGTTCTTGTTCATCGTGTAATGCCCACTGTCCATAGACTGAGAGACCATTTTCAGTTTCACACTCAAGCAACCCTATTCTCCCAGCACTCGACCACCAACTAAGACATTTCACCCGGTGTCCTAGCTCTTCTAACATTTCTGTCCATAGTTTCTTTAGAAGAGTAGGTCCATGCTTGTTTCGAAAAGCAATCAGGAAATGTCCAGTTTTCCCCAGAAGTTCTTTATTGATGACTTCAAGCTCTTCGTCAGAGAACAGTTTCATAGAACTCAACTAAAGAGTCGAAATTGAGAGAACATAAAAGCTAGTCGTTATGGGTATGAAACAGGTACTTCTCAAAGAAAGTGATCATTGTGAGCCCAAAGTATGTTTCGAAAGTTGGACTTTTTTCATCTGACCCATGGTCTCGACGCGCACAAAGTCTTGAGGAGTCATTTCACAAAATAGGTGTTGATACAAGGCAAGTAATCCCTTGGAAAGTTTCCCGACGGGGATCCACAAGTAAACACGAGATAACAATGAATGGTGAGAATCTCTTACTTTTAGACCGTCTAATTGTGCTCGATTTGGGAGCAAACGATATTGGTACATTCTTCAATCGAGTTGGTCTTCTATCTGCATTGACAGAGATGGGAGTCACTGTCATCAATTCTGTTTCTTCAATCCTCCTTATGAGAAATAAGGCAGAAACAATGCGTCGATTGATTTCTGCAGGGCTTCCAGTCCCAAGAACACTCATCACGGAATCAATAGATGATGCAGCTTTATTTGTTAAGGAACACTTCCCATGTGTTCTAAAACCAATTACTGGATTTGGAGGTCTGGGGGTTCAGCTTATTGAACGGGAGTTCGACCTTCACAACATCTATGATTATCTGAAGTTTCATAGTCAGATGTTTGGTAAAGGGGCATACCTACTTCAGGAATATGTTGAGAGTCCTGGGTTTGATATTCGTGCTCTTGTGTTAGATGATGAGGTCATTGCGACTATGCAAAGAGTAGGTGGGGAGGGAATAACCACTAACATTCATAGTGGTGGTACTCCAAGGAAAAACACACTCGATGTGACTGACCTCTCAATGAAGGCTGCTAAGTCCGTAAAAGGTCGATTGGTGGGTGTAGACATTATACCAGACAAGGATGGGCAACTCTGGATTCTAGAGGCCAATGCAACACCTGGATGGACTGGACTTCAACAAGTGACAGATTTTGACATTTCAGAAAGGATTGCACATTGTTTAGCCCGAATTTAGTCGTTCCATGCGAAACCTTTTAAGAAGGCTCCTAGCGAAGGAATTCTGTCGAAGCACCCTCTGGGGTGAACGAAATCCGTCCTGCTAAGCAGGACCCGCAAAACGAAATTCTAAGGACAGAATGCCTTTGACTGAAGCTGCAGAAGCCAAACCAGAAGATGTTGAATTCTTGCGAGCAAAGCTCCGAGAACTCAAAATGCAAGCTCGGGACGAACTTGAGGTTCTCAGACGTGACCGAGATCAAATGCGTGAATACAAGACTATTCGAGATGACCACAACAAGGAAGTTAGGGGTCTTATTGAATCCGTAAAAGCTGAGCGTGAAGAACGCGACCGGATTAACAAGGAGATCTCTGAGGCTAAGAATCGTCGAACAGCAATCCATGCTCAATTGAAAAGTGTCTATGACGAGATCAGAGAACTTCGAGCCAATCTTGTTGGAAGTCCATCTACTGATCAACGTCGAATGATGCGCCGCGTCGAGGAGCTTGAATGGCGTCAACAGACGGATCAGCTCACAAGAGATGAGGAACTCACGATAGTCGAGGAGATAGCCAAGATAGAAGCGAAGCTTGTGAAGATTGGTCTCGAGAAGGAAAAGCAAGACCGAATAAGTGAGCTTCGTAGACTTGCTAGAAAGTTAAAGGAAGAGGCTTCTGAGGCTCATGAAAAAGTTATTGAGCTGTCAGAGCAGTCACAGATACACCATCAAGAAGTTGTGCGGATTCGACCACAACTCGAGGAGTACAAGAAGTCCGCTGACACAGCACACAAGAATTTTGTTGAATTGTTGAAGAAAGTCAAAGA
>JASFEF010000122.1:0-8771 GCA_050124975.1 Candidatus Thorarchaeota archaeon | reverse complement strand
ACACAAAAAACGATCATTTGTCCTCATCACTCCTTTTGACACAATTCACCCCGATATCAATTACTTATTGGGAGTAGAAGTGAACGAATTGAGTAGATTCTTAGGCAAGGATTACAATTACGAAAATATCTGACAAATCCCACAAGGATTGAGTATCTTTCTTGTGATTCTCTCTGTTTGATACAAATTGTGAAACAGCTTGCTCTGTCCTCGGACAGATAGAGGTACAGGCCTTCTGATGGGGTCGGGTGAACAGGGAACTTTTCCCTCTAACCGTACATTGTTGAGCACCCTTTCTCTTTTCACATTAGTCAATCTAGATGAATGGACTCCAAATCATCTAAGGGGTTGTTTTCGTTTCTTGATTCTCCCCAGCTTATTCCCCTGTTTGCGACTCTTTCGATGAATTCCATGTGATGCTTGTGCGATAGTAACCTTGTTTTATGGCTTCATGATACAAATACTCTACATTATCGTATAGTCCTGGACTTCCCCACATTGCTTCTAGGTCCTTGGCAATTGGAGATAATTTCTCCCAGAATTGTACCAATGATATAGCCATCATCCGTGGCATGAACTTTGTATCTGTTAGACCGTTCCTGACCAGAGTGCCCATGCTGTCGAAGTAAGTTGATATACTAACAAAGCCGGATAATGTTTCGACATCTGTGGCGTATTTAGTGTTAAACTCGTTGACATCGGACCACTTCCACTCAGAGAATTCATATATTTTTTTTATGAAGTCCTCCTCTGCCGCTTTGTCGTTCAGCTGTAGAAAGAGTGTAGCTTTTCTGGAGTTGTTGAAATTTCTAGTGGAGTTAAGAATGGAAATGACGCTCATTATCACGCCAACAACCACACTCACTGCTGCCACCAAAGTTGATATTGTTTGAAGGTCCAATTCCTGCATTTGTAATCACTATCGGAGTATCTTTTCAAGCTAAATTTTGTTTTCGTGTAACAGAGATTCTAATGCCCCATTACACGGTTATATTCTTTCTGTGGTAAAGAGTTGCGGAAGGATGATGAATGAAACTTGAAAGATCTCTGCATAAGTAGGGAGAATCGGAGCGATCATGCTCAATGATGACTAAGAATGTTACTAGAGAGAGAATTAGTACAGTAAGTACACACCTTCATAGTTTGAACTGGAAAGACTTGAACTTCTCATTTCTGTGGGATTCTCAGACGCCTCATACCAATATTTGTAGTTGAGTATCTGCATCCAGCAGATGCTTGTAAAAAGTAGTATTATTATAGGCGCATTTGAGATTATATTTAGAGGATTTCAATGACTGAAAATGATGAGTTAAGAAAAGAAGCGAGAGAACGGGCTGAAATGAAGTTTTCATTCTATATCAACATCGCGCTCTATATAATCATCAATGGCATTCTCATCTCCATCTGGTATTTCAACGGTATGGGATTTCCATGGATCATCTTTCCGCTAATAGGATGGGGAATAGGTGTCGTGGCGCATTATCTTACAGCATTTGTTTACCCTGGAAGAAAGTACTTAGATGGAATGGCTGAGAAAGAATATGAAAAACTAACAAGGGGCTAGCCTACGCTATCCCTGGTCTCTTTTTTTTGGATTTAGCTTTCTGAGTTAACCGTTACAATTAATCTTAATGATCTGATGGACACAACCACTCTTAGATGGATACAAAGTACGGGAGTTTAGTAGCTAACCAAGAGTTTCATCCAGACATAATAAATAGGGAGCAGTAATTCATTTTCTGAAGTGATAGCAATTGAACCAAAACCTATCTAAACTCGATGAAAACAACTCTACTATATTGTTTGTATTTTCTGGAACTGGAAACTCTCTAAATGCTGCAATTAGAATTCAAGAGAACATCGTAAATTGTGAGATACTGTCTATCCCTAAAGTTCTCGAAGAAAAGAAGTTTACTTACGAAGCAGATAGAATCGGTTTCATTTTCCCGGTACATTTCCTAAATGCTCCCCAAATAGTAAGAGAATTGTTGAAGAACATCAAAATTACTGGGAATCCGTATATCTTTGCTATTACTACAAGTGGGGGAGAGACTGGTAAGACTTTTCCAACTATAAGAAAATTGCTTGATAGTCAGAATCGAAAATTAGATGCTGAGTTTTCTCTAGTTTTGCCTTCAAATTCTATTGTTATGGAAGATAGATCCAGCACTCCAGAAGTAATTGCTAGGTTAGTAGAAGATTCAGAAGCCAGGATTGATGAAATCATTGAGATAATCACCAATAACGAATCTGAGAAATTCATACCCACGAAAGCATCTTTGAAAAATAGATTTGGTTCTTTGATGGGTATATTCTTCTTATACAGAATTTTTAATGACCGAAGATTCAGAGTTGATAATGAGAGATGTGTCAGGTGTGGAACCTGTGTATCTGTATGTTCGAAGCATAATATCGAAATTGTTGATGAGAAGGTGACCTATAATCACAATTGTGAAGTCTGTTTAGCATGTATCCATTGGTGTCCTCGTGAGGCAATTGATCATTTTAGAACTCGTGGGATTCCCCGCTATCACCATCCAAATATCAGAGTCAAACAAATGAGGGACTATATATCAAGATCATAAATGCAAACCCTTGGAGCTTCAAGTGATAAGTAATCTCCTAATTCTCTAGCTCGTAATCAACGAAGTAAATTACAGAAGCAATTGTCATTTAGACTTTGAAGGCTATTTTGGTCGTCTTCCACCAAGAAGTTCATTCATTCAACATTCGATTGTAGCGGAAGCTGCGCTCTGCTTTCGGACAGAGAGAGGTGCAGGCTAGACGAGCGGGGTTGGCTAACGGGACCTTTCCCTCTAACCGTGCATTGTTGAGCACCCTTTCTCTTTTGCATTGTCAATCAAAAGAGCGTATCTTCTGCTATTCTTATATCTCCAAATGTCTACGATATGGTGAGGCTCGCATCAGTGGTCAGAAAGATTAGGATCTCAATAGAGGCTTACAATCTCTTAGAAGCAGCGAGACTGCCGGGTGAGGATATTAACGATACACTCCTCCGTCTAGTTAGGATGTACGAACAGATTGAGTTCATCAGAAGTCAGAAACAGATTCTTGAAGATGAGGTATTTCTGCCGCTTGATGACTCTGAAGAATGAATCATGAGTAGACCAAACAGATATTCCCATTTACGTTGCCATTCACAGTTCTCTATTGAGGCATACCTTCTTGCTCAAAATTCACACATTTTCCACTATAGTGAAATTCAATAGTCCTCAATTTTGAGGGCAGGTACTCGACTGAAGTGCTTCGTGTTCTTTGTAAGCAATGTTTCATTATGCACAAGTGCAATCGCTGCGATCATGGAGTCTTCAGGATCAATTGGTAACCCATCCTTAATCAGTTGACCATGTATGACTCCACCACGTGCTGCACACTCAGAGTCAAGGGTCAACGTCCCCCATGACTCTAATACATCCATAATTCTCTTCTTCTCAGAGGCGGGTTTCTTTGTGAGACTGATTCCAACAAACAGTTCAAAGATTGAGGGCGATGAGATGTTTGTGGCTGTAGATTCTGCCTCAAGCATCTTTATCTTCTCGATTGCCTTCTCTTTCCCTCTCAGAAGATCAATGATGAAAGATGTATCAAGAAGCATTACTCAGATATCTCCGCAACCAATTCTCTAATTCGTTCCTTACTCTGAGACCTAATTGCTGTCACTGCTTTCTCAATCACTCTGATATCATCATCATCTAAGACACCAGCAAGCTCACTGAGTCGTTTCCTCATAGTCAACCTGTTTATGGTGTCACTAAAACTCTCGCCAGGTTTCTTCCGGGCTTTGAGCCGTGCATACGCTTCATCTGATACCGAAATTGTTTTGCTTCCCATGTCCATATGTATATGTCTGTGTGCATATAAATTCATATTTTGAAATATTGAAACAAGAATCAGGACATGAGTCACAGTTAGCGGAAGCTGCGGATGGAAGAGGATGAGATTCCTTCGTATTCCATCAATCACCTTCTATGTTTTCTACTTCATAGAGGTAGAAGCAGCTTGCTCACAACTCTTCGGAGTTGCGAGAGAAGTACGGGCCTTCGACGGCGGCGTTAGCAACGGGACCTTTCCCTAGCCTTGCATTGTTGAGCCACCCTTTCATTTTTTCACCTATCTATATTGAGAGTGGATCTTCTAGCTCTCTTTTAACTGGCACGCGTCCCCGAAAACTCCATAGAAAGACGCCAACCATTGTAATCTCCACGAAGCTGATGCCTAAAAACGCTGATATTGATGTTTTCGGAAAGAAAGCATCCACAAGCGCATTGTGAAACGAAACAGAAGCACCAAAACCAACAAGCCCAATCACTACCAGAATGAGCACAAGAATACTACTTACCTCTTGTTTCCACTCCCAGATTGCTACAGCAAACAAGACTGCCCCGGTGATTCCAAGAATCATTAGAACGTAAATAATTCCT
Source organism: Candidatus Thorarchaeota archaeon (assembly GCA_050124975.1). GTDB lineage: Archaea > Asgardarchaeota > Thorarchaeia > Thorarchaeales > Thorarchaeaceae > SMTZ1-45. The sequence goes on along the minus strand of JASFEF010000122.1, from coordinate 4,329 downwards.
TTATAGTCCACTCCTGGGTCAGTCTGAAAGTAAATGCTAAAGATTTCAATGACAAATGCTGCTACAGTAACGAGCATCCCTCTTGTTGTCCAAAGCTTTACTACGCTCATAAAGATTCAACCACCCATAGAATTTCTTGTTGCTCACCTTTTGTAAAAACGAGTTCATGAATCAAGTAATTGATCAGGTCTGATTCCAACTGACTCTCATCAGCCATCGATCGGAATCCCTAATCATGTCTTCCATAATATCTTGATATTCTTTTCATTTCCTCAACTACTTTCTGATAATCTGGATAGTTCTGTACTGATGTATTCCGTCTAGCATTCTTTGTTTCAGCCAATTCACTACCTCCTCTTTCTCATTAGACTATTATGTATACAATAAAAATACAATTGTAATACTATTGTATATTTATTGTATTCAACTTGATATAAGCTTATCCATGAATATCACTGCTAGCAATTTGAGGGCTTCTGCCCGCACTTGTTGGACCACCCTTTTCATTTTGTTCAGTCCACCAACCCTGAGATATGTTATCCGACTTCAATCAGCAAAAACAGAATGTTCATCATCAGATTCTCCAACTGTGCTTACTAGTGGTGAAATAAATTGAGCTCAAGTCTAGGATATCACAAAGAACATGTTCCAAAATCTCGCAAACTAATCATTGAGAGCTGTGACTATGCATTGAGAAAGCATAGAATGCATGGACTGTTTGAAGCTGATGTGACAGAAGCCCGAAAGAGGTTACGCAGCTACAAAGAACGGACAGGGGAGTCAATATCCTTCACTGGCTGGATTGCATCATGTGTAGGGAAAAGTGTTGGAGAGCACAAACAAGTACAAGCCCTAATGATCGGTAAACACTTTGTGATATTTGACGATGTGAATATCAACATCCTAATCGAAACCACCATTGAAGGTCGCCCGTATCCTATCAACTACATTTTGAAGTCCGCAAATGAAAAAACAGTCCTGGAAATAAACCAGGAGATTCACGAAGTGCAGAAGAAGAAGGAGGAGGACTATACTGAGGCAGAGGAAAATCGTAGAATCAAACTGCTCCTGTCGGTTCCAAAGTTTTTGAGGGATCTACTTTTCTGGCGCAAGTTACGCAAGGATCCAACCTTCATTGCCGAGAACATGGGCACTGTGGCGGTGACCTCGATTGGACGGTTTGCCAGGTCTGGTGGATGGGCAATACCTCTTGGCATGCATGCACTCAACATAGCTGTTGGAGGAATATCTGAAAAACCTGGATATGTCAGTGACAGAATTGAGAGGAGAGAGTACCTAGCTTTAACTGTGACCCTAGATCATGATGTCGTGGATGGAGCTCCAGCGACACGTTTTGTATCGCGCCTTGTTGAGCTACTGGAAGAGGGACATGGTCTTCCAGCTTAATGACATCATAAACTGGTTTCTAATTCTAGTATCCACTTTTTCAGAAATTCGATAAACAAATATGCATTCCCAATGGAAATTGGTATCTCAATCATGACATCAAATGACGTTTCTAGTCTCGAAGTGGGGGACCTCGCACCTGACTTTGTGTTACCATCTACAACTAGTGAGTTGGTGCAACTGTTCTCAATAACTGATGGTCCAATAATTTTATTCTTCTTCACGGATACCTTCAGTTTTCTCTCACTTGAGTTCACAAAGATTTTCGAATCACTTCATGAATCTCTTGGTTTGATGGAAGTCACGATTGTTGGGGTATCTACTGAACCTGTAGAAACCTTATGCACTTTTGCAGATGAAGAAAGAATACAGTATATTTTACTTAGTGACTTTGACCGCCAAGTATCAAGATCCTATGGAACACTGGCAGAGAGGATTTCGAATCTATTGATGGTTACTCGTCCAGGAATTTTTGTAATAGATCAGGAAAGAAGAATCATCTTCAAATGGATTCAAGAAGAGTCTAGCCCTGTTCCTGATATTACCCAGATTGGAGATTTGGTTTTGAAACTTCAAAACGATTCATGCGATTAAATCCCACCAAACTGAAGGATGCTGATATATACAATCTGGGTAAGAATATAACAAATGAGAAGCAAAACACCCTCTCGTCTTGTTACACGCCAGCCAGTCTTGATTGTGTAGTAAAATATGACTGATATCAGAAGTGTTAATCCGACCAACAAACCCACTGTCAGAATATTTACAAATGCGGGTACAATCAAGACTACGAATCCTATCCCGAGGGTCACATTGACTATATTGCTGCCCATTACATTGCCAATGAGAAGTCTACCAAATCCCCTCCTCGCACTATTTACAGAAACCATGATTTCTGGCAGAGATGTACCAACAGCAATCACAGTCAGTCCTATCACTCCCTCTTCTATTCCCCAGATGAGGCTAATACTAATGGCGCTTTGGACGACGAATTGGGCTCCCACAATCACTCCTGTGCATGATAGTATAACTATGATTACTTCCTTAGAGGACCCTTTCAATTGTTCTTGAGGTGTAGAGGGTTCCTCCGTTTCTTGGTTGACGTTTTCAGATTGCGATTTCTTTGGAGGAATAGGTCGACGAACAAGACCCCTTAGGGTTGTTAGGAACCTCAACCTGATAAGATAGTCAACAAACAACTCAAACTGATAGCTTGATTCTCGTTCATCCCTCCCATCAAATAGAAAGAGAACGTAGACAATAAACAGAACCAAAAGAATGAGTCCCTCATAAGCCACGATTCTTGCTGGTGTGATGGGGTCAAGGATAGTGAACCCTAGGACAGCAATAATGAATATCATGACTTTAGAATCTCGATAAAGAATCAATGTATTCGATGCTAAGGGTGAATAGAGCGCGCTTAGACCAACCACTAGAGTGAGATTTGCAATACAACTTCCAAGTATATTACCTAATGCCAAATCTCCACTTTCCACAGCAATAGAGAGAGAACTTGATACAATCTCTGGTAATGAAGTGCCTACCGCGACGATTGTTAGACCAATAACTAGTTCTGAAAGTCCCACTGATTTTGCAAGCTTTGAAGCAGCTTCAACAAAGTATTCGGAGCCTTGACTGAGCAATACGAGTCCGAAAACAAGGAGTCCAATGTTGATAACAATTTCAAAGACCTGCAAACTGAATCACCAACAAGCCAGGCTGTAGCAAAAACGTCTCTCAAGAATCTATCCATTTTCAGATCTGGCAAGATCAGTTTATAGTATAGCAACTTGAAATTCCATTAGATTTTTGAATAAGAAGTAGGGAAGTAATCATTGAGATGAGTGAGAAAAAAGATGTAACTTCAGACCTACAACCTACTGACGTAGTTGACGAAAGAAATGAAAGTTCTACTAAGGCGTTTCTGATAGATTTCAGCCAAACAGAACTCTCTTCGCAAGAGAATATCCTAATTAAGGCCTGCACAAAACCGTTAGATTCCTCTTCAACAAGATGGATACATGTGAATGGTGTATCTGATAAGGAATCTATTAATCAGATTGGAAAACAATTTGACATTCATCCACTCATTGTAGAGGACATCCTGAACACAAAACACCGACCCAAGCTGGATATTGAATCTGACCAAATCTGTCTGATACTTCGTGACATGAGATTGGATGAGCATCAGCAATTTGAATCTGAACAAGTAAGCATACTATTCGGTCCTGGCTTCGTTTTGTCCTTCCAAGAAAGTAATGTTGCTATCTTCACACAGATTATGAGCAAATTATCAAACCCGAAGAGCAGAATAAGAAACAGCAGGTCTGATTTCTTGGGATACTCTTTGATTGATGCGATTGTTGATCGATACATCACATCGATAGACAATCTGGCTGATCAGGTTGAAGAACTTGAAGATGAGATACCCTCCCTCGACAAGAACACACCTAGTTCAATCAACAATCTACGGCATATGATTGGGATAATCCAGAGAAATGTACGGCCACTCAGGGAGGCTGTTTTCAGGCTACTGAGAGATGACTCTGAAATCATCGAAACTTCATCAATACCATATCTAAGGGATCTTTATGACCATCTTCTCTACATTGGTGAGATGACTGATACATACAAAGAAACTCTGTCTAACATGCTTGAGATTTATCTCTTGGGACTTGATCGTAAAACTAACGAGATTGTCAAGATCCTAGTGGTTGTGTCAACCATTCTCTTGCCCTTGACATTTATCGCAAGTCTTTTCGGTATGAATTTTCACAACATGCCATTTGATTGGGAGTATGGTTATCCAATTGTTATTGTTGCTATGATCCTAGTAGGAACTTTTCTTACAATTTACTTTCAAAGAAAGAAATGGATTTGAACACTGGTCAGAGCTTCTTGCTGGAGAGATTCGCCTTATTT
>JASFEF010000121.1:0-8792 GCA_050124975.1 Candidatus Thorarchaeota archaeon | reverse complement strand
GAACAAAGGCTGGAATAACAAAGAAAATGTCTGTGAACCTCATCAAGAGTGAATCCACACGACCTCCGAAGTATCCTGCCGCCAATCCGATAGTTGTACCTATAGTTATTGAGATTATAGTCGCTAGTACGCCTATCATTAGAGTGATTCGTGTACCAATTATGATTCCACTAAACAGGTCGTGTCCTAGTTGATCAGTCCCAAATATATGGAACTCGATGATATTTGCAGGTTGATAAGTCATAAAACTATACAAGAAGTATGCTAGAAGAGAAACTCCTACAACCAAAACAGAAAATGCTGCAAGCCTGGATAGTTTACTGCGAAACTCAGGCACTTCGAAACTTCTCGTTCTAAAGGGCTCTTTCAGCATGATAATCCCGCCTATGACCATCAAGGCTACAGAACCAACTAGCCCGTTAGTGATTCCCTTAGCAAATGAGGCGAGCAAGAATACAATCCCAAATTCTATGATAATCAAACCTAAACCTGCCCTCCTAACCCAAGTAGGTACTTCGGATACTTTCTTGCGATCTGCATAGAGCCAGAGAAGTACTCCCAAGAATATGATTACCATTGAAAGATTAAAAACAAATCCTATTGTTTGTGGTAATGGCGTAGGAGCTAAGAATATTGGACCTGCACCAATCTGTTGAGGATTATAGGGGGATATGACATCACCGAATATTGCAATGCAAGCAAATATGATGACGACGATTAATCCAACAAGCCCTAAACGATTACTAACAATTTCATCATATGTGGATGCTAATCTCTCAGGTCGTTCAATTATAGCTCCCAAGACCTTACCAACAATGCCAATCATTATCATGTTTATGGATAGAATCCAAGCACCTCCTTCAAACCATATGATGTTCATAATGGTTGAAACGAATAGTGAAGACAGAAACAGGAATCCAATTATAACGAGGAGTGTGGCAAATCTATCAATGAGCTTCACCTTGTGTGTATGCCACGTAAATCTCAAGTTAGATAATCGATACGGAAGACTCAGTCCTCGCAGGTAACCTATTACTCTTCTCCTTTCATTAATAATTGCCACAACTGCGGTTAAGAAGACCATTTGCAAAATCCATCTAGGTGTAATTATGATTGCAAAGATATCCAAAATGACAATCGCAATCAATAGAATAGTTGGCAAACTCGGTATCTTTCGAGTAACTCTTGAATCTCCTTTGTCAGTTTTCGCTACTTGTGTTTCAATCCGTATTCTCGGATCAAGATAGTAATAGATGAAATCAGCTATAAGATTGGTGAATACAAGAACAACAGTGAACATAAAGAAAGTTGCCTGCAATAATGGATAGTCCCGATGTATAATAGCGTCCCATATGAGTCGACCGATTCCATGGTAGTTGAACACAATCTCAATTAGCAAAACTCCAACTACCGCGAAGCCAAATTGAATCGCCACAACCGTCGCTACTGGAATTCGGGCATTTGGAATCGCTTCTTTGTTTAACTGGTCCCCCTCAGTCAGACCCTTCGCTTTTGCTGTTGTCATGTAGTCCTCACTGAGAACCTCAAGAAGCGAGTTCCTCATGATTGTAGCAAACACTCCAAAGATTACGATAACAAGCACGAGAATAGGCAGAATCAGGTGTGCTACCGCACTTGAAACAGCGCCTAAGACATCAGGCCCAAATTCCGAGAATGAGCGAACCAGATTGTAAGGATTAGTGGGGACCCATTGTAGATTGAAACCGAAGATGAGAAGAAAAATCATCCCGAGCCAGAAACCTGGAATTGCATATGTAACCAATGCGAACAGGAGCCCAGCTATGTCACGCTTCTTACCCCGGTGCCAAGCAGAAATCTTACCAACCCAGAGTCCCAGTGCGACAGCTAGAATGTCTGCAGGAATCATGAGGACTAATGAATTTATCAACCGTTCTCCGATGATGGCACCAACATTGTAATCTGATCCATAGAAAAACGACACTCCAAACTTCCCTTGCAGGAAATTAATTATGAACGTAGCAAATTGGACATGTATTGGTTGGTCTAGTCCAAATTGCCGAATGACCTGCTGTTGAACTGCTTCGCTTAGGTTGGGATTATTGGCAAGTCTATCAATTATGCTTCCCGGCATCATATGGAATATTGCGAAATCAATAGCTAGTACAATCAATATTGTAACAATGGCCTGCACAGTCCGTTTTGCAAGCATGTCTCTCAGAGCCAAGTTCTCATCCTCCCATGTGATTTATGCACTCTTATCTGGAATTTAATACCGTACCTAGATTCTAAACCACAGACAAATTTTAGTGGAGAAATCGGAAACCATCCAACTTCATAAGTGTTTTCTCTGGAACATTATCAATTTTCCTTTTGATATGTTAAAAAAAGCTACAGCAGGAAGGATAGTCAGTATCCTTCCGCTGTTTTGAATTTTGGATTACTTTCGTTTCATATAGACTAATGCAACAAGCACCACTACAACAACTCCGACTCCACCGACTACCAGAATCATTTCGATAGGCAATGGGACTGGTGTTGTGGGTGGTTCAGGTGCTACATCCACAGTAAGCCAAGCCTTGTAGTTCGGAATCCCATATATGCCACTGTGCCAGTCTGTTTCTGTGAACACCCATCTATCCCCTCGATAGATCTCGACGTCCTTGTAGTAGACTAGAGGAATCGCACTAGAATCGTCGTAGACAATCTGCTGGAACTCGTCAACATACGTCTTCCTCACTGCTTCATCAGCTGTTGTTTGTTGGAGATTGAAAAGTTCCTCAAGTCGTGGGATTTGTATGTCATTCGGGTTCAATGCGCTAGTTGGCCTCAGGTAAAACATATAGTAGTTAGGATCACCCAGTTGAGTCCAGAAATCAACCAGTAGGTCGAAGTTCCATGTACCTGTGGTCGCGTCCTGAACAAACGTGGTAGATTCAACTGGGATAGTGGTTATGTCAAATCCTGCGGCTTCAAGGTCCTCCTTAAGGAGTTGGGCTTCGGTGAACGCAATTGGTGCTCCGGCGACATACTTCAGAGTAAACGATAGGGTTTCATTAACTCCGTCAATCTCCTTTTCCCATAGATCCTCAGCATTCTTGGTCCAGCCTGCAGCCTCAAGTGTGGCTATAGCAGCGGCTGTTCCTTCAGTAAACTTGACAATGTTGTCATTGTGCCAAGGTAATGAGTCGTGAATTACTGAATCAGCTGCTCTTGCAGTTCCCAAGTAAGCTACCTCAGCAATCCTGTCCTTGTCAATCGCTTGATGGATTGCCTTCCTGACATCATTCTCAAGTAACGCATTGTGTTTTGCTCCACGTCCTGTGTATTCTCCCGATGCGTTGAGGTATGGCTCATATTGGTTCACGAAGAATGACCTATAGCCCATAAAATCATTTTCCACAATCTCGATTTCGGGACCAAATGAACCAAGCTCGGTGAATGTGATACTGGTTTCGCAGATATCGATATCACCACTGACAACCCCTTGAGTCATGGTTTCTAAAGTTGAGTACACCACTAACTCGATAGCATCGACATTGGGTGCTCCCCAATGATAGTCCTCATTGGCAAGGAACGTGAGACTTTCTCCTGGAATCCATTCATCAAAAATGAATGGGCCACATCCTACTGTTGGATAACTTCCAAGAGTATCAATTGCATCACCCCAGCTGATACCATCGTACCAAAAGGCATCCCAGAAGGAAAGTGGTATCCAATTATAGGGGGCGGAAGTGTTGTAAGTGCCATAATAATCTGGACTATCAACACCATACACGGGATCATTCCATGTTATTGGGTCCCATTTATGCATTGGAAAGATTGGCAAGTAAGGAATGCTCATCAGGAAGTAATCCTCACTTATTGCAACCGGTGTGTCATTATACACATCACGGATGTAGTAGTAAGGTGTGTCATCCCAATACGGGTCCCACTTCGGAATAACTGGGTATCCATTTTCCACAAAGTTAAGCACAATTGTGTAGTCATCAATGACCTTGATTGAATGATGGTCAATGCGACTTGTGGATGCTTCCCACCAATCAAGCCAAGTCATGGTGAAAAGTGTCCAATTCACATCTGCAGCTGTAACAGGAGTTCCATCATGCCACGTTGCATTCTGAACCAAATGGAACGTTGCCTGTGTGCCATTAGCAGCCCACTCCCAGCTCTCAGCCAGACCTGGTACAGTCTTCCAAGTTCCATTTGAGAGGTCCCATCGTACAAGTGGCTCATACATCCATTCTATTAGTATCCAAGCCAGTTCTGTCCACGCCATTACTGGATTCAGATTCTCAGGATCACCAATAATGCCCAATTTGATTACTTTCTCTTCTTCTTGAGCATTGGTAAGACCTGGAATGAAACCAAATCCTCCGGCGAACATTAGAAAAACTAACATGAATGCTATGAGTTTCTGATTTCTCATCATTCATCCTCCAAATGTTAGTCAATTCTGATTACAATGTCATTTAATAAGTTTTCCAAACAATGTTGTTTCTTTTGGAAACCATGCAAAATAACGCACAAATTCCTGTACGTAGATTCTTTCGACTTTACAAATCCGTCTAGAATCTAATTCTACTTCCTACTTGACTTCACAATCAAAGCAGCTATTGCAATAATCCCAATACTTGATATCAAGATGATTAGGAATGAGTCATAGCTAGAATCGGTACGTATATCATTACCAGATGCCAACCACAAAACGATCTTTTTACAGAGTTCCCATTCAGAACCATCTTCCTCGAGAACGTTATCCCAAATGCATCCATCCCTAAAGCTGTCTTCCTCCCACTCTGGATGTGGTCCTGTCAGAAAGACTCTCCCATTCACATATTCAAACGCAATCATCGCAGGCATGTCATTGTATGAATAAGTGGCAAGGGTCGTAATTCCCTCTATCCCCTCTGTTTCAAAATATGGACCACCATAGTACATAATGCTATGATTACTCGGTTCTTGGGAAAAATCAATGAGTTCATTCGTTTTGTTCATGTTCACATCAGTCATAGTATAGTTTGGCCAATCAGCAATGCCAACGATGGGGCCCACACCACGTCCTGGAAATAAGCCAAGACCATAGTAGTATGTTCCAGTTTCGCCATATTCAGACCACTCAAACTCATCCAATGCATAGAACGCACCGGCACAACTCCCCCAATATGATCCGCCTTCTGCTACAAAGTCACGAATTGCTTTAGCACCACTAGGCCCAAGATCCAAATAGTAGTTGTATGCATAACCTCCAGGCACCGCGATTATCTGGAAGTCATTTAGTATACCCTGTTTTATTGCAGATGAGTTCACCATCTCAACTGAGGCATTCATCCATCGAAACATCCAGAAGAGTGCCGCAGCACTACTCTCACGAGGATTACTAGATACACCCAAGTTGCCATTGTACACAGCTATACTGACACCATCTAGATCGTTGCGGTCTTGAGCTTCGCCATGCAAAACTGGAGTCTGTGCTACAATGAATAGCACAACCAGAATGGAGAGCACTATACGGTTCGTTATGTTTCGCATGGCATTCATCTCAATACGAATATTCGGAAATTTGGGCAAAGAATATATCTGTGTTTGGATTGCATTCAATAGAAGCAATTAATTATTGGATATGGTGCCATCTTAGGTAACATGTTCGCAGCTGGAGATGTTGACATGACCAAGTCTAAAGAGATAATGGAACTTGATAAGAACTACTACCAACAAGGATATGCAAGAGTCCCCCTTGTGATAGTGGAAGGAAAAGATGCAGTTCTCAAAGACATAGAGGGGAATGAGTACATAGATTGTTTCGCTGGTATAGCATGTGCGAATGCTGGGCATGCGCCTGAACCCCTCATCAAAGCTGGAACTGAACAGATGAAGAAGCTGTTTCATGTATCAGGCAGGTATCATACAATCCCACAAGTCAAACTTGCGAAGAAGCTTGCAGAGATTACACCTGGAGACCTCAACAAGACATTCCTCTGTAACTCAGGAACTGAAGCGGTGGAGAATGCTGTGAAACTTGTGAAGAAGTATGCATTCTCTAGGGGTTTGACAGGTGGAGCTCTGATCAGCCTTGAGTGCGCGTTCCATGGTCGTCTTGGAGTGTCATTCAGTCTAACTGCGAATGCTTCCTACAAGAAAGGATTCGGTTCCTACTCAAACTCTCCTGGAGTGAAACATGCCCCAACACCATATAGCTATAGGTCAAAGTTCTCTGAGGAGGAATGCGGCGTAGAAGCTGCAAACCGTTTGGAGGAAGTCATTGATAGACAGACCACAGGTGACGTAGCTGCATTCATCATGGAACCAATTCTTGGAGAAGGGGGGATTATCATTCCACCAGACTCATACTTTATCGAAATTGTTAAGATTCTCAAGGAACGTGAGATTCCCTTCATCGTGGATGAGGTTCAGACAGGGTTTGGGAGAACAGGAGTACTATTGGCATCTGAGCATTGGGGATTGAAGCCAGATGTGATGACCTTCGCCAAGGGAATGGGTGGTGGAATACCAATTGGTGCGTGTATTGGGACAGACCAAATCGCTTCATGCGTTGAATCTGGAGACTTCTTCTCGACTTTTGGAGGAAACCCGGTCACAAGTGCAATCTCCTTGGCAAGCATAGATTACATTCAGGAAGCCGGACTTGTTGAGAATTCGTCAAAGATTGGGAATGTCTTCTTGGATGGTCTTGTGGATATGCAGAAGAAGAGACCACTCATCGGTGATGTGAGAGGGAAAGGGTTGATGATTGGAATTGAACTTGTCAAAGATCCTTCATCAAAGAAGCCTGCAAAGGACGAAACAAAGACTGTAGTAGAGAATCTGCAAAAAGCAGGTGTAATCATTGGCCTTGGAGGAATCTTCAAGAATGTGCTTCGTCTCCAACCACCTCTAGTTATCTCAGAGGAGCAAGCAAAGACAGTTCTCGGAAAAATGGATGATGCTTTTTCTAAGATTTGAGGTGTTAACATGTCAAGAAAACTTGGTGTCGCTGGTCTTCAACTACTCAAGACTGAAGATGGTAAAGCTAACCTAGATAAGTTTGAACGAGTAGCAAGAAAGACTAAGGCAGCGTTCCCGTGGATTGACCTCATCTTTACCGGTGAGTTCTACCTACAGCAGTACGCAAAACCAGATTGGAAGGATACTGCAGAACCTCTTCCAAATAAAATGACAGACAGACTTGGTGAATTGGCCAAGAGCCTAGAATGCTGGTTGATGCCAGGATCATTCTTCGAGAAAGTTGATCAAGACGTCTACAACACAGCTATTGCCTTCAATCCAGACGGAGAGATTGTGATAAAGTACAGGAAGGTGTTTCCCTGGGCGCCATATGAAGACACTGCCTGGGGAACAGACTTTCCTACATTTGAAATTCCAGATATAGGTCGAATGGGGATTGTGATCTGTTATGACATTTGGTTTCCCGAGTTACTCCGAACTCTCACCTGGATGGGTGCAGGTGCTATACTATATCCCTCTCTGACCTACACTTCAGACAGACAAGCAGAGCTTGTTATTGCACAGGCTCAGGCTATTATGCATCAGTGTTATGTTCTCGGTGTTAATACAGTATCCCTTCAAGGAGGAGGTGAGTCGATCTGGGTAGGTCCAGAAGGTCACATCCTTGAGAAGACAGGTATGCATGAGGCTATCATTACGAATGTAATTGATTTTGACAGAGTAGATTGGGTTCGTCAGAATGGATCTATTGGTCTAGATATGGTCTGGAAAAGCCTTCGAGATTCACCATTGAAGGGAAAGTTTCCGCCTTACGAGAATATGGGTAAGGGGGAGATTTTCAAGAAGCTTGGAAAGTTGAAGACATCGAGAAGCGTGAGAGAATGGGATGAATAATGGATGTGAAGCATGATTGATTGAATTTACATTGAAAGGAAGTTACTACGAAATTGGGTTTGAAATTGGAAATCTCTTGCGAAAAGGCGGATATTCACCTCCTACTCTACCTCCTGAAAGAGTGGAACTCGCTGAGGAATGCGAGAAGCTAGTGCAGAAGTATACTCCAAGCTTGTGGGAGGAACTTGAGGGTGTCCAAAAAGGAGGAGATTTCCAAGATAGAAATGTTGTAAATTTTGAACTAACGTTGCTTCCTCTACCCCGAAGGAGTTGCACAATTTTTGCGGTTTCTCCCGAATTCACATCCTCGGGAAAAACTATCTTCGCTAGAAATTATGATTGGGCGATAAACTTCCAAGAGCTCTTCACACTAATCAAAACATACCCGAATGACTCACTCTCGAATCTTGCCTGTACAGACCTTGTTGTTGGGAGATATGGAGGTGTCAATGAAGCAGGTCTAGCAATTGGACTTACTGCAATCTCAGGATACCCAGATGACAAACCTGGAATCGCCCTCCACCTAGCTACACGATGGATCCTTGATAACTGCTCAACAACAAAGGAGGCTGTTACTTTCATGAAACGTATCCCTCACTTAAGAGGCAACAACTATCTCATTGCTGACAAAGAGGGGGACATCGTACTCGTTGAGGGGAGTCCGGAGAGAGTGATGGTAACTCCCGCAAAGAATGGTTTAGCTTTTGCAGCCAACAGATTTCAATCTCCAGAAATGCTTGAACTCGAAGAAGAGAAGTGGGCTAATCCGACAACCGTACATAGACAGAAGATAATCGAGGATTGGTTTTTCAGTAAAGAGGGTGGTATCGACGAAATAGAGGCGCAGCAGATTCTCTCCGGGGTGTTTGAAAAGGGTGAAGGTGTCTGTTGTAAATATACAGATGGACCTGAGGAGTGGGGTACGATATGGTCTTGGACTGCACTCCTAGGTG
>JASFEF010000120.1:0-8841 GCA_050124975.1 Candidatus Thorarchaeota archaeon | reverse complement strand
GGGAGTCCTTACACGAAGGATTGCGGTGTTTGTTGAGGAGGACCTTCGTAGACAACGAGCTGGAGAACTTGACAAGGTTCTCACTGTTGGTGGTGAGGGTTCAGGACAGGATGATGTCGCAGCTACACAGGTCACTGTCCAGAATTATCTAAAGAGGAACATGGCAGACGACCTGTATTATGATGGTCGAGACCTTCAACAGGCTGTGAAAGACTTGGAGAAGATGAAGAGTCAGGAGGTCGAGTGTACCGTCTGGGGTCGTAGAGGGTCTGATAAGACCATGATTATGATCAAGGGAACACTTGTTGGTGCAGCAACCAGACCAGCTCCAATTCTCCCAGAAGGGACTCTTGAGGTGCGAGTTGCTCCTGAGGAGGAGGTGGGAGACCCAAAGATCTACATGATTGCGCAACCTCAGCTTCTAATCGGACCCAGTTACAATCCAAACCTCACTGTGCTTGCAAACAAGGTCTACATCATGCCTTTTGCTTGGAAACAAGCTCCCGAATACAGAGATGTACTCGCGGCAAGGAATCTAACAGTGACCATAAAGAGTGGAAAGAAACTCATTGAGAATGTGTCATTCTCCATTCGAGAAGGAGAGATGCTCGCAATCATTGGTGAGTCTGGTGCTGGAAAATCAACAACTGTGAAGGCATTAATTGGTGACATCCCCAGTACGGGGGTTGCTAGGATTGCCGGAATCGACTCAAGACAGACACAGAAGGTCAGGCACTTCTTTGGGTATTGTCCGCAGGACCTGTCCTACATGTACGAGACCTTCACTCCCCTTGAGAATATCATAGCATTCGGAAAGCAATACGACATTCCTGAGTGGCAACTCATTCAGAGAGGAAAAACCCTCCTGAGAGACTTTGGAATCCTAGAGAAGGGAAATAATCCCACAAAGAAGCTAAGTGGTGGTGAACAGAGAAGAGTTTCTGTAGGAATAGCATTGGCTCACAAACCCAAGGTGCTCCTTATGGATGAGCCGACTTCGGGTCTGGACCCTGATAACAGGAACGAACTCTGGAGTTACCTTTCATACATCAACCAAGAATACGGAACTTCAATCATCGTCATCACACACTATCCTGTAGAATCAGAATTCTGTGACAAGGTTGCGGTCTTCATGCGGGGCAAGAGTCTTGTTGCGTATGGAAGTCCGGCAACATTGAAGGAATCAATGCCCTCGAGAGGGTTTGCAGTGGGCATTGTCCTCGAAGAGGTTGATCCTAGAGCACGAAAGACACTCGAGAAAGTCAAAGGAGTACGGTTCGTGCTTCAAAGAGGCGAGCTCCTGAAGATGTTCACAGACGAACCTCTAGAGGTGATTGCAGAGAGGTGTGTAACGGCCTTGAAAGAACAGAACATCTCAGTCAAGATTGTGAAGACCAAGTCAGTGGCGGACATGGTAGACTACTATGTGGCTATTACTCGGGGTCTTATTCAGGGTACAATTGAGAAGTGATAGAATGGTAGGTCTGAAACGAACGATTGCGCATCTGACCCAAAGGGTGACAGCTTACCTGTTGGTATGCATCCTCATGGTCAGTGGACTCTCGGTGTTTCCGCCTGCTGTAGGAATAAACCCGTACGTGGCAGAACCAGTGGACAAGATTGATGACTCGTTACTGAATCAGACTGCAATGGACCAGTATCTGGATGTTCTTGTGGGATATGATGAAGAAGCAGGCGAGTTCAAGGCAAAGAACGCAGTTTTGTACGCGGACCAGACTGCAAAGATGATAGACACCTTTGAATCAATAGGCATGCTCCATGTGAAGATGCTAGGCTCGGCCATAGCAGAGCTTGCTAAAGAGGATTTCATCACTAAGATATGGTCGAATGAGATTACTCCAATTGAACAGGTTCAGACCACAACTGTTGCATCAACATCGTCTGATGAGTATGTACCCCTCATTGACCGGATTGGTGGTCGAGATCTCTGGGATGCTGGATACAACGGTACAGGTACGGTCATTGCTGTTCTTGATACTGGAGTCGATCCCCTTCAAACTGATTTCAGCGTGTCTGCTTTTGCTTCCTTTGTGGAAGCTGATACTCTGCCTCTTGATCTCATTGGACATGGAACATATGCAGCATCTGTTGCAGTCAGTTCTGGGAACACATCAGAAGGCGTCTATGCTGGTATCGCCCCAGGTGTAACATTACTCTCTGCAAAAGTGACCCTAGGAGGTCTCTTTGCAGCACCAAGTTGGATCGTATCAGGTATCGAGTGGGCAAGCAGCAGGGGCGCAGATATCATTCTTCTACCATTCAACACTCTCGGTGCACCAGGTGATGCGGTTTCTGAGGCAGTTGAGATAGCAGCCAACAAGGGCATCTTTGTTGTTGCAGCATCTGGTGACGATGGACCAGACTATCTGACTGTCATGTCCCCAGGCGGCAATGCTGCTGCTTTCTGTGTTGGTGCTTATGACACAGAGCTACAGGAGATACCAGATTTCTCAGGGAGAGGACCATCACTCTCACTGTTGACCAAACCAGATTTAGTTGCACCAGGTGTGGGTGTTGTTGGCACTAAACCATTTTCAGGTCTTGCAGGTCTTGGTTTTGGTGATATAGGACTAGGCGATCTTGGAGACCTCGGAGGTCTTGAAGGCCTCCTAGGAGGCTCCATTGGCGAAACATATGACGAGAACTACACCATAGCAGACACAACAGCAGCCTCAGCAGCCATAACTGCTGGTGCGGCTGCGATTTTACTTCAGGCTTTTGACAGGGTTGGTCCAATCGCTCTAGGGAATGTTCTTCGAGACACAGCAACCCCAATAGGTTATGGTGCAAATGATGGTGGAGCAGGTCTTCTCAATCTGCAGGCGGCATTTGATTATTTGAGCACACAACAGACACCAGGAGATTCACACGCGCGTATAACAAGCTTACCACTCCTTGCATTAGGCCTCATTACTGCAAGTGGTACTGATGCGTCAACTACCATGTTGATGAGTAGTTTTGGAACCACTCTTGTAGCTCTAGACGAACGTAATCCTCAGGACTCTGGGATTCACTTAATGATGGGTATGTTCTCACTGAAATGGAACAACGAAGACCCAATGAATCTGATGATGTTCGATGTAAAGAGTGAGTTCCATCAGGTAGTCTTATCATCACTCACTGTGCCCTATAACCGGTATGTAGGTGTCTTGTCCTACAATGATTCAATCTACGTCACTTTTCTGGTGGAGTCCTACAATCTTACATTTTATGACCCCCGACCCCTGACGGCCTTCAGAATCACCCCATTCATTCTCAACCTAGGGAATGAGCCTGTTGAGAACGTGAGTTTGTATGTTTCTTATTCACTTGACCTCTATCTTGATGGTGAAGATGACCATGGTAAATACGATTTGGATAACCAACAGCTCTTTGCTTATGGTCTCTCAGAGAGTTTCGGCAACTTCTATGTCGGCATGAACTCGAGCATCCCATTATCTGCATTCGAGGTTGGTAATTCATCCAACATAGGAAGTCATGTTTCAGACAACAACCTGACTGGATCCACTGTCTTTGATGGTGATGTAGGACTGGCAATGCAGTGGGATTTCGGAACTCTGGACATTGATGAGCTTGCTAACGTTACAATTGCCTTAGGATTTGGAGAGAACCGCACTATCCTCGACGCTTCAATCGAGGCTATGTGGCAATATGAGATTCCACCTGGAGCACTGGACCAAGGAGACCTCATTGTTGTTGAGGCAGATGTACCTAGGATTGCAGAGGCAGGTAATACGTATCAATCAAAAGCAGTAATAATGAACATCGGAAAAGAAAACTCTACAGCTATCGGAGCTATGTTAGTGGTTGAAGGTTCTGTTGAAGATGGGACAATGTTCGCTAGATACTTCAATTTTGATGAGGTTGAGCCTTTCAAAGCCAAGGCATTGGTCACAGATTGGCGTCCAGAAACAGAGGGTGTGCGAACTGCCGCTTGGGCGGTTTCGACGGGACTGGACCAAATAGTTAGTCTAGTGTCAGATCCAACAGGAGCAATACTCACCTCAGGAGTGGCGCTCCTGGATGATTTCATCATGCGAGATGTGTTCATCATAGAACCAATACAATCCACATCGGTGTTTCCAAAACAACTGCCATATGCACCATTTGACATCCGTTTTCCAGCAGACTTTGGACTATACAGCTTTGTCCTTTCTACCACTGAGTCACTTGGAAATCTTACTATCTCAAACCATGGAAACGCCTCCGACTGGGGTAACATGTCCCTGACCAGTGCAGAAACCATAGAGGGATTCTACGACTTCTCCCTGTTTATGCTGGCACCACCAATTGGCATGGATGGGTATCACAGATGTGACTATGTCCTTGAAACAGAATACGGGTGGAGCACAAATATCACACTAGAGAGGGTTCTGGAGTACCCACGAGCAATGATGCTGCTTGACACCTCACATGGAGGCGGGTTTGGAGCTTTAATGGGCGATATAGGAGGTTTTGGTGACACTGGGAACCTTACAGGTGATACAGGAGGAATAGGATTCCCACTGGCACAGGAGGAAGAAAGTTCCAGCGAGGAGGATATGCTCACAGGATTCAGTCTGAACGATCTGGGTAGTCTTGATTCGCTCACAGGTCTCTTTGACTCGTTCAGAATGACGACATTCTCTGGACTATCAAACATGAAGAAAAGCATGGCTGAGGTTGGTCTTGACCTTATAGAAACCCCAGGAATGGAGTTGGATGCAGGGTTACTCGCAACATTCTCCACAGTATTCATAATTGCTCCAACAGAGGACTTCAACCAGACAGATATCGATATCCTCAGGGAGTTCTCATCCAATGGAGGAACAATTGTTGTTCTTGGCGACAATGACGACAATGCAAACACCACCATACTCAATCCCTTATTGATAGAGTATGGTTACTATCTAGACGGAAGTCATAGTGAGGACAATACTACAGACATAGTGACTAACACACCTTTGGGACTCGGTCTGGAGAGCATCTGGCTCGGTGGTGGGACCTATGTCATGAACAACCAGTCAAACGCCAATGTTAGACTCAATGGAAACAGTGTTGTTATGGTGGACACAACAGATCCAGAGATTGCGATTTTTGGCTCCTCAAAGCTATTCATGAACAAGAACCTAGTGAAGTGCAACAACAGTAGGCTTCTTGACAATCTGAAAGAATATCTGTTACGAAACACACTCACCACTTCAACAAGCCTCTCGGAAAACACAACATACTACCAGGCTGGTCGAAGTGTCTATGTGAACCTCGAACTATCGGATTACGATGGAAACCCCGTTGACGACCTGTTTGTCGCGATTGTATATGAGCTGCCGAATGGAAGTTTTGCATTCTTCATTGCTGGTTTTGTTGAAGATGGTCTCTACTCGTCTCAGTTTACACCAAGTTACTGGGGAGGTCCTGGTAGGATTAATGGAATATTCCTCATTATAGGTGATGAGAACTATGCCATGACCTATGCTAGCGTCAGTTTCTATTTGTTCGAGGTCGAGCCCACAACACCGCCCCCTCCGCCCTTTGTATTCTTGACAATGGCTGAGTTGGCGGTCGTAACATCAATTGGGATATTCGGTGGGCTTATTGGATACCTTGTATGGAACCGCCGAAGAATGAGGAAACGCCTTAGGATCCCTGAGATTGAACCTGAACTGGTTCGAGAGATAGACAATACCCTCAGCGCACTACTTGCAGCTTTCACACAACTGGAAGACCTCATCCGAAGAGAAGACCTTGACAGAATACAGAAGGTCGAGGCGCTACGTGTACTCATGCAAGACATTGAGGAAGGACGTAAGATGTTCGACCAAGTGAGCGAAAAGATAGGAGGTGTGTGATGTGAGCAAGTCTGACGCTAGAGAAACGCATCGAGAGATTGACATCATAGACCTAAAGGTCGCTTTCGGTGATTTTTATGCGCTTAAAGGCGCGTCCTTCTTTGCGAACAAGAGAGAGTTTCTTGGCATCATTGGGGCGTCGGGTGCTGGAAAGACAACCGTGCTCCGTGTCCTCACTGGACAGATTTCGCCCACTGAAGGTCAGGCGTTTGTCGGTGGATATGATGTCACAAAGAAATCAAAGCTGATCAGTCTGCTTGTAGGTTATGTTCCCCAGCTGGAACACCTGAGCCTGTATTATGACTTCAATTCAATTCAGAATGCCCAGTTCTTTGGCCGCATGTTCGGCCTCAGACCAAAGGAGATAGAGGAACGTGCGAGGAATGTCCTCACCATCCTTGGGTTCGATGAGGACCTCATCACAAAGAGAGTGGACAGACTCTCGGGTGGAGAACGCAAGAGAGTGTCAATATGTCTTGGGATGATTCACAATCCACCTGTGCTCTTACTTGACGAGCCGACCACAGGACTGGATGCCCACCTCAGGCATGAAACCCTGAACTATCTGAAGGAGCTCAACTACGAGCTAGGCACGACCATGGTCATCATCAGTCATGACCTAGAGATTGTTGATTACTGTACACGAGTCTGCCTTTTGGAGGAAGGCAACGTGAGTCAGTTCGGAACTCCAGAGGAACTGATCTCAACGCTCCCTGGAAGAGGAGAGAGCATCCGTGTGGCTCTCCATGCAATGACGCCGGAGATTATCAGACGAGTGGACTCACTCCCAGGAGTACAATACACCGCACAAGCTGGCAGGAATGCAATGAAGCTGTTCATAGACAATCCTAGCGAACAGATCCTGCCAATCATTACGAAAATGAATGAAATGAAACTACCATTCGAAGAGGTCAGTCTCGTAGAGGCAGACTTCTTTGACTACTTCCAGGTGAAACCCTGGAAACAAATTCCTAGAGAAATAGGAGGAACCCCACCATGAAGACTCATCATGTGATCATAGCCCTACTGGTTGTCTGCACTCTCGCAGGATTGAGTGTCATGACCAGTGACACGGGTGTTCAGCCCGTGACAATAACGAGTCCACAGATTCAACAGGTTCCACACTCTATCGCAGAGATTGCACCGTTCGACACAGCCATTGTCTGGTCCACCACAACGGGGAACCAGGTCGTGGATGTAGTCGTCGACAACTTTGATGCAGATGTGCGAGATGAGGTGGCTGTCATTGTTCAGAATGGCTCTTTGTTCCTGTTCGATGACAATAGCGATCTGTTGTGGAAACTGAATCTTGGCTCGACACCACACGCACTGGCCGCGTTCGATGGCACAGCCGCCACTGGTCAGGAGATGCTCATAGGAACAGACTCAGGCATCATCGTGGTCGGAGCTGACAAATCAGTTCAGATGAACATGTCACTCCCAGAGCCAGTGTATGCTGTTGCAGGCGGCAATGTTGATGCAGATGGACTTGAAGAGGTCATTGTGGGCTGTGATGACTTCTATGTCTATGCTTTCGAGATTGACACCACTCCAGAGTGGAGTTACTTAAGCAATGGTAGGGTTCGTTTGCTTGACGTCGCTGATATTGACTCTGACGCTCGGACTGAGGTGGTAGTGGCCTCTGAGGGAAAGCGGTTCTCCCTCTTGCAGGACACTGGTACTCTGGTCTATAATGAAACAAGCGGCACTGCAATCAACGTAGTTGCAACTGGAGACATCACAGCTGCTGGAGACTGGGATGTGGTCTATGGAAACACCAACGGAACTCTCAGGGTGTTCTACGCTACTGGAGTACACGCATTTGATATTCAGGTAGAGGACAGCATCACTTCGCTCATGATTGGAGACCTTACGACTGGTGGGAGACACGAGTTTGCTGTCGGAACTGATGGTAATCAACTTCGTGTCTATGACTCAAGTCCCTCACTCCTCTGGAACAAGACGCTGGGCGGTGCTCCTAATGACATTCTATTCCCCAACATCGGAGAACTTGCTAACTCACAGGTCCTCGTGGGAACTCCAAACACTCTCACCATGTACAACTCCACAGGCTGGCGTATCAATCAGCGTACTGCGAATGGTTTCTCTGGAGTCTTGAGCTTTGGAGACCTCGATGCTTTCGGAGGGGAGGAATACGCATTTGGCACCAATCTGGGCGGCGTCTTCGTCTACGGACGCGACTTCGATAAAGATGGACTGGCTGATGCTCGCGAAAGGATCATCGAGGGCACACTCTTCGACGATTCTGACAGCGATAATGACAATCTCAATGACGGACAGGAAGTCCTCACCTATGACACCAATCCGTTAGAACCTGACTCAGACTTTGACAAACTCTCTGACTTTGCCGAGGTCATCACGCACGGTACTGACCCCAATGAGGCGGATTCGGACTCTGACAAACTTACTGATTGGCAGGAGATCTATCTCGGAACCAATCCAAATCAGGCAGACACAGACGGAGACTTACTCACAGATTATGAAGAAAACAACATTACTCTCACGCTACCTACTGACCCCGATAGCGACTCTGATGACATCAATGATGCGCAGGACGACAACGATGGTGATGGGCTCACTAACATCCAGGAAGTCCGTCTGTCAAAGACTGACCCCAACGACGTTGATACAGATTCAGATACAATCTCAGACTATTATGATGACCAGGACGCGGACAACCTTGCCAACTGGAAGGAGATTCAGGTTGGGACCGGTCTCTACGACCCGGACAGCGATGATGACTTGTTAAATGATGGATACGAGGTGAAGACCAGTAAGACATCACCCCTCAACGAAGATACAGATGGCGATTCACTTACTGATTATGAGGAAGTGATGATTGTCCACTCAGACCCTCTCAAGGCGGACGGAGATGACGATGGATTAAGTGATTATGATGAATACGTTGTCTACGGGACAGGGGTGTTAGACAGTGATAGTGACGATGATAACCTCAGTGACGGTGCAGAGG
>JASFEF010000119.1:0-8867 GCA_050124975.1 Candidatus Thorarchaeota archaeon | reverse complement strand
CAACAATCGCCTGCTTTAGATTCTCTAGATTATCCATGCACGCGACACCTCACAACCTTAGAAGGAAGTCTTTCCGAGTTAAATAGATTCTCACGAAACAGAAAATTGACTCGCAGGAAATTAACTCACAAGGACAGATAAGTTGCAAAATGAACGGTTGTTCAACAGAGTGGGTGACTGGTCTGTTCAGTCAGATAAAGAGAGACTTCATTAGACACCTCGAGGAACTGCAGACTCCATTGAGATTCTGGGAGCTATTCTAGAAGTTGACACAAGAGCCGGACCTTGAGTTATCAGCTGAACAGACTGAGAAAGCGCTTGGTAAGATGATCAAGCAAGGAGTTGCTGTTCAGGTCAGGACATCTTTGACGGAGAGTGTATTCCTAGTAGGCTTTGCTCTTCTTCTTCAGGCTCCAAATACAGTGATTGGAATCCTTGCTGCAATCCCCTCAGTCACTCAATTTCTTCAGATTCCTGCAATAATTCTAGTTGAGAAATTACGCAATCGGCGTCGATTAAACTTCATCACTCAGCTCGGAAACAGGCTGGGAGTTCTATTCATGGCTTTGATTCCGTTTCTTGCTACAGGACAGATAGGACTTATACTATTAGTTGGTGCTATGGCTATTCAAAGCACTTTCACAGCACTTGGTGCACCCAGCTGGAACTCGTGGTTGACCGATTTAGTACCTCCTGAACAACTTGGCAGATTCTTCTCAAAGAGGATGGCCTTGATGGGCATGATGGGTATAATTGTATCACTTCTTGGAGGTCGCTTCATTAGTGATTGGATGACAAATGTTAGTTCAACTGACACCTTTGCTCAACTATCAGGATATTCGGTAATATTCTTCATAGCATTTCTATCAGGGATGGTTGCTATCTACTTCACAAGAACTACTCCAGAACCACCAATGAAGACGCGTCAGGAAAAAATCAGTTATTCAAAACTACTTGCAGAGCCATTCCAAGATGAGAATTATGGTAATCTTTTGAAGTTTTCAGCGGCGTGGGAGGTGAGTACATCATTTGCAGGTCCCTTCTTCACTGTCTATCTATTGGATGTGGATAATCTCGGATTGGAGGTTGCACTCGTAGCAGTACTCGTAGCTATTACACAGTTGACAAGTGTCATCTTCATCCGATTGTGGGGACGACTCTCTGATCGCTTTAGCAACAAGTCAATCCTGCAAGTTGTACTACCTTTGTTCGTCATCGGTACTTTTCTTTGGACTTTTTGCCCCATAGCTGATTATTATGGATTTCTCATTCACCTGCTTGTTTTGATTCACATTCTCAACGGTTTCTCAGCAGCCGGAGTTAATTTGAGTACTAACAATATCGGTATGAGGCTAGCCCCTCGCGGTAAATCTGTTTCATACCTTGCAGCTAAAGGTGTCGTCACAGCTATGATAGGTAGTATAGCACCTATCACTGCAGGAATATTCGCAGATCTCTTTGCGCCTCATACAATCGAGTTCTCTCTATCTTGGCTGATAGATGGAGAACTCTTCACATTAATTCCAACATATAGCTTGTCCGGGATTCTTTTTCTCTTTGTCATCTCAACCATCATTGGTATCTATGCCATACATAGGATTGCACTTGTCAAGGAACCTGGAGAGGTAGAAGAAAGGGTGGTGCTTGAAGCACTTTTAGCAGAAACAAGACGAAATGTCAGGACTGTTTCAACAATTGATGGGCTAAGACATACTTTCCAGGTTCCTATCAAAGCTACAAAGAAAGGTCTAAAACGAAGGAAAAAGCGGGTTGAAGGACAACCTATCCGCAAAGATCCTGAAAATAATGAAACTGACAAGAAATAGCAAAAGGTGTCCAAACCTCGTCTGACTAGCCTGTGTCATAATTTCACTAGTCTTGGAAGATGAGTACCTAGTGTGTCCATCTCTCTGTGGTTCGATCTATAATCATTTGAATCTTGGAGTCCTCAACAAGGTCAATTCGCCATGTGTTTACAGGCATAGTTGTGCCATCCTTCGACACGCAATCTCTGAAGATTCGAAGATTTTGAGAATTGAGACGACTGCACTTCATTGCCATGCGATCATCGCATTTGGTGTGGGAGCATTCCGCGGTTGTGTTCATAAGCCAAAGATTTTCACCAAGCTTTGTAGCAACAATCAATGCTGGACAGTGTTTCACATTTTCCCTGAAGATTATGTGCTCCCCCATAGCAATTTGCGTCTTGCTTGATTGTTTGGATTCTTCTTGCATTTCATGAGATTCAGTATATTCACAGAGTACTCTACGAGCACATTTCCTGAGTGAATCTAGCGATGTTTCTGCAACGACTCCTTCATCTTGGTAACAAGGTTTTTTTGTAGTCATTAAAGAATCCACCACATTCTATTCATTTTTGAAATAAGAACCCATCAGTGAATCTACTTAATCTGAATATACAACGGACGAGTACTTTCTCTCGTATTGTCTTCCACTCAAGATGGACATTTTTTCGGATTCCATTGTGACTGGTGGTTTCCAAGTATGTGGATAGATCCAAATCTCAACAATACTCTTTGAGAATCCAGCTGAATCAGGAACGCGACCGCGTAAGGTGTTCCTGTACACTGTTAGGTCAATTCTACAACCTGTGGATAAACCATTCTTCTGAGTGACTCCACCCATATAGCTCCCTGATTTGAAACCATAGAACTCCTTCACGTATTTAGGGACATAGAAGAGATGGTAGTGACCTGCACCCTTCGTAAGTCTAGTTAGGAATCTCAATGGCATTCTTGACTTCACCTCTATCTAGCTCTGTAAGCTATATCCTCAGAACTAGTGTATGTAATTGTATACGAAATGTATATAAATATGTCTATAATTGTATGCAAATGGAGTGTTTATTGTATGAGTAACGATATGATGATACGTGTACCAAGAGAACTCAGAAATCGATTTAATAAATTAGAGAAGAAAGACTCCTGGAAAGGATTCGCCTCTTTCGTAAGAGAGGCAATCCGTATCTACTTAGATCATCATGAAGAGATTGAGAGAGTCAATAGTTGAAAGTCAACACCTCATTCGATTCACTGCACTGTTACGAAATTGCATAACTTGGGTCGCATTCCCATTTCTCAATAGAGCTCTTATGATTATGGTGAGTTTTCATTTCATCTCCTTTTGAGAGGATTGTGAATCAGTTACAATTGTATTGTCAAAATATTGCTAGACCCAATTTCAGAGCACTCTTGTGCTTCTAAAGATTTGTAGACAAATTTATAACTATTTGATTACATATTGTATACATTGGTATACATAGAGGTTGAATTACATGATGAAAGAAAATGCAGAATCATCGAACTCCAATCAGATGATTAAAACCACAGAACAGAAGATGAGTGGTGTAAGTTGGGTTGAGATAGCACCTGAGTGGGCGTATTGGGTTGATCCAGAGTCATTCAACCTTAAACGTGTCAAGAAACGTGCTCCTCTTGGTTCAATCATTATTGTGAAGAGCAGAGAGAAGATTGATGATGAGAGAACCTATGTTGATTCATCATTCGGTGTGATTACTGAAGATGGCATTGCAGAACTCCCTAAGAGAGAAGCAAGCGAGTTTCTTGCTAGACAGTTCATTGAATACATCCGGTGGAAAAAACAATGGCCACCGTTCACATCAATTAGGAACATTCAGAAGTCTGGTGATGTTGAGATCAGCTTTGAACCTACCGAATATGATTCGTTTAGATTAATAGTAACTCGCCAGATGATAGGTTCAGATCCGAGTGAGTTTCTGAAAAAGCTTAAGAAATACGAGGCTCCACAAGTACCATTATGGAGGGTAGAAACTGCAAAGTCCGGGAGATCAAGATGCCGCTCTTGTAATGATGTGATTCTTGAAGGCAGATTCCGTATTGGTGAGCCGTACTTCTATGAGGGGAGTTTCTCTTACAAATGGTATCATCCTAGATGCTTGGTAACAAGCTTGGATATAGATGAGATTGAAAATCTGGATGGTTACAAAAAGCTCAGACCAGCGGAGAAACTACGTTTGAAGCGCATCTTCACAAGATAAGAACTTGGAGGTTAAAATGATGACAAAGAATGATAAGAAGGATATTGTTGAGAAGGAATCCGCGATTGACGCTTTTGGTTTTTCAGACCTGGAAAGAATGCTCAGGTCAATGTGGAGATATCCATGGGAATGGACAAGAAGACTCGAAGAAGGTTTTCGGACTCCACTCTCTGAGGTAGATGTTGATGACAAGACTGGCGATACAAAGGTAATCCTCGAATTACCTGGAGTCAGTAAAGAGGAGATTGATGTCACTGTTAACAAGTCATCGCTGATGGTCACAGCAGAGAGTGAGAATCGGAAGTATAAGAGAACCTTTTCCTTTTCTCAGGATTTTGATCCTACAATGACCAAAGCAAGTTTCAGTAATGGAGTCCTAGAGATTTCAATGAGGGCAGTCAAGCCAAAGGAATTCAAAGGGCATCGTGTAGAGATTGACTAGAAGATGCAGAGAGAGAGGAGTACAGGCCCAAAGGAAATAGATGATGCTGTGGATTGGGCTCAACCAACCTGCTTTATGTTTAGACTCGTTGAGCTTCTCGAAGCGATTTTTGACCTTAACTATAAAATAGAAGAAGGCAATCACAGTGGTTCATAGGATAAGGGGCCAAATAAGGCATCGAAACACTGGAAAGGGAGTATCAGGTCTTCAAGTGAGTGTGTTTCCAATTGGGTGGATTGATAGAGAAGATTGTCTGGGGAAAGGCACAACCAAAAGGACAGGCGAGTTCAGCATCACCTTTGATGATAATGATCTCAGAAAACGTCACATCAATCCAGACTTAGAACTCACAGTTGTTATTAGAGTGGTCAAATCCAATGGATGGTTGGTTCATGAAGTCAGAAAATCTCTTCTATCAAATCAAGATTTGAAGGTCGATATAGAAGTTGCCCCAAGCGACTTGGGTGGTGAACATGTCGTTTCCGGAACTGTGTATGACAGTCGTTCAGGAAATCTCCTCCCAAATTTGATAGTTGAAGTCTGTGATGAAGACTTCATCATAGATGATTTTCTTGGCTCAGCTACAACAGACAAGTCTGGACACTATCGGGTGAGCTTTGAGCGGGATGACTTCCTTGGAATCCTCGATATCAACCCAGATGTGTATATCATCGTCAAGAATCAGAAAGGGACAGTTTTGCATAGATCTTCAACACGAAAAGAATCAGGTCATATCACAATCATTGATGCTCATATCGGGGAAATCGAACTGACAAGGAAGGTTTCAGATGGATTCTATCGATGGTGGACTTTCTACAAGCAGGAAGGCACACATATTTCTGTGCGAATACGTTTGATTCCCAATGATGACATCACTAATCGCGAGCTTGTGTTACTTAGAGAGAGATGGAAGAAGGGCATAGAAGAGGTTTGGTCGGACAGATTTGTCTGTTGTTCTGAGTCTAATGCCAAAGCGCTTTCTGATTGCAGTCGACCCATGCGCGTAACATTTGATGTGGACTGGGTCGAAAAGAACCCACATTACACAGTTCGGGTAAGAAAAGGACCAGCTGTTTCAAATATGCTTCTGTGGGATACTGAAGACTCTGAAACAATGGTTGCACATCATTTCGGTCATATGTTAGGTTTAAGGGACGAGTATTTGGACCCCAATTGTCCTTCGAGAATCCCAGTTTCGACCGGGACTATAATGGATGATAGAACACATCCAGTATGTCGACAAGTCAATCACTTCTGTCAGTTTGTAAATCATCATGCGGTTGCAGTTCCTCACAAAGGATTGTCTGATGACACCATTGCAGAAAGACCCCAAAGCAAAACACCTCACGAGCAGGCAACGAATGAGCAAATCTCTCGTCTTTTGGAAGCTATAATTGCAGGAAAAACCAAACTTGAGAGAGGGGACAAAATAATGCACCGAGTAGGTGGAGGTGCTCTCAGAGATAGGTATGAATGGTCTGTGGAAATCTTCCATAATGGACTGGTCAAACATAGGGTGAGAGATGAGATCAAGGGGATAGAGGTGGATCATAAAATATCTCTTGATTCATCATCAATGATACGGCTCATCAAGAAGATTATTGCTAGTGGAATCTGCAAAGCGCAGTCAACCGATTGTAACTATCTTCCTGACTCTCTGGTAGGGTGTTTCATCCTCGATATCAAAGGGAATAGAAGATCTTGGTCATTCATTGCTAGTACCACTCAAAGAAGATCACAACATTGTAGGATGGGGAGAGCAATCGCTAATTTGAATCGTTTGATGCTGAGAATGGCTGCTTTAGCAAAGTCAGCATGAGAAATTGAATAATATGTTGTTAATGTCTAAGTTTCCGTTAGAAAGAAAAGGAAAGGTATGTGTATAGAGGGGAAGGAGGTATTTCAATGGCATCAAAAGAGCTAATTGAAATGTTGAACAAAGCAATCTCTCTAGAGCTTCAAGTCAGTATACAGTATATGTGGCAACATGTTAGAATATACGGGTTTGATCATCTAGCAATTGCTGAAGAGTTGAAGAACATCGCGATTACAGAAATGAAACATGCTGAGAGCATAGCTGAAAGAATCGACTATCTTGGAGGTATACCCACCACAAACCCTGCAAAGATAACAGTTGGAGAAACACCTCAAGAGATGATTACAAATGATATGCTTGCTGAGGAGGAAGGGATAGCATTCTACAAGCAAATCATCGAGCGTGCAATGCAGGAAAAGGACTACGTAACAAAAGAACTCTTTGAGAGTATTCTCTCTGATGAAGAAGATCATCATAATGTGTTCAAAACCTTACTAGAGAAGTAGACAAATAGAATATTGATTTAGAGGTTGAATTCGTGTCGATAGAAGAGTACCCTAATTGGATTAGAGGAATTGATGCATTCATAGGGTTGGTCACGGTCCTGGTAGGGTTTTGGATTCTCTTTAGTCCAGATTTTGTTGAGGCGACATTGGTCGTCACATTGGCGATTGGACTATTCCTAATTGGAGTGATTCGATTCGGAAAAGGCATTACCATGAGTGGACTAACAATGACTAGTCGAGCTATCAAAACGCTGAGTGGTGTACTTGCAATAGTCCTGTCACTTCTTTCGTTTGTCTTTGGCACATTGACCGTAGCATTTCTAATTACACTATTGACTTTCGCAATAATGATAGTAGGATTATCAAGAATTGTTGTGGGATACAGTGAGAAAGAGAACCCTGTATGGTTGAGATGGAGCAACATACTAGGAGGTGGCACCGCCTTCTTCTTTGGGTTCTTTGCTGCAGTCTATTCGGACCTGGGGTTCTTCACACTTAGATCGATGCTTTCGGTAGTGTTTGTTGTACTGGGATTGATTCGTATTGCAGCAGCATCAAAGGGCGAATTGACTTAGAATATGAGAGAGGTCTGTATTTATGTCAGCTGAAAGGAAGGGTCCACGAATTCCAATGAGAAGTGTGTATACTGTGAAGAATCTACTTAATGACCTCAAAAAACTCAAACTGACGCCAAGTACTCTCTACACTGTTGGAACTGATCTCATCTACTTCGAATGGGATCAGGCTCGTGAAGAGCTAGGTGAACAGGATGAAGTCACTATCCATCTTGAAGAGCTTTTGAGCTTCATGCAGACCGAATACGAACGACGACTATTGCATGGTGAACTAAGACGCGAGAAAGACACACCTAACGAGGCAATCAATACATTTCTCAAAGAAACACCAATCGAGTTTCAGTCCTATGTTCTCAAAAGACCAGGTCCATTTGTGCAGGGTGTCCTTCATGCAATATTCACTCAAAGTGAAAGAGAGATGGACCGCTATAAAAGAACGGAGGTTGGACTTCGGAAGGATCTGGAGAGACAACCAAAGAATCCTGAGTTGTGGAACCAATTACGTCTTGTTTTGTGGGTTCTTGGAAATTATGAAGAGGCAAGTGATGCATACAAGAAAGCTAAGAAACTAGGGTGGGATAAGACCAAGTCAAAGACTGTTGGAGTCTGATGACGAGAAATATGCGTGTGCATGTTTCCTGATTGCGATTATGTTCAAAGAAAACCAAAACAGGACTAAGAATAATCCTCTGAAAAGAAGATTAATCCCTAATCAAGATGAGGAATCTCTCAAATTTACTGTACCATTTGAATGGTCATCAGGGGGATTTCCGTTATCCAAGATACTTTGTATATGGTTTCTCTTTTGCCTATGACATGGTTTGGTGTTTAGGAGCTCTGTTCCTACAACACCTAGTATCGTCCTGTTATGCCACTGACTAACCTCGTAAATCCATTAATGATGAGCATGATTGATATGAGCATTGCTAGAATAATGAAACCAAATCCTGGAAATGCAATCGTCAAGAGGGATAAGCCTATTGTCAATAGACCAATTATAATGAGGAGAGCTCTCATCCAAATCGGTAACTCATCTTCAACTGCGCCCATAAAGAGCCTAGCGGCTCCCATCAACATTAGTGCTATACCTAGGATAGCAATAGACAATAGAATTGTCAGCAACGGGAATGTGAAGACATAGGCTGCTGAAATTATTGAAATGACTCCTGCAACAGTGTTCAAGACCCTACTCGACCTCTTCATTATCTCATCTGGAGTTGTGGCAACTTTCACAAGTCTGGTAAAGCCAATCAAGGCTAGTGCAAACGAAAAGAGAAAGAGGATAGTAAGCTGAGCTAATGAAACATCGAGGATGATCCAAAATCCTACTAACACTGCTATGATGCCTGTGACCAAATCTAGACCTCGTACCCATGTTGGAAATGATAGAGTGATTGTGGTTTTTTTCAATGTCATATCTGTATCCAATGAGCAAGCTACATAAAAATAATGACCAATTCTCAGATTTTGCTAAGATTCATTTGTGATG
>JASFEF010000118.1:0-8897 GCA_050124975.1 Candidatus Thorarchaeota archaeon | reverse complement strand
GACCTATGGGAGGAACCTGTCTTAATAGAGGTTGCATACCAACGAAAATTCTAACCTATGTAGCTGACATTATTACACAGGCGAGGCACCTTGAAGAGCTTGGTGTGAAGATTCACATTGAGAAAATAGACTATCCCTGGATTATGAAACGTATGAGGGATGAGGTTGATGGTGATAGTACTAAGCAAGGGGAATCAGTAGATGCTGCTGAAGGTATTGACTGGTACAAGGGAACAGGAGCCTTCGTAGACGATTTAACTCTTCAAATCAGTGGCGAAAAAATCAGAGCTCCAAACATCATCATCGCAGCTGGTTCGAGACCTCTGATACCGAATATCAAAGGTCTCAACAAGGTAGAGTACCTCACTAACGATGAGGTTCTACATCTTATGAAGCAGCCAAAGTCCTTACTCATAGTTGGCGGAGGTTACATTGCTACTGAGTTTGGACACTTCTTCTCAGCGGTAGGAACAGATGTCACAATTATTGGAAGAAACAAGTATCTTGTGAAGAATGAAGACCCGGATGTTTCAGAAATTCTCAAACAAGAACTATCAAAGAGAATGAATGTGTATACTAATCACGAAGTCATCGAAGTCAAGGAAGAGAACGGTGAGAAAGTTGTCATTGCTAGAGATGTAGAGAATGAAAATAACAAAGAATTTCGTGGTGAGACACTACTAATTGCTGCAGGTAGACGTTCCAATTCAGATCTCTTCAAACCTGAGAAGACAGGGATTAGGGTCGACAGGAATGGATGGGTCATTGTTGACAAGTACTTCAGGACAAGTAAGAAAGAGATCTGGTCATTTGGTGATGCAATTGGCCGCTACCAATTCAGGCATGTCGCAAATGATGAAGCCCAGATTGTATGGATTAACCTTGTGCGTGTG
This sequence comes from Candidatus Thorarchaeota archaeon, assembly GCA_050124975.1. Classification (GTDB taxonomy): domain Archaea; phylum Asgardarchaeota; class Thorarchaeia; order Thorarchaeales; family Thorarchaeaceae; genus SMTZ1-45. The sequence goes on along the minus strand of JASFEF010000118.1, from coordinate 8,004 downwards.
CTTAATGCTCAATACGAGGAGGCAGAACCTGAGCTTCTAAGCATGGACTACAAAGCAGTACCACGTGCTGTGTTCTCCTATCCACCAATTGCTACAGTTGGAATGACTCTCAAAGAAGCAAAGGAAACAGGACTTGAATTGCTGGTTGGCCAAGTCGACTACTCTATTGGAGCCAAGGGTTTTGCCATGGGAGATCCAGCATCTTTGATTCGAGTCATTGTTGATGGAGACAGTAAAAGGATACTAGGTGCAACAATCATTGGACCCTACGCACCAATCCTGATTCAAGAAATAATCAACCTGATGTACACTCCTGATGGTACATACCAGCCAATGTTTGATGCAATGCACATACATCCTGCACTACCTGAGGTGGTTCAGAGAGCATTTGGAAGACTCGCTCCACTCGATGGAGGTCATGGACACCACCACTAGTAATTAGAGGGAGGACTAACGAGATTGGACATATTCAAGACAGTCGAAAGTAGCTATGATAAAATGGGAGAGGCATATCACAATTTCCGAAACAATGAGAAATTCAATCGAGAATTAGGGAAATTCGCGGAATTACTACCCAGCTCTGGGAAAGTGCTTGATGCTGGTTGTGGTGTGGGATTGCCTGTGTCACAATTTCTAGTGAAAAACGGATTCAAAGTTACAGGAGTAGATATTTCCCAGAGGATGATTGATCTTGCCAAAGAGAACGTTCCCGAGGCTTCATTCTACCAGAATAACATTCTCACACTTGATTTCGATGATAACTCATTTGATGGGATTATTTGTGTTTACACACTATGGCACATCCCTAGGAAAAACCATGCAACCATTATTGGAAATTTCCATCGAATGCTGAAAGAAAATGGAATTTTAGTCATAAACACTGGCATACATGAATCAGAAGGAATGAGCCAATTCTTTGGGGAACCAATGTTATGGAGTACAAACGACCCAAAGAAAACTCTGGCTTTTGTAAAAGAAACAGGATTCGATATAATATTCGAAGGAGTACTAACTTTAGGTGGAGAAAGGCAATATTGGATATTTGCCAAGAAAATAACTTAAGCAGAATCTACCAGACCATTGGAGTATATCCATCCTTGATCAAGTCAGCTATGATTGTGCCAACATAGTCAACGGCGATACCCATGCCTTCTACCCTGTCGGAGATACCATCTCGATCAGACAGAAATTTACATGCTATTGGTCGACCTAAACCAGCTAATTCAGCAGCGGAATTTGTGACATCAGTATCGTTCACAAGCAAGTTTTCTGAAGGACCAAAGAACATGACTTGGACATCCTCTATCCATCCATACTTGATTGTGTTCTTCGCATACATGAGAGCGGTGAGTGCTTTCTCTCTGTCACCTGTTGCGATAATGACTAACAGTTTTGTGCTCATTTGAATGACCCCGAACACTTTTGGTAAAATCGTTCCTAGTCTAAAAGATATCTAATCATAACCTAAGATGGCCATCTAAGCAGTCGGAAGATAATATAGTCAGTTTCAACTTGCTATCATTGGGAGTACACCGAGATGTGCGAATGGTGCTTCAAACATGGTGCTGGCAAGAAGTGGTACCTGAACTCAAGGAACTATCTTCACGAAACTGCATTGGAAACGAATGCCCATGAGTACATCTACGAATTATGGAAGAATTTCGGTAGAGTGTATCTCCGGAAGATCTACGGAATATCAATGAGGGGACCAGGATACAAGTTCAGTATTCCAGTGATTGGTAGAGCTTTGAAATGGTATGTCAATTCGTGGTTCAAAAAAGAGAGACCTCTAGCTCGGAGAAATCCGAATCGTGCAGAAGGCCATCCCGGACAGGTTATTCATCTTGAGGATGCAAAGAAGGTTCTGGAACTCGCTGATCCAGTAATCAGGGTGAATTGTGCATGCAGACACATGTCACGTGGAATTGAGGACCCGTGCTGTTTGGCACTTGGGGCACTTGCTGAAATGGTTCCGAAGTTACAGAGATACGTACCTGATAGAGGGGTTGAACCACTACATATTGACGAAGCTCAAGATTTTGTTGAGCAGATGAACAATCAAGGAAGAGTTCATACAATCTGGTTTGGACCTATGCCATATATCGCCGCGTTATGCAGTTGCGAACTACCTGAATGTGCGGCAATGAAAATCCGGACGTACTATGATCTTCAGTTTCTGTACAAGGGAGAGTATGTTGCCACAGTGGATTTATCGAAATGTGACGGCTGTCAGGATTGTACTTCAAGATGTAATTTCGGTGCACTAAGCTTCAATGATGCTCTAAATACCCCGTTCATGGATCCTTGGCGGTGTTTTGGATGTGGGAACTGTGCCACATCTTGTCCTCAGAATGCCATTCAAATGGTGGATAGGAATTCACTTCCAGCTCTCAAGGGGGTATGGTGAGCTGAAGACAGATATTATTGTTGACTATGATAGATGCGGAGACCCTAGGGACTGCAAAAAGTGTATGACCGTCTGTCCGTTAGCGCTTTTCAGCATGTATTCACCTGATTATGAAAGTGATGACCCGGATGAGTGGAGGGTTGATGTCGCATTCACGGACCTCTGCACTAGATGTAATGATTGTGTTACTGCATGTCCCAATGATGCAATCAAACTCATATGACGCGGTTTCTATTCTGGAAAAAAGAATCATATAGCAATAAACAGGCTGTCTTTGACAAAGCAGAGAGGACGGATTATCGTGCCTGATGATTCACCCCAGAATATACTAGACCGCACAACATCACAAACCAAACCCATAGTGGGTGAATCAATTCTCTATGACATTTTCATGAAATATGGAAAACCAACAGATGAGAAGATGTCAAAACTGAAAGGCATGTATGAGTTAAGCATAAGGACTCAGGCTAATCGGAAAAGGAGAACCTCGGACCTCTCATATCAAGACCTTCTAATAGAGTGTGCGTGTGATTTATTCACAGAGATGGTCCTAGCATTCAACATCCTCCTAACTGGAATCATAGGACCCGATGAACATCTCAAGTTCTTCTTTGGACAGACAGGGTATATCGACAAGCACATGCTCGAACTGCCAACTCTGATCGAGAAGCGATTGCGAGCCATGACTTCATCGGGAGTCAACGAGAAAAAACTGGCTAAAGCCTTCATCAAACTGATTCAACAAGCTTACTCTGTTGATATTCCCGGAAACTTTAGAGTATGAAAGTTGACGAAGGACTTTTCTCTAAGATTGGTTCAAAGAATAGGATAGGTGATTCAGAATGGGAGAGAAGAAGCAAATCGGAGTTATCACAAGATACTTTCACAAGATAGGTGTCGCTGCAATTATGCTAGATGACACACTAAATGTTGGAAGCAAAATCAGTATTGAAGGTGCAACAACAGATTTCGAGATGACTGTTCACTCGATGCAAGTGGACAGAGCAGATATTGAAACTGGCACCAAAGGTCAGGAGATAGCTATCAAAGTCGCTGACAGGGTCCGCGAGAAGGATATAGTCTATCTTGTTGAGTAATCAAGTCAGTCTGTCAACCAACTCACTCAGGTCAAGTATCTCCAGAGAATCATCAGATGAGTCTGTAAGATTGCGTTTGCAGAAAGGACAAGCTGAAACTAAATGTGAGACCCCAGTCTTTTTAGCTTCCACAATTCGTGTGGCTGAGGTCTCCAGGCTCCAATCAGGGAATGCTGAACGGGCACCACCTCCCGCACCACAACACCATGAGTTTCCTCTTGTGTTCTCCATCTCTACAAGCTCAACTCCAAGATGACTAATCACTTCTCGTGGAGCGTCATACTCTTTACAAGCCCTCCCTAAGTGACAAGGATCGTGCCATGTGATCTTCATTTCGTCTTCAAGTTGATTAGGAGATAGACGGCCTTCTTGTAGCAGGTCTCTCAAGAATTGTGAGATGTGAACTACTTCTAGACCGATTTCCTTTCCAAGACGTGGATAATCCTTGGTTAGAGTTCGGTAACATCCTGAACATGAGGTAAGGATTTGCTGGGCTCCAGCTCTCTCGAATTCATTCAGATTGTGTTCAGCTAGATCATGGACAAGATCAATTTGCCCAGTCCTGTTCAGAGGTGAACTACAACATTGCTCATCAACAATTGTGAAATCAATCCCTGCCTTCTGAAGTAATGAGATAGTCGTATCACGAATTTCTTTCTCTCTATAGTTTGCAGTGCAACCTATGAAATACACGAGCGGTGCTTTGTCAGGGAGACCTAGCTTCTCTACCAGCTCGCGAGAGTGATGGTCAACTCCGTAGGGATTGTGTTGTGCCTCGATGTGGTCTCTGAACTTCTTATGGGCATGAAGTGGTCCCAGATTCTTCACAGCAAGTACCCTGAGTTCCTCAATCACATCTATGATACCTTTGGCATGAGGTGATAGGCACTGTTCTTCACATGATCCACAAGTAGTACATGCAAAGATAGGTTCGAGGAGCGAATCGTTCCAATCTAGCTCACCCTTTTCAATACCATGAGCTATCCATAGTCTTCCTGAGGCAAAATAGGTCTCAAAGAAGAAATGCTGTCCTGATGGACAAGAGGGACCATATTCCTTGAAGACATACTTGCAATTCCCACATCGGATACAATTGTAGAGCCATTGTTCGATGGAGGATGAATACTCTGTCAGAGTCCCCACCTCCCAGGATTCATGATGTTGTTTGGATCAAGAAACTCCTTGAGTCGTTTCACCAAAGCAACAAACTCTGGGTCAGAAACTTCGTGAAGCTTCTTTGCAGACCACACAGGAGTCTTGTAGGGAATCGCTTTCAATTCCAATGCTCGGTCAAGCAACTCCTCGTTGCATTGTCGAACCTTTTCCAAGACGTCAGGAGATTTCGGAAATCTCAGAATGAATTTGAATTCTCCAAAGTGCATCATATGCATCGGCTTGAGAAAAGCAAGAAGTTCGAATCCATACTTTTCAACTATCTTTCTACCACCTTCAAGTGCCGTCCCCCAGTTTTTTGGATGGATATAGGTTCCAACCCAAGTTAATCCATCATGTTCTGTCAGTATTTTGAAGGCATCGGAGGGAAACTCAATCCAAGCAATTGCTTGTTCACCCATTAGTTTGACAACAGTATCCCAATCCACGACAAGATTTCGTGGATCTGCTTCTCGAAATTCCTCGATAATTTCTTCTAGCTGTCGATACTTCTCCTTGTATTCAGATTCAGTGTTGGCAGACAGAATTAAGACCGTGCCATAGTCTGGCTCTCCTTCGTGAGAGAGTACGGGAGGTGGAACTCCAAGCAGCATCTTCACCAAGGAGAGGGACATGCAATCCGCGTCTTCAACGATACCTGCTCTGGTGATTCTTTTAAGCATCGCAGTAGTTTCGTGCTCACCAAATGATAAGAGTGCAGCATGACCCATAACAGGTTTCTTAAGCCAGAGTTTCAAAGCAACCTTCGTTACGATTCCAGTTGTTCCTTGCCAACCAACAAAAAGACCCACTAAGTCAGGTAGTGGATAACGGCTGAACCAATTTCCATCACCCATAATTCCAGATCCAACTCGAACAACATCGCCCATCGGAAGAACTGCCTCGAGTCCATTGATGAAGTCAGACATTGCACCATGGACAGTAGACAAGTCGCAGAGACCTTGGAGTAGGGCGTTTGCCATCACGGAAGTGAATGGCGGTGCCAGTGGGTAAGTGTATCGTAGAGCTGGGTGATTCTCATCAAGATATTTCCGTACATGACCAAAGGTGACACCTGGCTCTACAACCATGTACATCGCTTCTTCATCGACCTCGAGAATCTGGTTCATCCTCTTCAGGTCAACAATGACTGAGTTCTCAACCTGCGGGATTGTTAGTCCTCCGACACTCTGACCGGAAACAAAAGGAACGAGCGGGGTCTTTGTATCATTCGCGAATTTGATGATTTCCTGTACTTCTTCTACAGTTGCTGGCATCACAACAACAGAGGGTTGTCTGGGAGGGAGTTCAGTCATATCGAACGAGTAGACGTAACGTTCACCTGCTCCATCCCTGACATATTTCTCGCCTACAATCTTGACAAGACGATCCTTGATACTCAAAAACTCACCCCTTCAATACGGCATTTATGAAACCATAGAACCTGAATGCGGCGACAGGATGTCGTAGTAAGCCTTTGATTCTGATTGACCTGTTCAGCACAGATTTGATGAGAGAACTCTTTCCTTTGATAAGTTGAATAATTCTTTCGAAAGTCAGTGAAACAACCAAGATCGGGTCTGATACAACTCCATTTTCAATTCGTAGTGAATCATCGAAAATCAGGGATAGCGGGTAGTAATCTGTCTGCAATACAACTTTCATTCGCCAGCTCTTCACCTTTGATAAAGTTGATGGATCTTCGAGATGTTTGTTGATCATTATTGAGAGAATCTTACCAACAAAATCAGTAGGCTCTGCCAGCATAGCATCTCACATATCTGGTCTATGCAAACCACCTCATGAAGTTGCTCATACAAACTCAACGGAGGACAACATCATTCCTTCAGCATCCTCTCGGTACCCTCACGAGATATGAGCTGGTCACCATCACCTTCTGCTAGATTCTCATATCGAGACATGACGAACAACAAATCAGAAAGTCTGTTGAAGTATCTGATGAGTTCCTCATTGACTGGCTCAATACTCGCCAGGTAGACAATACGTCTTTCAGCTCTACGACAGACAGTTCTACAAACATGGAGAGATGCGGCGGCCTTCGTCCCGCCAGGAATCACAAAGTTCGTGAGCAGTGGTAATTCTTCAGACAGTTCATCAGCTATCTGCTCAAGGAACTCAACATCCTGAGTCGTGATCTTCTTCAGGCTTCTTAGTTCACCTTCAGCTTCCTTTGACTCAGGATTTGTAGCAAGCTCCGAGTTGATGAGGAAGAGCTTTTGTAGTATGTCATGGATGAACCCAGCAATTCGTTCTGATGAGTGAACTCTGGCAACTCCCAAAAAGGAACCTAGTTCATCAACAGTTCCATATGCCTCAACACGTGGATTGGCTTTGTCAACTCGCTCTCCGGACAAGAGACCGGTCTTTCCCTTGTCACCAGCTCCTGTGTATATCCTTTTAGACAAACAACCACCTAGCCAAGATTCAGACCATCTTCTATGATTAGCCTTTCCATAGGTATGCTATCATGAACAAGACCAAGTTGCTAACCGATGAGCCGCTTCGAGTTCCTTTTGGTAGAGATCATCAAGCAACCCCTCGACACCTGACAGTATCTTGTCAAACTGTTCAACTTCAGTAGATGCTTGGTTCATTAGGGAAGGAACATCTGTCAAGCGTTCCTTCACATCGTCTAGGGCTTTGACACCTTTCTGTTCCATGTCATGATTGTTTTGAACATAGATCTCCCTAATACTTTCAAGACTTGACATTTCAGGGGGAGTTAGTCGAACGGCCAACTTTGACCAGTCATCACAGATCTCGTCATACAGCAGTGACGCCTTCTGAAGCTCTGAGTCCTTCATCAGTTGAGATGCCTCCTTCAAGAAGTTCGAGTACATCCTGCGGAAGAGTGACCCTCCACTTCCTCCAACCTCGATGTAGACAAAGTGCTCTATCAATGCCTGTGCTATGGTCTGATTGTCTGGGAGTATCTTTGGATATCTTCGAAGCTCCTTCTTCCATCTCATGATGCCCCTTGCACCCATGTTTGATATTGGGGGATTGAGCATGAAGTCAGCATTCTCCCGAACTGCCGGGGGAATAATCTCTTCTAGAGAGGTCATCTCATCAGGCATAAAGACCTGCATCATTTTGTTCTTTGCAGGGAATGGATGATATTCTGAGGCCCGAGCTTTTTGAAGGCGCGTTAGAGGTATAGATATCGTCGTTGCAAACCGATCAGAAACGTGCGCCTCATCATCTTTCTCATCAATACCATAGACCAGGATGGTGTGCATTCCGAAGTGGTCATCTCCACCCAGTGAGAGATAGTCGAGGAATCCTAGGTCTGCACAGACCAGAGCTGGTTGATTCATCTCAAGGGTT
>JASFEF010000117.1:0-8931 GCA_050124975.1 Candidatus Thorarchaeota archaeon | reverse complement strand
CCTACTTGATGATACCTCGTTGGGTCTTACAGGACGTTCAATAATAACTGGACAAAAACCCAGGATGATTGTGGATAACCTCAGACTGAATAATGGTGAAGTGTGGGCGAGCTCACACGACATAATCTTTGTCGAGGATGGATTAGCCATGGGTGCAGCCGTAGCTGCAAGATGCATGAACTCTATGGGTACAACACGCAATCCTATGGGTGGAAGAAAGGGCGACAGATGCATCATGGCTGAGAGAATGAAACTCCAGGACAAAGGACGTGGATGACTTTATCTTGCAGGTGTTGACAAGGCCTGCTGGGTCAACAGGATGCAAATCATTCCCATCACAACTCGAATCATCACACCAGAGGACAACATTGTTGATGTACTTCTGGAAGCCGTTGAGGATGCCGGACTCGAACTGGAGGATAACGACATACTCGCTGTGGCAGAAACCCCCCTTGGTTCTACAGAAGGAAGAATAGTAGCATTATCTGAAGTAGATGTGTCAGATGAAGCCAGAGCTTTGGCGAAGAAGTATGAGATGTTGCCCGAGGTGGCTGAGCTTGTTATCCAAGAGGCTGACGAAATTCTTGGGGGAATCCCTCATGTTGTCCTAACAATCAAAAATAACACCTTGATGGCCAATGCAGGGGTTGACAAGTCTAATGTACCACCAGGTCATGCCTCACTTCTGCCCATTGATTCTCGTAAGAGTGCTGAAGGACTGCGAAATGAGGTCAAGAACAGACTTGGAAAAACCATTGGGGTTCTTGTCATCGATAGTCGCACACAACCGCTACGTCTAGGAAATATCGGGATGGCCCTAGGAGTAGCTGGATTCTATCCTGTTGCTGATGACCGAGGGAAGAAGGACTTGTTTGGTAATGAGATGCGTATCACACGGAGAGCTATAGCAGACAATCTCGCATCTGCCTGTACTGCAGTGATGGGTGAGTCCAATGAGTCAACTCCCGCAGCAATCATCAGAAACGCTTCTGTCGATTATATAGACAAGTCATTTGATTCCTCAGAGATGTGGATTACACCCTCTGAATGCATGTACATGGCAATATTCAGTGAATGGAGAAAGTCCAAATCTACATAGAATTCCGGTAACCGGTATAAGCTGACAATCTTATTTAGCATAATCCGAAAGAGAATATTGTCCAAGTTCGTGCACAAACAGGAGTATGGTTGTTTGACGAAAAAAACAGTACTGATAGACGTTTCATCTGCCGGAGCATCTGGAGATATGTTCCTATCTGCACTCTCCGATTTGATTGGAGAGGACAATGCTCTGCTTCCTGTTGCTGCAAGTCTACTGATTTACGATCCGTCTTTTCGTTTGAACACTGTTTCCCATTCACATTCCGGAATAACAGGTCGTCAAATTCAGATAACACAAAATACTTGAATTCGTCTCACTCCAGCCTCGATTATGGAGGTTCTTCATTCAGTCGCTGAAGAGGTGGAGCTCTCTGATGCTGGCAAGAAGATTGCCAAAAGAGCTCTTGATGAGATTCTAGAAGCCGAAAGCAGAGCTCACAAAAAACCCATTGACGAACTTCACCTTCATGAAACGGGAACGGTCGATACTATTCTGGATATTGTGGGGACGGCATATCTCCTTGAAAAAACCGGTCTCATAGGTGAAGCAGAGTTTCTGTCAACCCCGGTCGCAGTGGGTAGTGGCACCATTAAGACGGAGCACGGTCCCTTAGAGGTTCCAGTACCAGCTGTTTCTGAGATGTTAGAAGCAAACGATGTTCCCTACCATAGTGGAGATGCAAAGACTGAGGTCCTTACACCAACAGGTGCAGCTATCCTCATTGCAGTTACAGACAAATTCGTTGATTCCCACGCTGATTTCGTTGCACAGAATCAGGGATTTGGTTTTGGTTCTCGTGATCTTGGAAAGATACCAAACGTGATGACAATTTCCATTGGAGAAACAGTTGTTTCTGAAGGAGAGGTCAGTGCACCTGTCAAAGAGGTCACAAAGAAGAAAGAACCAAAGAAGAAAGAACCAAAGAAGAAGGAACCAAAGAAGAAGGAACCCAAGCCGCCCAAAAAGACCAAACCTAAGCCTGAGGAGAAACCAGAAGTGATCGATGGTTGGAATGAGGATGACGTTATTGTCATCGAAACCAATGTGGACGATGTTGATGGCGAAACGCTAGGTACATTGTTTGATACTCTTTTAGATGAAGGGCTCGCCTATGATGTGACCATAATACCAGCCATGGGTAAGAAAAACAGACCCTGTCATGTCATCAAAGTGATTGCAGCCAAGGCTGGTTTGAAGAGTATCGCTGATGTTATGATAAAGAATCTCGGCACGATTGGAATTAGATATACAACTTGGCAACGACTCAAGGCTGCCCGTGAAACCATAGTTTGCAGCTTCGAAATTGATGGTAATGAATACATGGTACGCGTGAAGGTTTCTCGCACTGTGGATGGAAGCATTCTTAGCATTAAGCCTGAAGCTGATGATGTAGTTCGAGTGTCCAAAGAAACAGGAATACCTGTTCGTGAACTGAGACCTCGGATTGCAATGCAAGCTCATGCTGTAACTGAGTAGACAATCGTCAATTTATGAGAAGGAGGGTCTGTTCAGGCTCTTTCTCTCTTTTCGAATCAAGATACTGAGCTGGAATGAGATTCTCAAAGGCGCGCTTACAGAGTTTTGCGTAGGCCTCAGGGTCGTACCTTGTGGATTCGTCAAACAACTCCAAGGCACGTACTCTACGAAGGGGGTTTTCTGAGTCTGCTGCTGTCATCACATATCGGACCTTCTGACCTGCATGTAACTCTCTACCTGCCTTGACCAGTTGCTGGGCGACCACTGCTGCCCTTGATGTGGCACGGTACTCGTGAGGATTCCGTGTGAGCGTTGAGTTGAGAACCAGGTCTCTGAGGTCAACATCATCATCATGGAGCCTGTTGATATACTCCTTACACACTGCAAATGCACTTGGTATCTGTTCCAGAAACCCTGTCTTGTCAAGGCCACGTGCAAGGGTCTTGATCATCTCCTTTTGGCAATCCCCGACATATAGGCATGTGTCACGCCGACGAGTTTCAATTCCTCGAGTCTTTATTCCCCCGTTCTTGTAGACTCCATAGTATCGGTTCAATGGAGCAACTGAGGGATGTAGACGAGAGGATGGGATGACCATCCATCTGTAGACTCCTTTGGGCGACATACTAATCTCGACAGCCTTGGTCACACGCTCACAAAACTCGGCTATATTGTCGTACTCTATCTCCCCTTCGGCCTGAAGCCAGACTGAGTCCACAATGCCATGAATCATCTCAAGTCCCATATCTTCCCCTATTTCCTGGGTTCTGAGCAAGACATCTCTGGCAAACGCTGTCACTGCAGTGTGGGCTTCAACTCGTCCGAACTTTGCGTTCTTGAAGCCAAGATACCCAAAACATGAGACCAGAACTCCCTTCAACGTGTTCTGAACAAACTCATACTTCTTAGCATCCTCGCCCTCCTCTATCAGGTCCTTGAACTTCATTCTTCTGTTGACAAGTAACCTCAATGACTCTGATACAATTCCTGGTTTTCGAGTACAGATTTTGAAGCTCAGTTCTGGGACTTCTAGACAGTATTCCTCGTCATAGGGACAGTCAGTCCCCGTGCAGATGGTCTCAGGGCTGATGTTCTTGTTGACCATGAGGGTCGGGTACATTGATGAGAAGTCGCACTCTGCAACATTCTCATAAATGTCTGGGCGAGGTTGAAGAATCAGTCCGCCCCTGTCAATGGCTGCTAGTTCATTGAGTGACTTGAGAAACTCTGGGTTTCTCTTGACCGGTGGGATGAGAACGTCCATCTCGAAAGCATTGTAGTACTGCACGGCTGCGTTCACTCCGCCGATGGTCATCCGTGAAACCCTCTGCGGTCGACCCAACGCAAGTCTACAGCTCTCTACGACACCCTCTAGTCCCACAGGGGAGAAGAAGTGCATGCCTGTCTTTCCTCGGTCGATGTGAATCCTCCCGTTCAATGTGACCTGCGTTCCTGATTTGTACACAATCCTGTTGTACTGCCAGAACGAATGTGGCTCTCTGTAGGTGACCCTCAAGGGTGTGTCATCCCGTGAGAGCCGTAGCTCTACTCCGTTTACCTTTGCACGCAGACTGAGGTATCTGAAGAGGCTCTCATCACCCCTCCTCGTGGTTATCACATCAGGATCTATCTTGTCGATGATACTCTGAAACCTGTAGAGGATGATACGTTCATCATAGTCTTCGATAAGGATGGTTTCTTCTCCGTGGTACACCTCGATGTGATGTATTCTGTTCTCCATCCTCGGGAAAATCTGCTCTGTGTCTACGAACACCTCAAACCCCAGTTCAACGAGCTCAGGAATCTCGTACTCTGGGTCCTCACGCTCGTCAAGACATTCAACTTCGACAATCTCATCTCCCTTCAGATCGAACTCAACGCGCCCAAACGCGAACATGGTCTTGGCAATGAAGAACTGGTGTACCGGATCAATGTCTGCATGGAACACTGTGGCTCCGGGCAGTTTTTCGAGGTCTCTTGCAACCTCCTGTTGTGCATCTGGTGTAGTGAACACCTGCAGAACTGGAGTCATTTCTGTATCGTATACACTGGTATATTTTCGCACAACCTCTGTGTTTACGATTTTGGGATGTTCCAATACCGCCCGTAAGACATCAGTTTCACTCCAGTCCATACTTCTCATCAGGTTCGTGCTGACATAAACAGACGGATTGAATCCACGGTAGATATAGCCCCTGGTCTTCCCCTCACTCTTAATCCAGAGGGTCAGTGCTTGGTTCTCTCGGTCGACGCTACAGTCCAAGAGCCATCCGGTCTTCTTCATCAGGGGGTGTTCTCCTCGATCTTCTCTTCCAAGGCCTGAACCCTCCCCTTGATCTCATCAATCTCTCCGAGCATCTCTAGGATTGCAGATGTAAGAATGACCTCAATGATGCGAGGCGTAACCATCATTGTACCCGCATCTGCGAACCCTCTCGCATAGTCAAAAATCCGGTCAAAACGTTCTCTCTGGGACGGTCTAAGGGTCCTCCTGAAGTCCTTCCATCGTGCTTCCTCAATCCTTACTGCATCTCTATAGGTGCGGACTGTCCGTCCCATCATCTGCATCCTCTTATTGCGTTACCCAGCAGACAAGAGGGCGGTCTCCAGACTGTTGGGCCAGTATGTTATGACCCCTCTGATTGTGGGTTTTGTGGGACTCCTCAGTCCGTCCAAATGAATGGGTCCGAGGGGGACAGTTTCCCGAAAGTAAAGCCAATTGTCCTTCGAAAACCGAGTTATTCAATCCACATAGACTCAAATAGCGGAAGTATCACATAGCGCCTTAGTGTCCAGTGGACACCCTACCATTCAGGTGACGAATTATGGTCACTGCATTGTTCAAGGTTGTATTGATGGGAGACGGAAGTGTTGGAAAGACCAGTCTCCGAAGAACGTACATGGGAGAAGGCTTCAGGGCTAATTACATGATCACCATCGGCGCTGACTTCGCTGTCAAGAAAATGTCTCTCGACGGCGGTCATGATGTGAGCATTCAGATCTGGGATCTTGCAGGTCAGGAGCACTTCAAGAGTGTACGCTCTACCTTCTATAAAGGAGCACAGGGCGCATTAGCAGTCTATTCAACTGTAGAAAGGAAATCATTTGACAACCTTCTGAACTGGGTGGAAGAATGCTGGACCAATGCAGGGAAGAAAATACCAATTGTCCTGATTGCAAACAAGACAGACCTTCGTGACCAGTTCCAGGACAATCCAGTTATGGCTCAAACAATTGTGACCACTGAAGAAGGACAACAACTAGCAAACAAGATTGCCTCTCAGGGTGTTATCACCTCATTCCTTGAAACATCTGCTAAGACTGGTCTTAACGTGGAGGCTGCATTCCTAGAACTTGCAATCAAAATCCTTGAGGCTGGAGGACTGGCATAGGAAAAGGGATTCACTCGGCCTCTATAACACCAAGTTTTCGTTGAACTGATTCGAAGAGTACACTTGCCACAGTATGCAAGATCTCTGGGTCATCAGAAAGGACATCAATTCGTAGTTTTGACAAATCATCCTTCATTCGACCCACGACAGTGAGAGTCACACCTATCTTGTTGTCGTTTATTCTTCCTTGAGCCATCCCTGAAATAACACCCATGAATACTTTCTCTCTCTTGGTATCCTCAGATTGAACAGGGTAGAAGTTCCAATCTTTGAAGAGATTACTCAGTGTGCCAAACAACTCTGTTGCCTGAACAATCAAGGAGTGTTCTCTGTTCCATTCCTTCATTTCAGATTTCAAACTCAGAAATTCCTCAGGAGTTGTTTCTAAGGGCTTTAATTGCTCGAAGAGCGATCTCACAAAGATGTTGCCCGAGATTGCTGCTATCTTCTCACCAGTCGTGTCAATGAAATGAACAGATGTAACAAACTCTCCTTCTACAGACTCCTTAACTGCCTTGAATCCGAAGATTAACGCTTCAAATCCATCTGGTTCAATTTTCTCTATGATCTGACTTAGTGAATCTAATGGTTCCAAGCTCTCCTTTGGATAATTCAGTATTTTGACAGAAACTTCACTGATGGGCTCAAGGCTATTATTCCCTATGGCAATTCCAAACTCGAGGCTCTCTGGTTCAGCTGTGTAGGTACTGACAACTGCTACATCATCTGAGGTCTTCAATGGAGTAGCATCACTATCAAGAAGAAACTCTGTTGGAGCTTCCCAATTCTCTGGGATCTGTGTGCCATGTTCCTTCTCTGTCGCATGCTTTTCAAGCCAACTAAGCGAGAAACCAATTGCCTCCCGCAGGTTCTCATCATCATCTTTGGCATAAGATTTCAGAATACCAATTGCCTCAACATCCTCTGAATAAGCTAACATCCCTGCTGCTACCACTCGGACAATTGGATTATCATCTAAAAGAGAGATATCAAGAGCATCAAATGCAGCTGAACCAAACTCGCCCAGTCTGCAAACAGCTAAGAGCCGGATTTCATCATCACCAGTAAGAGCCGCATCCTTGCAAGCTTGGATGCTCTCCAGACTTTCTAGCTTCTTACCTATGACATCCTCCTTCTTCTTCCTGACCCCTTTCACGGCTTTCCGAAAACGACTAACAGATTTATCATCATCAGTTGATGATTCTGCATTTTCATCGTCTTTCTTAGCCAAGGGTCAACCTCCTGATGTTGGCGGCAAGGACACTAGATAATGGTTATTGTGATGACACTATCTCGAATGATGTATTAACAAGACTTTTACGCAGTCTAAAGCCTCGAACCATTAGAAACGGTTCTGTGCGTGAAGCCTATGGAGAGTCAAGAGACCTCACTATTCCTGAAACCCGTCATCCTGAAGGCTCAGGCTGAACATGGGTCTGATATAACCCGACGTTTTGCGATGAATCGTGTGGGACGTATGTATGCTGCCGCACTTCAGGACCGTAGTATTCGTCTTTACTTTGCTGACACCGGCGAAGAGATGCAAAAGATGCAGGACGAGTTCCTCTGCACATCGCTTGCGTTCAGCCCAAAGGGTGACATTCTCGCGTCTGGCAGTGTTGAGCGTGTTGTAAAACTCTGGGACATAAGAACCGGTGACTGCATGGCCACAATGGAAGGTCACGAATATCCAGTACTATCACTCGCTTTCTCTCCTGATGGTAACAAATTAGTTTCAGGAAGTGGTGACACTACGCTCATGACTTGGGATGTTGAAAACCAATCACGAATTCATCATATGAAGGGTCATGGTTTCTATGTAGTGACATGTGACTGGGATCCACAGGGCAACAGAATCGTATCCGGATCAGTTGATGCCAATATATGCGAGTGGGATGCGAGTTCTGGAAAAATGATTCAACGTCACAGTGAACACCGTGCAGCAGTCCATCAAGTACGTTTCTCCTTTGATGGTTCACATGTTGCATCAGGGTCATCTGACCTTCACATGATTATCTGGGACTCCTCTGGTAGGCCCATGAAGGTTGAGCACATCCTTCAAGGTCATAAGGCAGAGGTTCGAGCACTCTCCTTCAGTGAGGATGGAAAGTACTTGGCATCTGGCTCCATTGACAAGACCGTTTACCTTTGGGATATTGAGAAATTGGCAATCTACGGTGAGGCATCAACTATTGGCGAGATTGACGGAATTGAGTGGTATCCAAAGACTCAATCTTTCCTCACTTCAGATGGTTCTGGTGCAATCATTCGATGGGCGGTCACTGACCTCGCAGCAACAATGGCTCCCTTCGAGGCACTTCTGGATGAGATTAAGTCCACACTAAGTCCGGAAACAAGAGATGCACTAGTCCAGAAGTTTGAGAGCCTCTGTGCAAACTATGACGAAGAAACCCTTGCCACCAAGAAAATCTTCTATCTTGTCTGGCAATGTAAACGTGAACTAGGTATATTGAAGGGAACAGCTAGGAAGACGTAGTGTCTCTTAGACTGTATTGGTCTGGTTTACGCTTTTAGATTCCTCAATCATTGTCTTACAGAGATTCGTGTATGCTTCCTCAACATTCTCTCCAGTCAGTGCGCTTGACTCAACATAGATGAACCCGTTTTTCTTTGCGAACTTCTCACCTTCTTCAGCGGTAACAACTCGGCTATCCTTGAGGTCCACTTTGTTTGCGACTAAGACAAGAGGAATCTTCTTCATTAGATTCTTGAACGCCTCTTCTTTCCAGTTATCTACATTCAGGAATGTTCTCCTTCGGGTCACATCATAGAGCAAGAGTCCGCCACGGGCTCCTCTGTAGAATCCCTGCCGCACAGACTCGAACCTAGGCTGTCCTGCCAAGTCCCATACTTGCAGCGTCACCTGAGCATCAATGTCCTCAATTTCGAGCCTCTTGACTGCGAAGTCACTCCCGATGGTTCTTTTGTAGTCAGAGTCGA
>JASFEF010000116.1:0-8975 GCA_050124975.1 Candidatus Thorarchaeota archaeon | reverse complement strand
CCAGCAATTAGGATTCCAAAAGACACCTCTCTCAACAAGGTCGCAATTGCCACTAGATCCTGCATTTTCTATCACTTGACTCCTTCTTACGTAATGTAGACCCACTCAGCTGGCTACTCGGGTAGCTATTCTCCTGAAGACAAATAAACCTGAGCTACTCTCAGTTGCCTTGGAACTGCTGTTTTGGTTTTGAGTTTCGAATGCTGTCTTGAATTTCTTTCTGAGGGGCCTGAGATTCATTGGACTCTGTTGCTGGAGTGTTGGACTTCTCGTGTAGTTTCAATCTCGAAGTTTCGACTTGGAATGCAATCGTCACTACAAGCAACAGAACAACAGGATAGAAGATAAATGGGAATAGAATAGCGTGTGATAGGATCATGAATGATGAAATTGAGTTCTGTGATATGATATCAATTCCAACACGGAGTGAGAGGGTGACAATCAGAATTCTTCCAGATGCAGCCATGAACTCTGATGCATTACTCCGGTCACTACCAAATTCTAGACTATTACCGACCACTCTGAAAGCAAGACCCACCAGGAGTAGTATATGTGATGAGACATAACCAATCAAATAGTATGAAGCTCCTGGGTCACCAAAGTCAAAGAACACAAAACGATATTGTTCAAAGAGATTGTCTGGGTTAGTCCATATCAGGAAGTCAGCGACGAAACTGCCAAGAAGATATATTGACATTAGAAGATCTCCTACCGCCTCAAGTCTAGAACGCCTTCCAATTACCGATTTCGATGTTTTTTCTTTCAATCTCCAGCGTCTGTAGATGAAATAAACCATAACCGGACTTAGAAAAATGGGTCCAAAGAAAAACGCTATCCAGAGAGGAGCAAACCAAGGCGTACCAACATTCTCTGCAATCAATAGACAATATGTAGGTATCAATGTGAACAAAGTGACCCATCCCACCAATCTCAGGAATGTTTTACCTGCAAAGCCTCGAGTACTCTGGATAAGATCATCTCTTTCTCCAGCAAGAAGAGTTGTTTCGGAGGTATCAGTATCCCACCAGAAATCACCTGCTCTTGCAACAAGCTGTAGGAGAAGTACTGCTCCCCAGACAATAGAAAATATTCCCAATAGCATCCTGAATGGAAAGGCGGCTTCGACAACTGTACCTCTAAACCAGATTTGTGAGCTATCAATCCACACGAGTGCAGCAAATGTCGAGGTAACCTCAGTTTTTATGTTCATCATGGGATTTGGAGCGCCTAAACGTTTTCCACTATAGTACGCTTTGGTAAGTAATATTACAATGGCTGGAACTCCTATTACCGGTATGTAGTAGGGGCTTGGAGAAAACAAGGAGGATAGAAAGAATAGACCGACTCCGGTTAATGCTCCAAAAATATCAATAGCCAGAAATGTATCAGACGCTTCCTTGAACATATTCTCAGGAAGTGTGAGAAACCTCTGCTTCACTGGCCACTCAGGATAGCTACGGTTCCATAGAATTGTCTTCTCACGTTTGCGATGGTAGACAAGGACAGCGAATCCCAAAACTACTAGCATGAATTGAGTTGAGAGAGCCACAACAGAGTCTGTAGAAAGCCAGATTGGTCCCAATGGAGTTGATGCAAGAAGCACTAGGACTGAACAGACAAAAGCAATTGATACACCCTGAAGGAGTACCTCCATGTAGGATGCGGTAGGGTCCCTTCGAGGTTTTAGCTCCTCGTGTTCCTCTTTTTGCTTCTTTATGGATTTTACATCAGATGTAGAAACAGGTATTGTTTCCGGAAGCATTGAGAACTTGTATTCCTCTGCCACCTCGCTTGGAGCCCCAAACTTCGCAACCACCTTCTTTGCAGATTGCATGGTGATCTCGCCTCCTCCTAGATCACAGGCTGTTTCAACCATGTAGGTCCGAAGTTCAGTAATTACTTCCTCTGAGATTGATTCTGGAAGGTGTTCTTTGACCAGATCTAGATACTCTTCTATGACCCTATCTGGTTCTTCTGTCATTTTAGACCTGCCTCCTCTATCAGAAGCATCAATTGACTGTTCAAGCTTCGCCAACTCTTCACCATCCTCCGCAATATTCTTCGCCCATCTCTTGTGACATAGTATAACCTTCTCCGTTTGCCTGAGGTGTCAGACCATCTTCCCTCTAGGATTCCCCTTTTCTCCAACCTGCGTAGAAGGGGGTATGTAGTGCTTGGCTCAAGTTGAAGGGCGTCATACTTCTCTTGACCAAGTTTCTTCATGATGTCGTAGCCATAGGATTCGCCATCGAGGATAATTGCAAGAATAGCTAAAGACAAAGCCCCACGTCGGATCTCCAGCGACCATCTCTCATATTCAGTTTCGGGTCCTGCTTTGTCATCATCGCTTATCATGTCTTTACAATCCCCTTGATACTACGTACGACGATATAGTATGTGGCACGATATATATTTAACCTTTTCATATGGACCTACTTGCCCCAAACACCTTAATATGGAATAAATTGCATCGACCGATAGAGGTGCTCGAACTGAGTATAGTAGACCATATTGCTTCATTGCTTGATTCTGTTGACATTAAGTACACACGTGAAGACAACGTTCTGATGATGAGGTGGAAGACAGACCACTTTGAGGATTTGAAGATCAAAATCGTCACAAACAAAGATGAGTCATGGGCCTACATCGTCGCACCCTTCACCAACTTCTATGAGGTTGAGGAAACTAAGAGAATGAAACTGGCATATGACATGCTGAAAGAATCTTGGAAAGCCAATGGTGTGAAGTTTGCCATCGACGACGATGATGACATTATCGTAATCGCTGAAACCAACGATACAGATCTTACTGGTGAAGAGATTCGAACCTTAGTTGGTCACGTAGTGCATGCTTGTGATACTCTCTGGGAAATCTATCCTGCGTAGATAGCTCGAATGAGGTTTGGAGCCTGGTGCGTTTCTGCATCGGGCATCACTTGATTTTAGACATTCGACATGTTCATAAGTTGGATACACTGAAACACGCGAGTGAGCCACATGACTGAGCCAAGTCCTGGAGAGCCCTTTCCAGCAGACAAGAGGGAGCGGTTGGTGAGTATATTCTACCCCAAGCGTGCATCCTTCATCTTCTATTACGTATTTGGCACAGTTGTATTCATTGTTGGAACTGGATTCATGACTGTTACTTCTTATGGGGGTCTTGGCCGAGATCTTGTGTCATGGTCATTAAGCGCAGGTGCAATGGTGTTTGGAATCTTGCTTGTTTCCTGGGCTGAGAGTCGACGATGGTTTACACTTTACATCATCACAACTTGGAATGTCAGAGTGAGAACGGGAGTCATCTACAGGAAGACTATGAGGGTCTTCTATGATGAAATTGCGGTCCTTCACTCCAGTGGTCCGCCTGATGAACGTAAGGTCGGAATGGGTGATGTAGAAATCTATACCTCAGAGGGTGATGAAAAACCTGCTCTTGTGTTCGATGGTGTTCACAATCCTGATGGAGTTCGTGAGATAATTTGTAGATTCATTGAGACGACTCCTGATCCACTACCATGGGCTCATCTTGATAGGACCTAGATATCAGCTTTAACAGATTTTCATCTTGCTAGTGACCTTTATTATGGTTCAAGGACATAAGCACAAAAGAAATCAAGCTTAGATTATCTGTATATCTGGAGAGGTAAGTGTGACCAGGTTCATGATAAGATATGTTGCATCGGATGGAGAGAAGTATCAGGTTGAAAAAGATGATAATTATCCAGAAATCGACCTTTCAGATGCCAGTATCAAATCCATCAGTCTAGAATCATTGGGTCATACCTCAAGACTTGAGAAGCTCAACCTCGATACGAATTTGCTGACAGAGATAGATCTCTCTCCATTATCATCATGCTCAAATCTACGAATACTCAGTATTACCTCAAACGAATTGACTTACATTGACCTCGAACCATTATCACGATGCTCTGAACTCCAAGCACTTGAACTATCCGACAACAGATTGACTGAGATCAATCTATCACCCCTTAGCAAATGCAAGGAGCTTCGATGGCTCTACATTTCTGACAATCGACTCAAAGGAATAGATCTCGAACCACTTAGAGGATTGTCCAAATTACAGTATCTCATCCTCTCAGGTAATCTTCTTCGTGATTTAGACCTCAGTCCATTATCCAAATCAACTGACCTGCGTTACCTTCATCTCAACGAGAATGCAATCCAAAGACTCGATATCTCAGTGTTGTTTTACTTTGGAAATCTCGAATCACTAGTCTTTGACGATACAACTGTTCTTACTGCAAATCACAAACTCAAACATCTTCATTACTTCCCTGTACCCATTGGTGAAAAACTTGAGACTATAGACTGGTCTCACGAAGTGCCAGAACCTCAAGCACCACTTGACATATAATACTCAACGATTTATGAATAGAAATACAGCATTACACACGCAAAAGATAGGCTGGGAGTCTATCGTATGGCTGAGATTCATATAACATTCACAATAGAAAATGGTGTTGAGTTGTATTTCCAGACACAGGACGACGTGATAGAGATTGATCTCTCTGGACGCAATATTATTGACATTGACTTGTCCCAGCTAATTCAATGTAAGACTCTTCGAGATGTCAATCTTTCAGCTAATCTGATTCGTTCTATTGATTTAGAACCCTTGAAAGAATGCCCCAGTCTTGAAAGACTGATACTTGGCTCTAATCTAATTTCATCAATAGATCTTACAGGTCTCGAGAACTGCCTAAACTTGGACGTGCTCTCACTTGAAATTAACAAATTAAAGAGAATAGACCTCTCTCCATTGATGTCATGTCTGAAACTTCAAGAATTGAATCTTCAATCGAATGATTTCCAAGAAATAGATTTGTCCCCATTGAGAAAGTGTACTGCAATCCGTTTCCTAAGACTTGACAACAACGAGTTGTTTGATATTGACTTAACTCCATTATCCGGATGCCTGAACCTTCAAGAGCTCTTCCTAGAAGGTAATCGTTTCGAGAAACTAGACCTCTCACCGTTGAGTAGCTGCAAAGCTCTGGAAGGTCTTTGGATACGAGCAGCTGGGATACTCCAGATTGATTTGAGCCCCTTGAGAGAGTGTCCAAATCTACTCTGGCTTGACATAGCTGAAAACCATATGAAAACTGTTGACATCACTCCATTGTACTACTGTCATGATCTTGAATCTTTCATGGTTGATGAAACTGTACCTCTAATGGCAATGGTTGCATTATCATATAATCTCTGGCCTAGTACAATTGAGGAAATCAAGGACAGGATTTTCTGGGTGGATATTTAGACTCTATCTGCTGAATGGCGTATTGTAGTGATAATATGACATCCATCGAAAAATCGAACAGTCTGACGATTTCTATGACGCACATCTATTCATATAGAGGTAAAACACTAGACAATCATCCAGTCGACTTAGTCGTATACATGCCTATTGAGGAGACCATCCAATGAAGCTAAAGAAGAAGATAGGTTTGCTTATTGTGCTTCTACCTTTGTTTTTAGGCGCCATTATTGTACCTGAAAATCCATTGGCTTTTGCACAAGAAACTGCGGACAGCAAAACTGTCGAGCTTTCAAACGGAGAAACAATTGAGATAGCTCCCGATGAAGTGCTCCAGGAATTTCATCTTTCTGATGTTCCAACACAACAATCAGGAACTGGGGATCCGCTTTATGCGGATGAATCTGGTGTTCGCATTGATACATTTACAGATGAACAAATGGACTATGTATCAGCAACTCAGACTACCACAACAGCTGACCTGTCTGTTCCTCTTGGTGATGGATGGGAAGGATATGGTGCGTTTGCAAACATCACAAGTGTCACTGAGAATAGAAACTGGATAGAGAATCCTGGATTGGACGATACCTCTCATTGGACTTTCTTAACTCACGATGAACCTTCAGGTTTTGGTCCCTCTTATACAAACGCAATGACCTCCCAATGGGAAGCTGATGGGCATGGCGCTGGAGATGATTGCGCGCGTTTCTGGATGGATGGGTATTACTATGACGCTGGTGGAGGTCTCTACGGCGACTGGTATGATGTAGGCGACAAGGCGTATATGGTTCAGAACATAACCATTGATCGTGGTGATGTTTCATCAATTGGCATTTCTCTTGATTATTGGGGTGATGTTGCATGGGGAATAATGACTGGATTCTTTGAGCTTTTCGTTTCAGTAGGCGACCCAGACAACGGTGGAACATACCTTTGGAATCTAGCATTTGACGCGTTTGAGGATGATCTAATCTGGTATTCGACTGGATACATCGAAATAGATGCATCATTTCTGACACTCCCCAATGTTTCTATTTGGGCGGGTTTGAGGACAACAGCTCTAGAATGGTGGAGACCGGACATCAACCCTCTAGGTCGAATGGATAACATAGTCATCTACATTACAGCAAAGGCAACACCAGAAGATGTCAATCTACAGATGAATGGAGTTGATGTTGACAATGTACTCGACGGTTCAGATCCAATATTTGGATTGGGCACTGCAAGCTACACTCCTCCAAGTCCATGGACACAGGGAGAAGCTTGGGCGAATTTCTCTTGGACACCATCTCCGAATCCTCCAGATCCAGACTTAGATATCTTTGTGAATCTGGATGTAGATGTCTGGGTTTTCGCAAGAAAACTACAGTCTCCGACGGTGAATGACACAGAACTCATCACGCTGGGTGACAACTATGTTATTAACAATGCCACTGATGTGAATTGGGAGACTAACTACTATGTATCGGTACCAAGTGGTTATGGTGATGTTTTCTTCTATAACGTGACTCTACCCTTGAATCGAGATATTACGTTCGTATCTGAACCATTCCATCGATATACGAATCTCACTAGTGGATGGAGCTTCGGAGACCCAGGTGATGGTGTTGTCAATGTGTCGGTCTACGAAATTGGTTTACCTGACCCGAATGGTTTCTGGATGATACGTGGCACCTCTCCCAATATGATTACCAACTTGCAGGTCTGGAATGACGGTCTCGGACAGTGGGTACAAACTAGGACATTCAGAGCTAATGAAGATACGAGGTTCCGTGCTGTGCTTCCTGCTAGCTATCAAAGTGACCAAGTCACTTTTTCAATATATGATTCCCATGGAGAAGTCTGGGATACACTCACCGCATCGGTGGATGGCAGTGGTTATGCGACTTCCTCCTATGTGAACTTGGATGCGGTGTCTGCAAGAGTCGGTGACTGGGAAGTACATGCCTTTCTCGATGATTCAAACTCAGGAACTGAGGTCCACAATATTGGATACTTCACACGTGCTTTCGACATCGACCACTCAACTCAGATGTCAGTCAAGTATCCACTTGAGGGTCGGACTACATGGAGCTTCAACACAACCTATGGTACGAATGTGTTCCTTCAGCTACGAGTCAATGATACGGATAACGGAGACCTTCTTCCGGCTGGTGTCATGACATACACTGGAGACTTTGGTTCAGGAACTGTAAATGATATGGGTACCGGAGAGTACAGTGTGAACCTGGATACTGGTGCACTCCCCTCAAATGGTCAATATGAAATCGACCTAGTCTGGACTAAGGCAAATTACGATTCGCTATCAGAAACATTCACAGTCAATGTAATTTACGAAACTGACCTGTACTCGTCTGATGCCCCTGGGATTGATGTTCCAAGTGGATATGATGCAGAGTTGCATGTTTACTTTGAGGATATGCTCGCCCAACCTGTAACGGCTGCTAGCATAACGTGCAACTGGTCTCAGAGTTACAGTGTCGTTGAAGAATCTCCTGGTCATTACGTCCTAAGTCTTGATACAACAGGAGCACCCCTTAATGTGTACCCTGTTGAAATCACATCCTCAAAGGACCATTTCGAAACAAGGTCGATAATCCTTTCAGTCAATGTACGTGAGCTTCATACATCCGCAATACCATCTTCAAGTCTGCTTTCGCTCCCCGTTGGATATACTACTTCCTTCACAATCACATATCGAGATACTGACCTTCTAGCTCCTATCTCAGGCGCAGAGAGTGCAATCAGCTGCAACTGGTCTGATATTCACGAGACTGGTGATCAAAATTATACGGTGACAGAAACTGCAAGTCCTGGTGTCTATGAGGTTGTCATCTATTCAATGGATGATGATGTTCTGGACTCGTATGATGTTCTCTTCAATGTTGAGCAATATGGAGCTCAGAACCACTCCTTTGTTGTCACTGTGGAACTTCGGACTCATCTGACATCACTCTATCTAAACAACTCAGTTGATCCAACTCCGTACACTGGCAATATCTCTGTAAATCTTGTCTACTATGATGTTGATGCAACAACTGGGATTGTGAATGGTACAACTCTAGGCGGTTATGTTGAACTTATCATTACTAGTCCAACACTTCCGTTTCCGACATACTATGTATCGAGTATCACCTCTGGTGGTCTCTACGCAATACAGATACCTGCTAACCAGTGGGGAGATGTTGGTAGCATACAACTTGATATTACAATGAATTGGATTGGAGTGAATCTGAAGTATTCCAATCTCTCATTGTCAACGCTAGTGAACATAGTGGCATCTCCGACTGATATCTACGTTGGGGAAAGTCCTATTGATACAGCATATGGTGAAGATGTATCGTTCAGTATTGTCTACTATGATCTTGGTGGAATGACTGGTATAGTGAATAGTACTGGACCATACGCTGGTAATCTTCACATCTACATCGATATACTGACCGCTGGTCAAACATTGACTCAAGCTGACATGATTATACTTGAAATCGATACTGCAACTCGACCGGGTGAATATCGGATTACATTTGATACTGACCTGTTGACAGGGTTGGGAGCATGCGAACTGAGAGTTTGGTTAAATTGGACAAGTGGACAACTACCATACTATCAGAACCAGGTCATAGTAGTAACAGTCTATGCGAGTCATCGTCTGACAACAGTTGATTGGAATCCACTTCCATTAACACCGTATGATGAAATTG